>SXZT01000023.1 GCA_005787785.1 Actinomycetota bacterium
CGACCCCGAACGCGCGCTCGTAGCTGCTGCACGCGCCGACGTCGACCTGCCTTTCGGTGGTGTCCCGCTGGCCGTGAAGGAACTCGAATCCGTCGCAGGGTGGCCCGACACCGAAGCCAGCGTCGCGTTCGCCAACCGTCGTGGATCGCACACCTCGTTGCAGGTCGAACGACTCACACGCGAGGGCGGCATGATCCCCTATGCGATGACGACGGCAAGCGAGTTCGGCGGCGTCAACGTGACGCGCACGTTGTTGAACGGATCGACACACAATCCGTGGCAGCACGGTCGCACTCCGGGCGGGTCGTCGGGTGGCAGTGCCGCGGCAGTTGCCGGCGGCCTGTGCACCATTGCCACCGCGGGCGATGGCGGCGGGTCGATCCGCATCCCTGCCGGGTTCTGTGGGCTTGTCGGTTTGAAGTCCACTTACGGGCGCATTCCGCGCGCGCCGATGCACTACCTCGGCAACCTCACCGTCTCGACGGGTTGCGTTTCGCGCAGCATCCGTGACACCGCGCGCTGGTTTGACGTCGCCAATGGCCACGACGCACGCGACCCGCTGTCACTTCCCCGCGTGTCGGGGTGGGAAGACGAACTCGGCAGTATCAACCCGCGGGGCCTGCGCGTCGCCGTGGTCGACAACTGGGGTGGCGCAACCGTCTCGCCCGCCATGTGGAACGTGCTCGAAGAGGCCGCCGACTGGTTGATTCGCGACACCGGGATGCGACGCGTCGACGACGTCGATACGACCTTGCCCAGCATGGGTGCGGCGTGGTCGATCTCGGGCATGATTTCGATCCGCGAGGAACTGGGCGATCTGTGGCCCGGATGTGCCGACGACCTGACTCCCGAAATTCGCATGGGTCTCCAGTTCACGGAAGGCCTGTACGGCTCGCAGGCGCGCCACAGGATCGAAACCCGACGTGCGGCGTTGAACGAACGCATGGCCGAGATCTTCCGCAACGTCGACATCGTGATGACAGCGAGCAACCCGGACGTCGCATTCGCCGCAGATGGACCGCTACCCGACGCCTTCGGAGGTGTCGTTGCCGGCGTGGCCAACAATGGCCGCCTGACGTTCCCCGCAAACCTGCACGGCAACCCGGCGCTCTCGGTTCCCGCGGGGCTGGTCGAGGGCCTACCGGTTGGGCTTCAGATCGTCGGCAAACACCATCAAGAACAGGTGCTGCTCGACATCGGACTTGCGATGGAACGCGGTCGACCATGGCCCTGCGTTGCGCCACTCGCCCGTTGATCTGACAACATCTCCCCAAAACACGACGATGTTCCGGGGGGAACCATGACCACGAACCAGCCGCCGTTGACGGGAATCAAGGTCGTCGACATGTCGACGATGATTTCTGGACCGCTGACTGCGATGATGCTTGCCGACTACGGAGCCGACGTCATCAAGATCGAATCACCCGGCCAGGGTGACCTCATGCGTTATCTCGGCACGCAAAAGAACGGCCTCACCGGTCTCTTCCATCTCAACAACCGCGGCAAGCGTTCGATCGGCTTGAACGTGAAGTCAAAAGAGGGTCTCGAAATCCTCACGAAGCTGATCGGCGAAGCCGATGTGTTCGTGCAGAACTACCGCCCCGGCGCGCTTGAGCGTCTCGGTCTGGGCTACGAGGACGTGAAGAAGTTCAACCCGGGGATCATCTACGTCTCGATCAGTGGCTACGGCCCCGACGGCCCGAACAGCCACCGTCGTGTGTATGACAACGTCATCCAGGCAGCCAGCGGCGTGGCCTCGGTGCAGTCCGACCCCGGAACAGGAAAACCGCAAATGCTGCGCAACCTGGCCTGCGACAAAGTCACCTCGTACACCGCGATGCAGTCGATTTGTGCGGCACTGTTCGCACGTGAACGCGGCACCGCAGAAGGCCAGCACATCGTCGTGGCAATGCTCGACGCCGCCGTCGCGTTCCTGTGGCCCGATGCGGGCATGGACGCGACCGTCCTCGACGACGATGCAATGCGCATGCCAACCCTCGGCGCCAACTACAACGTCACCGTTCTCGAAGACGGCTACTGCGCCAGCGCCGCAGTGAGCGACGTCGAGTTCAGGGGCCTGTGGGCTGCGCTCGGGCGTCCCGACCTGGCCGACGACCCGCGCTTTTCCACTGCGGTCGCACGGTCGCAGAACACCCCCGAACTGGTGAAAACGATGAAGGAACTTTCATCGAATACGAAGGTTGCCGACTTCCTGCGCGTCGCCGAAGAGTACGACCTGCCCGCTTCGGCAGTGAACTCGATCGCCGACCTACCCAACGATGCGCAGATCAAGAACAACAAGATCTTCGTCGAGCGCACGCACCCCGTCATGGGCAAGGTACGAGAGGTGCGTCCCGCTGCTCGGTTCAGCGATACGGAACTTCGTGTCAGCGTGCCAGCACCGATGCGTGGCGAACACTCAGACGACATCGTGCGCGAGATCGGTCTCGACCCGGTCGCGCTGCGCGAAGCCGGCGCGATCTTCTAGAACTTCATTTTCCGAATGTCAGCGCGTCAGCGAACGCCCGACGATCTCTTTCATGATCTCGGTCGTACCGCCGTAAATGGTCTGGATACGGCTGTCGGCCCACGCACGTGCGATCGGGTACTCGCGCATGTAGCCGTAACCACCGTGCA
>SXZT01000003.1 GCA_005787785.1 Actinomycetota bacterium
AGCCGGCCGACAGCGCGTAGGTGCCGAGCATGATGCGACGCTTCACCTCGTCGCCGAAACCGGCTTCGCGCGTGTCGGCATACATCGTGTTGATGTCGCCCGCCGCGACCCTTTTGCCGTAGCGCACACCGTCGTAGCGGGCAAGGTTGCTGCTGGCCTCGGCAGGGGCGATGAGGTAGTACGCCGTGAGCGCGAACGACAGTGACGGCAACGTGACGTCGACGATCGTCGCACCCGCTCGTGCGAGCGCGTCGAACGATGCATCGAGGCGAGCAAGCACGTCGGGGTCGGCACCCTTCGGAAGATCGGCGACACGACCGATTCGCAGACCCTTGACTCCTGCCCCGAGCGCACCGACGAGGTCGGGTGCGGGCTGCGGAATGCTCGTCGAGTCCATCGGGTCGTGTCCTGCGATCACCTCGGTGAGAATTGCCGCATCTTCGACGGTGTGCGTGAAGGGACCGATCTGGTCGAGACTGCTCGCGAACGCAACGAGGCCGTACCGGCTGACGAGGCCGTAGGTGGGCTTCACGCCGACGAGACCGCACAGCGCGGCGGGTTGGCGAATACTGCCACCCGTGTCGCTACCCAGGCTGCCCGCTGCGAAGCCGGCGGCGACCGCGGCCGCGCTGCCACCACTGCTGCCGCCCGGCACACGTGAAGTGTCGAGTGGGTTGCGCGTCGGGCCGAAGGCGGAGTTCTCGGTGCTCGAACCCATCGCGAATTCGTCGAGGTTCGTCTTGCCGACGAACACCGCACCCTCGGCGGCAAGTTTCTGCACCGTCGTTGCGTCGTACGGCGGCTTCCATCCCTCGAGAATGCGTGACGAGCACGTGGTCTCGACACCGCGCGTGCACATGTTGTCCTTGAGTGCGATCGGAACGCCCGCGAGCCGACCGGGGTTCTCACCGCGCTTCACCCGATCATCGATGTCGGACGCGACGGCAATCGCGCGATCGCGCATGACGAGGTTGAACGCGTGCACTTCACCCTCGCGCGCATCAATGCGGGCGAGGTGTGCGTCGAGCACGTCGCGTGCGGTGGTGCGACCCGCAGCAACGTCGGCTGCGATCGATGCGAGGGTCGGAAACTCAGCCATCGAGACCGCCCGACGGAGGCACGCGGAAGCGGCCGTCCTCGGCCGCGGGTGCGACCGCGAGAACTTCGTCGCGGTCCAGGCAGGGACGCTCGACGTCGGCGCGCAGCACGTTGACGAGCGGATAGGGCTGCGTCATCGGCTCGACATTTGCCAGGTCGAGGTTGTCGATGTCGGCAAAGTGGTCGAGCATCCCGTCGAGTTGTCGCGTGTAGCGCTCGACTTCCTCGGGCGAGATGCTCAAACGCGCGAGGCGAACGACCTTCGCCACGTCGGCGGCGGTGAGACGCTGTGACACGGCGTTGGATGCTAACGAGTCACGGGGGAGAAATTCGGGGGGCGTTTTTCGAGGAAACTCGCCACGCCCTCCTTGAAGTCCGACCGACGCAGGGATTCCTTCATGAGGCGCAATGCTTTCTGTTCGGCATCGCCGAGCGTCATCGCGTAGTCGGCATACACCTGTTCCTTCATCACGGCCATCGACGTCGGTGAGACGTTTGCGGCGAGGTCGGCCGCATACGCGATGGCGTGGTCGAGCAACTGGTCGGCGGGCAGAACGGCATTTACCATTCCCATCGCGTGCGCTTCCTCGGCGAGAACCACCCGCGCCGAGAGAAGAAGGTCGAGCGCGTTCGCGGTTCCGACGAGCCGCGGCAGCAGCCAACTCATGCCGTACTCGGCAATGAGGCCGCGCCGACCGAAGGCGGTCGTGAACTTCGCGCCTGCTGCGGCGAACCGAATGTCACAGGCGAGCGCCTGCACCATGCCGATTCCCGCACACGCTCCGTTGACCGCGGCGATCACGGGCTTCGGCACGGTCGTCGTGAACGACTGCAGGTGCGAACCCGATGCGGCCTCGGCGCTCGGCGCGCCGCCGGAGGATCCGCCGATCGACTGCAGCGCATCCATGTCGGCACCCGCACAAAAACCGCGACCGGCGCCGGTCACGACGATTGCGCGGACGGTGTCGTCCTTTGCACAATGTTCGAGAAGACCGAAGTAGCGCGCCGAGAGTTCGGCGTTCCATGCGTTCATTCGATCGGGCCGGTTGAGGGTGAGGAGGGCTACCCCGGGTGCGGGCGTGGCGAACAGGACGACATCGCTGCCGGAGGGCGGGTTACTGCTGGGGCTCATGGGTCGCCACGCTAGACCCGCCCCGTCGATCCGCCCGAACCTGGATCATGAAAATGGCGACGGACACCACGAATACGACGAGTGAAACCCATTGGTTGAGTCGCAACCCGCCGGCTTCGTGGGCGCGGTCGATGCGCAGTCCCTCGATGAAGAAGCGCATCGCGGTGTATCCCGCCGCGTACAGCCAGAACACGCGACCCGGACCCAGCGAGTCGCGACGGTTCACCGCCATCAACGCGAGGCACAGCAGCGCACACCACACAGATTCGTAAAGAAACGTCGGATGGAAAGTGGTTCCGACGTCGTAGCCCACGGCGAGCGTCTTTGCATCGCTGACGCGCAACGCCCACGGCAGATCCGTCGGCCGGCCGAATAGTTCCTGGTTGAACCAGTTGCCCCAGCGTCCCACAGCCTGAGCCGCAGCGATCGCGGGCGCGGCGACCGTCAGGATGATCGCAACGTCGAGACCGCGACGCCGGGCCGCCCACATTCCGACGGGCACGCCGAGGGCAATGCCTCCCCAGATGCCGAGACCGCCCTGCCACACCTTGAATGCATCTCCGAGATTCCCCGAGAAGCGATCCCAATCGGTGATCACGTGATACGCGCGCGCACCGATGACGCCCGCCGGCACCGCCCACATCGCAACGGCGCTGAAGTCGTCGGTCGTGCCGGCCCCGCGCCGCTCGAGTGCCTTGCCCGCGATGCGAACACCGAGGATGACACCGAGTGCGATCATCAACCCGTAGGCGTTGAGCTTCAACGGGCCGAGTTCGAGCGCATTCGACGACGGGCTGGAGATCGCCGCGAGAAGCGACACGGATCAGACCCCCGTCACGCGTCGAGCAAAGGCGACCGAACCCTCGAAGATGAGACCACGGTCGTAGTCCTGCGTGGCGACGTGGAAGCTGCGTTCGAGCGTCACTCGCTCGACGGGACCGCCATACGCCTCGGCGAGTCGGTCGCTTTGCGCGGGGTCGACGACGTGGTCGTTCACCGACGTATAGAGAAGGAGAGGAACACGGGTCGACGCGTACCGCTTCGAAAGAGGCGCGAGCCCTTCGTCCATGAAGGACAGCAGTGGTCGGACGGGCGTGCCGGGGTATGCATTCTCGGTGACGTCAGGGTCGGCGATGTCGCTGCCGATGCCCGGAATGACCTCGGTGCCACCGTCGAGGATGCCGCGGATCGCCGTCAGCATTCCGTCGGCGAGCGGGTAGGTCGCGGGGTTCACGCAGACGATGCCCTTCGTCTCGGGGTGTTCGGCCGCGAGCCACAGAGTGAGCGAGCCACCCATCGAGAGTCCCATGACGACGACGTTCTTCGTTCGCGATGCAAGTCGCGCGTACGCAGCATCCGCATCACGACACCAGTCGACCCATCGCGTCGGCAGCATGTCGTCGACGCACGTGCCGTGTCCGGCGAGTCGCGGCATTTCGACGTGGAACCCGGCCCCCGCGCACGCTTCGGCAAGGCCACGCATCGAACCGGGATTACCGGTGAATCCGTGGACGACCACGACACCCGCATCGATGGTTCCCTCGTGCGACCACGCCTCGGCGCCTTCCATGACAGACGATTCGCTCATTAGGTCAGTGTAGACAGCATGGCGAGTGGGCACTGTCTAGCCTCGGTCGCGTGGCACGGCGTCGGAAAACTGTCATCGACTCCTCGGCCCTCACCGCGATCGTGCCCGTGCTTGCTTTGTTGCCCGCGTGGCTCAGCGCGATGAGCCTCATCTGGGTCGTTGTCGCGATTCCGTTCGATACCTCGTACGTGACGTTCATCGGCACGGCCGCACTCGCTTCCGTCGTGATGTTTCTGCCGGCCACACAGCGCATCTTCGTGACGCGCATGCTGGGTGTCCGCACACCCGAACGTGACGAGCGACGACGACTCGACACTGCCGCGCGAATGGTTCTTGCCGCGGCACGAACGCCGAAGCGCCGCTTCGTGTTCGCAATCGACGAGAGCAGCGACGTGAATGCATTCGCATGCGGAGGCCACATACTTGTCGTGAGTTCGTTCGCACTCGACAATCTCGACGACGACGAATTGCTGGGCGTCGTGGCACACGAATTCAGTCACCACCTCGGCGCGCACACCGTTGGTCTGTCCTTCGCACAATGGTTCAGCCTGCCGGTTCTGCTGTTCGCACGGCTCGGTGAATTCACGCGCAAGGTTGCACGCTCGCCATTGCGTCGGCTCGAGGCGATGGAGGGGGCGGCCCGCCACATCGCGCGAGGCCTCGACGTGGTCTTGCGTGGTTTCTCGTGGTTGTTCGGCGCGACATTGGTGACGGCACAACGCTTGAACGATCTCGTCGGACGCGATGCGGAGTTTCATGCCGATCGTCGTGTCGTCGAGCTCGGCTTCGGCCGCCAGCTGTCGCGAGCCCTGACGCACGTGGCGGCGCGTGACGGGTCGTCGATCGGACGCGGACGGCACGAGCGCATTTTCTCCTCGCATCCGCCCGCCCGCACACGCATTGCGCGTATCGAGGCACTGCTGCGTTCGCGTTCCCGTTAGCCCCGCAAAAGACTCAGCGATAACCTGCCGATCGTGGCTGTCCCCCCTGCCGTCACGGCCAACGACTCGTCTCCGCTCGTCTCGTCGCCATTTCTTCTTGCTGCACGCGGACTGCCCGCCCCGTACACGCCCGTTTGGTTCATGCGACAGGCGGGACGAAGCCTCCCCGAATACCGCGCGTTGCGTGGCGAGGGCAGCATCCTCGATGCGATCAAGCGCCCCGACTTGGCGGCGGAGTTCACCTTGCAACCCGTGCGTCGTTACGGCGTCGACGCGGCGGTTCTCTACAGCGACATCGTCGTGTCGTCGCACGCGGTCGGTTTCGGCGTCGATGTCGCGCCGGGCACGGGCCCCGTCGCACAACACCCGCTGCGCACGACGGCCGACCTCGCACGCTTGCGGCCCCTCGATGCGGAAACCGACATGGGTTACGTTCTCGAGACGATCGACATTTTGGTCGACGAACTCGAGGTGCCACTGCTCGGCTTCGCCGGTGCACCCTTCACGGTCGCGAGCTACCTCATCGAGGGTCGGCCGAGCCGCACCTACGAGAACACCTTCGCGATGATGCGCGACGAACCCGTCTTGTGGGGCAACGTGATGGAACGCCTCACACAACACGCGGTCGAACTCGTCGACAAGCAGATCCGCCACGGCGCGAAGGCATTCCAGATCTTCGACAGCTGGATCGGCGCACTCGACGTCGACACCTACCGTGCCAACGTGCTGCCGCACACACGAGTGCTCTTTGCCGAACTGCTCCGTCTTCATCCCGATGTCGCGGGCATTCACTTCGGAGTCGGTTGCTCGCACCTTCTCGAGGCGATGCACGCAGCGGGCGCCGCGGTGCTGGGCGTCGATCAAACGGTACGCCTCGACGATGTTCGCCGACGGGTCGGCAGCAACGTCGTTCTTCAGGGCAATCTCGACCCCGCCGCAGTTCTCGCCGGACGTGATGCAGCACTTGCCGCGGCCGACGAAGTACTTGCCGCAAATGCCGGACACCCCGGACACATCTTCAACCTCGGCCACGGTGTCAGGCCGCAGTGCGACCCCGACGTTCTCCTCGCCGTGGTGCAACACGTTCACGAAAGGACCCGCCGATGATTTCAGTCGTCCTCATGGCGTACGGGACTCCGCGCAGCCGCGAAGAGATCCTTCCCTATTACACGGACATTCGTCGCGGCCGTCCACCGACCGACGAACTGCTTGCCGAGCTCACGGCGCGCTACGAAGCCATCGGCGGTCTCTCGCCTCTCGCGGCGTTGACCGAGGCGCAGCGCGACGCGATCCAACGTGCGCTCGATGACGCGGCACCGGGCCGCTTCCGTGTGTCGCTCGGTCTGAAGCACGCACACCCGATGATCGAAGAGGCGGTGGCTGACGTTGCCGCCACCGGGGCGGAGAAGATCATCGGCCTCGTTCTTGCCCCGCACTACTCGAGTTACAGCATCGGGCAGTACGTCGGTCGCGCGACCGCGGCTGCGGAGACACATGGAATCGGCGTGGTCGGCATCGACTCATGGGCAACGGAACCTGCGTTCGTCGACTTCCTCGCCAACGACATGCGCGCACGCCTCGCGAAGATGCCCGCGAACACCAAGGTTCTCTTCACCGCACATTCGCTGCCCCAGCGCATCATCGACGGCGGCGATCCGTATCCGCACGAATTGCGTTCGACGGCGGTCGCCGTTGCGGGCGCCCTCGGCCTGCGCGAACACGAACAGTGGGACATCGCGTGGCAATCCGCCGGACGCACCCCCGAGCCGTGGATCGGGCCCGACGTTCTCGAAGCGATCAATGCGCTCGCCGCGTCCGACGCGCCGCCCGCAGGCGTAATCGTGTGCGCATGCGGCTTCGTGGCCGACCACCTCGAGGTGCTGTTCGACCTCGACATCGAGGCGAAGAAGCACGCCGAGGCACGTGGCCTCGTCTTTGATCGCATCGCCTGCGTCAACGACGACCCCAAGGTCATGGCTGCACTCGCACGTCGCGTGATCGAGGCGGCGGTTTGATCACCGGCTCGACACCGACACGAGTCGTCATTGTCGGCGGCGGCATCACCGGCCTCGCCTGCGCACATCGTCTGCTCACCCTCGACCCGCGGATCGACGTCACGATTCTCGAAGCCACCGAACGGGTTGGTGGCCTCATTCGCACCTCACCGTTCGCGGGCCATGCTGCCGTCGACGAAGCAGCCGATGCGTTTCTCCTGCGCGTGCCTGCGGCGCGTGCTCTCGCGGAAGCGGTCGGACTCGGCGGTTCGCTGACGTCCCCCGCGGTCGCACATGCTTCGGTGTGGCGCGGTCGACTTCATCCTCTGCCCGAGAGCCTTCTGCTCGGTGTGCCGACCCGACTCGGCCCGCTCGCGCGATCGCGGCTCATTTCGATGCGAGGCAAGTTACGAGCCGGCCTCGAACCGTTGCTGCCGCGCACTTCGACGGACACCGATTGTCTCGGGGTGTTCATGCGCAAACGCCTCGGTGGCGAGGTCCACGAGATGTTGATCGACCCACTCGTGGGCAGCATCTACGCGACCGACACCGATTCTTTTTCTCTGCGCGGCATGCCACAACTCCAGGAACTCGCGTCCGAAGGTCGCAGTCTCATGATCTCGGCGCGACGACGTGCACAACCTGCACCTGCAGGCGCCGCAAACCCCGTGTTTGCGGCACCGATGGGCGGAATGCAGGCGCTCACCGACGCGGTGCACGCATCGGTCGTTCGTACCGGCGCGAAAGTCGTCGTCAACGCGCACGTCAGCGGCATCGACCGCGACGCCGGCGACGTGGTCCTTCGCTCCTCTGCCGGTGAGCACCGGTGCGACCACGTCGTTCTCGCCGCGCCCGCGCGCAAGACCGGCGAATGGCTGGCGCACACCGCGCCGAACGCCGCGCGACTGCTCGCAGCCTGGGAGCATGCGTCCGTCGTGATGGTCGCACTCGCGGTGCCGCGCCGCGCGATGCCCCGCGTCGCCACCGGCAGCGGCTATCTCGTGCCGAAGCCCGTGCAGAGGTTCGTCACCGCCGTCTCTTTCGCATCACAGAAGTGGGCGCACCTCGACGACGGCAACAGCGCACTACTGCGCGTTTCACTCGGCCGTGACGGGATGCCACTGCATCACCACACTGATGACGAACTGCTCTCGTTCGTTCTTGCCGACCTGAAGATGCACCTCGGTGTCGACTTCGATCGCCACGTCAGCGACGACAACGTGCGGCTCACACGATGGGTCGAGAGTTTCCCGCAGTACCGCCCGCATCACTTCGATCGTGTCGACCACGTCGAAGCCCACCTGGCGACCGAGTTGCCGAACGTCCACCTGGCCGGGGCGAGCTACAGGGGAATCGGTGTTCCCGCCTGTATTCAGCAGGCAAACGACACGGCGCAACGAATCTTCGAACAGATTTCCGCGCGCTGAGCCTTCCTTTCTTGCCAGAATTGCCGCATGCACGCGGCGCGTCGATTCTTTGGTGGCACCCTCGCCGTCGTGCTCGTCACCAGCGCGATCACCTTCGCGCCGAGCGCTGCGTCCGCCGAGCGCGCCACCGACACGAAACCACGCGTCGGTCGCACCGTCGCCACCGTCAGCATTCCCGCGATCGACGTCGACGTCCAACTGCTCTACGGAATCCGTGACGACGTGCTCGCCCGCGGTCTCGGCCTCTGGCCGGGTACCGCCCTTCCCGGCAAACCCGGCAATGCCGTCGTCGCGGGTCACCGCACCAGCCATGGCGCGCCAATGCGCGACATCGACAAGTTGCAGGTGGGCGATCGCGTGTACGTCACGATCGGCGGCAAGCGACAAAGCACGCTCGAGTACCGCATCACGAAGCGCCAGATCGTGCGCCCCGATGCGATGTGGATCACGCGACCAACGAAAGCCGCGACCCTCACGATTTTTGCCTGCCATCCCCCGCACTCGATTGCCTACCGCTACGTGATCTTCGCCAAGTTGGTCGGCCGCTCCTCGGCCGGCACCACGTGACACTGCGCGTCTCCCGCGGCGGAACAAAGTCGCTTCTCGCGGGCGTGTGCGTCGCCGCCGCGATGCCACCGTGGGGTTGGTGGCCACTTGCTTTCATCGGTGTCGCGTGGTTCCACCTGACCAGTCGCGAGGCCGGGTCGCGCCGCGGTGCGTTCGGCCACGGCGCCGTGTTTTGTCTCGGCTGGTTGCTGCCGGCGACGGCGTGGATGTGGTTCATTTCCGCCCCGGGTTGGATCGTCGCCTGCATCCTCTTCGCCGTGCTCCACGGCCTGGCCGAGAGCATCGTCTGGCGCACGGAACGCCACGTCGTGTTGCAGCCGCTCGCACATGCCGCGGTCGAAGCACTGCGGTTTTCATGGCCCTTCGGCGGGGTTCCCCTCGCCTCGCTTGCGATCTCACAGGCCCAGAGCCCCGTGGTGCCTCTCATCCGTGTCGTCGGCGCAATCGGAGTCACCTGGTTCGTGTGGCAGGCAGCGACGTACCTTGCGACGCGCAAGCGCCGGTTCGTTGCGATGTCACTGGCAGCGCTCGTCGCAGTTGCCGTTGCGCCGACGGGCGGCGCCGTCGACGGCTCACCCCGGGTTCGTGTCGCGGTCGTTCAGGGTGGCGGCCCGCAGGGCACGCGCGCGATCAACACCGACCCGCGCATCGTCCATTTGCGCCACCTCGACATGATGAAAGGCATCACCGCGGCCGACAAGGTCGACATCGTCGTGTGGCCGGAGAACGTCGTCGACGTGGCCGACTTTGCAACGTCGACCGAATTCGTCGAGATCGCCGACGAAGCGAAACGTCTCGGGGTCCCGGTGCTCGTCGGCGTCACCGAGGACGCGGGCCCCGGACGATTCACGAACAAACAGGTCGTCATCGGCGCCGATGGTGCGCTCGGTGACGGATACGACAAGGTGCGACGGGTTCCGTTCGGTGAGTACATCCCGATGCGCGGTGTTCTGCGCGCCATCGGCGCACCGGTCGACCAGGTACCGACGGACGCAGTGTCCGGCACGTCGAAGGCATTGCTCGACGTTCCCCTCGGTGGCCCCACGATCAGCGGCGACGACGTCGAAACGGTGCGCGTTGCCACCGCGATCTCGTGGGAGGTCTTCTTCGCGGGCCGAGTGAACGAGGGCGTCGAAGAGGGCGCGACCCTCGTCATCAACCCGACGAACGGTTCCTCGTACCGCGGAACGATCCTCCAGACACAACAACTCGCCTCATCGCGTCTGCGTGCAATCGAGTCGGCCCGCTACGTGGTGCAGGCCGCACCGACGGGCTTCTCGGGTTTCATCAGCGCCAAGGGTGACATCGTGTCGCGTACGCGCATCGGCGAGGCCGCGGTCGTCATCGCCGACGTACCGTTGCGCACGGGACGCACGTGGTACTCACGACTCGGCGACGCCCCCGTGATCATTGCGCTTCTCGGTGCGTTTGCACTGGTCGCCTACCGTTCGCGCAAACGGGGCGGCGAACCTACTCGGCGGTAGCCTTTTCGTTCTATGACAGTGGGGGCAGACCCGAACGGGCCGTTGCGCATCGCATACCTCACCTACAGGGGCAAACCGCATGTCGGTGGTCAGGGCGTGTACACCCGCCATCTGACGAAGGCCTTGGTCGACCTCGGCCACCACGTCGAGGTGTTCGGGGGCCAGCCCTATCCGGTGCTCGACCCCCGCGTACCGATGCACCAACTGCCCAGCCTCGACATCTTCAACGACCACTACCCGGGTCGCTTTCCCGCGTATTGGGAATTGAAGAACCTGCCGAACATCGTCGAGGCAGCGCAATTCCTGAAAGGCACTTTCGGTGAACCCAAGGCGTTCAGCATGCGCGCCTATCGCGCCCTCAAACCCCGCGTTCGCGACTTCGACATCGTGCACGACAACCAGTGCCTCGGTGACGACATCCTGAAGATCGAGAAGATGATCCCGACGATCGTCACGCTCCACCACCCGATCACACGCGACCGCGCTCTCGAGCTCAGCCACACGAAGGGTCGCTACAAGCGCTTCGGTATCAGCCGTTGGTACTCGTTCGTGAAGATGCAGGGCAAGGTCGCCTCGAAGATGCCGCGCATCGTCGTCGTCAGCGAGAACTCGATCAAGGACATCCACGACGACATGGGCGTGTCGCTCGACCGCATGCGTTTGGTTCCCGTCGGAGTCGACCCCGACCTGTTCAAACCGATCGAAGGCGTGACGCGTCAACCCGGCCGACTCATCACGACGGCATCGGCCGACGTCGCACTGAAGGGCCTCTCCTACCTGCTCGAGGCGATGGCGAAACTGCGCACCGAGCGCGACGTTCGACTCACGATCATCGGCAAGCCCAAACCCGGCAAAAGCGCCGATCTCATCGATTCGCTCGGATTGCGCGACGCAATCGATTTCGTGTCGGGCGTCCCCGACGAACGCATCGTCGAGTTGTACTCCGAGGCAGAACTCGCCGTCGTTCCCAGCCTGTACGAAGGTTTCAGCCTGCCCGCCATCGAGGCGATGTGCTCGGGCATCTGTCTCGTGGCCACCGACGGCGGCGCACTTCCCGAGGTCACCGGCACGAACGGCGACACCGTCCTGCAGTGCAAGGCGGGCGACGTCGACTCGCTGGTGGCCGCCCTGCGGCGCGGCCTCGACGATGCCGAGTTGCGCGCACGCGTCGGGGCGAACGGCCGTCGGCGTGTCGTCGAGCGCTGGAGTTGGCGCCACTGTGCGGCGCTCACCGTCGAGCAGTACCGCGAGGTTCTCGACATGCCGCACAACCGCGCGCGGAGACGCTGATGCTCACCGTGCGTTTCGACAAGTTGGGCCTGACGCCGGGTGAACTGTTTCTCGATGCCGGCGCTGGTTTCGGGCGCCATGCCTACGAAGCCGCGCGACTCGGTGCCCGCGTCGTCGCACTCGACTGGGCCGCCGACGAAGTCATCACCACCCGCAACACCTTCGCCGCGATGGCTGCCGCCGGGGAAATCACCACCGATCGTTTCGTGGCATGTCTGCGTGGCGATGCCACCCGACTTCCGTTCGCCGATGCGACCTTCGATCGTGTGGTCACCTCCGAGGTGCTCGAACACATCGACGCCGACAGTGCGGCAATGGCCGAGCTGCACCGCGTGTTGAAACCTGGCGGCGTGCTGGCGGCGACTGTTCCCACCTGGTTTCCCGAAAAGATCAACTGGATGCTCTCCGACGAGTACCACGCGCCGAAATCGCCCGGTGGGCACGTCCGCATCTACTCGGCGACGGAATTGAAGGCGAAGCTGCGTACCGCGGGTTTCGACATCGTCGGCCAGCACCACGCGCACGCTTTGCACAGCCCGTACTGGTGGTTGAAGTGTGCAGTCGGCCCGTCGAACAACGATCATCGCGCCGTCGCCGCCTACCGACGTTTTCTCGAGTGGGACATCGTGAAGCAACCGCGTGGCATGAAGGTCGTCGAGCGCGTGCTCAGTCCCGTGCTCGGAAAGAGCTACGTCGTCTACGCGCGCCGCGGTGCACTGGTCGGAGCGTCGCGATGAAACACGATCTCACGATCAGCGGCGTCGTCACGCACGAGGAGCTGCGTGCGACCGCGGCCTCGATCGCACGCCTGCAGTTGCCGAACGGCATGATCCCTTGGTTCGACGGCGGCCACTGCGATCCGTGGAACCACGTCGAAACAGCGATGGCGCTCGACACCATGGGACTGCATCACGAAGCCCGCCACGCCTACGAATGGTTGGCCGACACGCAGCGCGACGACGGGGCGTGGCACAACTACTACCTTTCCGACGGCAGCATCGAGGATGCGAAGCTCGACACCAACGTGTGCGCGTACGTCGCCGCCGGACTGTGGCACCACTGGTTGTGCACGGGCGACCTTGCGACGGTGAAGAATCTGTGGCCCGTCGTCAGTTCCGCACTCGAATGGGTTCTCGCCCACCGTCGGGCCGATGGCACCGTGCTGTGGGCCCGCGAAGCCGATGACACACCGTGGGACTACGCGCTGCTCACCGGCTCGTCGTCGATCAGGCACGCGTTGCGTTGCGGTGCCATGCTCGCCGCGCTCGTCGACGACCATCCCGACCACCTGTTGCGTGCCGCCGACGCGATCGACCGCGTCGTGCGCACCAACCTCGCCGCCTTCGAACCGAAGGACAGGTGGGCGATGGACTGGTACTACCCGGTCATGACCGGCACCATGGAGGGCGCACAGGCAAAGGATCGTCTCGCGTCGCTGTGGAACACGTTTGCGATGGATGGCCTCGGCATCCGCTGTGTCAGTGATGAACCCTGGGTCACCGCCGCCGAAACCGCCGAGTGTTCACTCGCCCACTCGGCCCTCGGCGACATCGACACGGCGGTGAAACTCCTCGCATGGACACGGCCGCATCGTTGTGACGACGGCTCGTATCTCACCGGCATCGTTTATCCCGACCGCATCGCTTTTCCTGCCGACGAGCGCACCGCCTACACCGGTGCGGCGATCATTCTCGCTGCCGACGCGGTCACGGGTGCGTCGCCCGGTTCGCGGTTGTTCCGCCACGGCTTTCTCGACCGTTAGCTAGCGCACACGGCGCAACACGCGCAGACTTCCCGTCGCCGACACATCTTCGAAGTATCCGCTTGCAAGAGCCGGCAGATAGATGTCCTCGTACGGCGGCCGCCCACCGTCGGCCGGATCCGGAAACACGTCGTGAATCGCCAGCAGCCCGCCGACCATCACGTGCGGGGTCCAGTTCGTGTAATCGGCGCGAGCCGGGTCGACCCCATGGCCACCGTCGATGAAGAGAAACCCGATCGGAGTGTTCCACCGCGCGGCAACGACGGGTGATTCACCCACGATCGCAACAACGACGTCTTCGAGTCCTGCCGCGGCAATGGTCGAACGAAAGAACGGCAGAGTGTCGATGAGGCCCGTCGCAGCATCGACGAGGGTCGGATCATGCCAGTCCCATCCCGGCTGGTTCTCCTCGCTGCCACGGTGGTGGTCGACCGCGAACACCACCGTCCCGATACGACGCGCGGCCGCACCGAGCCATACCGTCGAGCGTCCGCACCACGACCCAACTTCGACGATCGGTGCGTGCGCCGGGGCTCCGCGCAACGAGCACGCCGCATCGAAGAGGGCGTCGCCCTCGTCTTCCGGCATGAAACCGCGCGCCGCCACGGCGTGGCGACGCAGTTCGGGATCGATCACCAACCGTCCCAGTGGATGATCGAGTCGACCGGCGGACGGGCCGCAGGTTTGAAGTCGGTTCCCTTGGTGTAGGCGAGCGGCGACAGGCACACCTGCTGCACGGTCTCGAACGGAATGCCGAGGATGTCGGCAACCTGCTGCTCCATCATGAGGTGCACGGTCGTCCACGCGGTACCGAGACCACGCGCACGTGCCGCCAACATGAACGACCACATGCCGGGCAGGATGTTGCCCAGCATCGACGCCGACATCATCGCCGGTGCGCCGTCGAGGCGTGCACCCTGCGTGCAACCGATGACGAGGACCGGCGCATCACCCATGTGCTCGCCGAGGAAGTCGGCCGACTCTGCGGAACGCTTCTGCTGCTGGTTTGCAGCGGCGTCACCCTTGTCGATGGAACCGATGTACACACCGTCCATCGACTTGTACATGCCGTAACAGTTCTTGTACACCTCGCCGATCGCTTTGCGCTTCGCCTCGTCGCGCACGATGACGAAACTCATCGTCATCATGTTGCTGCCGGAGGGCGACTGCATGGCGGCCGACACGCATTCCCGCACGACGTCATCGGGGACCGGCTTCGAGAAATCGAGGCGCTTGCGCACCGCGCGGGTGGTGGAAAGGAGTTCGTCGGGATTGAGAGGTAGTAATGCCACGGGTCGATGGTACCCCTCCCCCACGTTGTGTGCGGTCCCGTGCCCTGACAACATGAGGGGCAATGAAATCCGCGCTCGACGACCTCATCGATCTTCTCGACCTCGAAGCCATCGAAGTCAATGTCTTTCGCGGCAAGTCACCCGACGAGAACCGCCAAAGGGTCTTTGGCGGACAGGTGGCCGGACAGGCCCTCGTCGCCGCCGCGCGCACCGTCGAGGCCGATCGCCACGTTCACTCGCTGCACGCCTATTTCCTGCGGCCGGGCGACCCGTGGGTCCCGATTCTCTACAACGTCGACCGCATCCGTGACGGACGCAGTTTCACCACGCGGCGCGTCGTGGCGATCCAGCACGGTCAGGTCATCTTCAACCTGCAGGCGTCGTTCCATCTGAACGAACCGGGCCCCGACCACCAGATCAACGGCCCCGCACACCTCGCCGACCCCGAGACGTTGCCGGACTTCAAGACACGCATGGCGCCCTACAAACACATCATCGG
>SXZT01000024.1 GCA_005787785.1 Actinomycetota bacterium
CCGAAGCCCATCAGTCGGCCCTTGCCGTCCTTCACCGACTGGATGAAAGCGGGGACATTCTCGAGCGAACCAATTTCCTCGAGCATGCGGACCACTGCTTCGTTGGCGCCACCGTGTAGCGGACCGTAGAGGGCGGCCGATGCGCCTGCGGCGGCCGAGTACGGGTCGGCGTTCGACGATGCGATCACGCGCATTGCTGTGGTGCCGCAGTTCTGTTCGTGGTCGGCGTGGAGGATGAACAAGATGTCCATCGCGCGGGTGAGTACCGGGTCGATGGTCTTGTCGTTGCCGATCTTGAACATCATGTTGAGGAAGTTGGCCGAGTACGCCAGCGAGTTTTCGGGCTGCTCAAACGGCAAGCCCCTGCTGAAGCGGTATGCCATCGCAGCGAGTGTCGGCACCTTGGCAATGAGGCGCAATGTCTGGCGGTCGAGTGCCTGCTTGTTGAATATGTCCTTGGCGTCGTCGTAGAACGTGCCGAGCGCGGCGACCGACGAGATGAACATTCCCATCGGATGTGCGTCGTAATGGAACCCGTCGACGAACCGCTTGCGCATGTTCTCGTGGATCATCGTGTGGTGCGTGACGTCGTACGTCCACTTCGACAACTCTTCGGCGGTCGGGAGCTCGCCATTCAAGAGCAGATAGGCAACCTCGAGAAACGTGCTCTTCTCGGCAAGCTGCTCGATCGGGTAGCCGCGGTTGCGCAGGATGCCGGCATCGCCGTCGAGGAAGGTGACGGCCGACCCGCAGGCCGCGGTGCTGAGGTACGCCGGGTCGTACATGCGCAGGTCGGGGTCGAGCTCGCGGAGTGCAGATGAAGGGAACACACCGTCCGTGATGGGAACCGTGACCTTCTTGCCGGTGCGGTCGTCAATAATCGTGATGGTTTCAGCCATCGGTTTGTCCCTTCAATTTTCAACGGGGGCTTCCTCCCCGCGAGCAAGGATAGGCGAGGGGGTCCCTCGGATTACAACGGGGTGTTGTCGTGCTTGCGGGCCTGCAGGCGCTCGCGCTTGTGTTCGAGGGTACGAAGTGCCGAGGAGATCTCCCGCCGAGTGTCAGCCGGTTCGACCACGCCGTCTACGAGACCCCGGTCGGCAGCGATGTAGGGGTTCAAGAGGCGTTCGGTGTAGTCGGCTTCGAATGCGACGCGCTCCTCGGGGTTCGCCCGCCGCTGGAGAATCGCAGCCGCCTGACCGGCTCCCATCACGGCGAGCTCCGACCACGGCCAGGCGAGACAAAGGTCGTTTCCCATCGTCTTTGAGTCCATGACGATGTAGGCGCCGCCGTAGGACTTGCGCAGAATGATGCAGATGCGGGGCACCGAAGCGCGTGCGTAGGCGAAGACCAACTGGGCGCCGTGGCGGATCATGCCACGCCACTCCAGATCCTTGCCCGGGTAGAAGCCCGGTGTGTCGACGAGCGTGAGAAGCGGGATGTTGAACGCGTCGCAGAACGCGACGAAGCGCGCGGCCTTTTGTGACGCGGGAATGTCGAGGGTGCCGGCAAGAACGACGGGCTGGTTCGCGACAATGCCGACGACCCGGCCGTCGATGCGCGCGAGGGTCGTCACCGCATTTGCAGCCCAACGCGAGCGCAGTTCGAAGTAATCGCCGTCGTCGACCAGCGCCGTGATGACCTTGCGCACGTCGTACGACCCGGTCGACGAGGCCGGGATGCAGTCGCCCGCCTCGGGTGTTGGTCTGTCCCACGGGTCCTCGGATTCGAGAATCTTGGGAAGATCGTCGACGCTGTCGGGCAGGTAGCTGAGCAGTTGTTCGGTCGCGGCGACGGCGGCATCGAGGTCGGAAACGATGATCGATGCGACACCGCTTGCGCGACCATGTGTCGTGGCGCCTCCGAGTTCATCGTTGCTGACGACCTCGCCCGTGAACTCGGCGACCATTGTCGGTCCCGAGACGAATGCGTACGCCTCGTTCGTCATGATGACAAAGTCAGCGAGGCCGATGAGAAGCGCCGGTCCCGAAACAGCGGGTCCGTTCACGATGTGGATGGTCGGCACCACGCCCGAACAGGCGGCAAGAGCCCGTGCAGCCGAACCCCATCCGTGGAGGGCGGCGATGCCCTCCACGATGTCGGCACCCGATGACCCGACCACCATGACGAGCGGCATCTTCTTTTGGAGGGCCGCTCGTGCGCCGGTTTCGATGACGAGCGACGCGTCGGCCGAAAGCGCGCCGCGCCGAACGGTTTCTTCGATTTCGATCCACATCACGCGGCGCGGCGCTGCGGGGTCGATCGAGTCGAACGAGCGAACCTCGGCGCGAGCGGCACCCTTGACCGCCTTGACCAGTTGAACGGTGGAGTTCGGTGCGGCGATCGACATCAGAAGGCGAGATTAGGCGCGGGCGAAGGGGAACGCCCCTTTGCCGACGTGGACGCCGGGCTGGCGTGGTCCGCTGCGCGCAACGACTTCCTGGGCGATCCCGAGCGCGGCTTGCGTCGCGCGGTTCGGCTGGGGGCGATAGCGCTGCGCCCAGCCGACGACTCGGCGTGGCAATTCGGGAACCTGCACGCGCGTGAAGTCACCCTTCAGCCAGCCGGGGATTGCGCTTGCAGGTGCGATGGCCGCCCCGAAGCCTTCGAATGCCATCGACGCGAGCAGGCGAACACCATCGATCTCGGCCTGTGCCTGCAACACGACGCCGCGGTTGGCGGCCGCGCGGTCGACGATGCGACGAAACGCCGTGCTGCGCGGTGGAAGGAGAAGGGGGAAACGCGCCAGTTCCTTGAGCGTGATCGACTCGTGGGATGAGAGTTCGTGTTTGTTCGGAACGATCAACAACATGTCCTCGGCGAAGAGTGGCTCGACCCGGAACTCGCCGTCCTCCATGGGAAGGTGGACGATCGCGGCATCGATACTGCCGTTTTGCAGTCGGGGAGTGAGGGACGATGTGCTGCCCTCATGGACCACCGCGCGAACATCGGGATGGGCTTTCGCGAGTGCGACGAGCATGCGCGGCATCAGCCAGCGGGCAGTGGTGCCGAGCACACCGATGCGAGTGTCACCCGTGATGTGGTTGTCGCGCGACTTGATGTCGGTCTCGATGTCGTCGAGCTCGTGGAGTATCCGCCGTGCCCGCTCGGTGACGATTTCGCCGTCGTCGGTCAACTTTCCCGAGAGGCGGTCGACCAGAACGACCCCTAGGTCCTTCTCCAGCCGGGCGATGTGGGCTGACACGTTCGACTGGACAGTGCCGAGGGCTCGGGCGGCCCCCGAAAACGACCCCTGCTCGGCGATGGCCACGAGACTGGAGAGTTGGCGTAGCTCCACGGGCTATGACTATCACAAAAGACAGTGCCCATCACAAAAAATGATGATAAGTATCACTCCGTTCGCCTTGAGTGTTCACGCACTCACGTGTCAAGATCTTTCACATAAGCAAAACCCTTCCCCCAAGGGTTATGCGCGAACCCAAACGGTCCCCCACCGAGGGTTCGAAAGGTTGAGAGGCCCCGCGTCCCCCACGCGGGGCCTTTCCCGTTCTCGGGACTTGTCCCGCGTGCGACTGGTCGTACAGTGCCGCCATGGCCGGCGCTGCCTTTTTCGATCTCGATCGCACGCTCTTGGGCGAGGCGTCGGGTCCGGTGTTGTCGCGCGCTCTGCGCCTCGCGGGAATCGGCGGGTCCGAGTTCCCGCTCGAGCCTCTGCTCTTCAAGGTCTTCAACACCGTCGGCGAGACGTTGCCGAGTATGGTCCTCGCGCGTCAGGGTGCGAGTGTTCTCGCGGGCACCCGGCAAGCCGATGTGTGCGAGGCCGCGTCCAGCGCGGTGCACGGTCTGCGTTCGTTGCTGCAGCCGTACGCCGAGCAAGTGATGGAGTCGCATCGTGCTGCGGGTGACCGCATCGTCATGGCAACGACCACGCCTTTCGACTTCATTCTTCCCTTCGCCAGAGAGCTTGGTTTCGACGACGTCGTGGCAACGAAGTTTGCCGTCGATGGCGAGGGTCGCTACACGGGTGAACTCGACGGTCCGTTCGTGTGGTCCCAGGGAAAACTGAACGCAGTCAAGTCGTGGGCTGCGGCGAACGGTGTGTCGCTTGCGGACAGCACCGCGTATTCCGACAGTTTCTACGACGCTCCACTGTTGTCGGCGGTCGGCACGCCTTTCGCGGTGAATCCCGACGCGCGCTTGTCGTTGCTCGCGGCCGCGCGACGCTGGCGCGTGAAGAATTTCGACGTTGCCGACGGCATCTCGAAAGTTCCGGTGGTTGGTCTCGAGGTGCAGAAACTCGCCCTGGCGTTGACCCGACCGACGACGTTTCCATTTGCTCGGTTCAAGTTGTCCGGAATCGAGAACGTCCCGCGAACCGGACCGGCGATCCTGGTGGGGAATCACCGCAGCTATTTCGATGTCGCAGCCGTCGCGATGGTGGTGGCACGGTCGGGCCGCACGGTGCGTTTCCTCGGCAAGAAGGAAGTGTTCGACGCGCCGATCATCGGCCAGATCGCAACGGCGATGGGCGGCATCCGCGTCGATCGAGGAACCGGCAGCGATGAACCCTTGCTTGCGGCAGCCGAGGCGCTGTCGGTCGGGGAAATGGTGGCGATCATGCCGCAGGGAACGATCCCGCGCGGGCGCGCATTTTTCGATCCCATGCTGAAGGGCAAGTGGGGCGCGGCGCGGCTCGCCGCGCAGGTCCGTGTTCCCGTCATTCCGATCGGATTGTGGGGAACCGAAGACGTGTGGCCGCGGAATTCACGGTTGCCGAACGTGTTGAACATCGCCAAGCCGCCGCTGGTGCGGGTGACGGTGGGTTCACCCGTTGCGCTGGCTTACGACGACGTCGATGCCGACACCACGCGCATCATGAACGCGATCATGAATCTGTTGCCGGATGAGTCGCGTTGGCGGGTCGAGCCGACGGAGGAACAAATCCGTCGCGCGTCACCGCCGCCCAAAAAGACGAGCAAGTAGACCACCGCGCGCCGGTTTCGGCGACGAGGATCCCGCAACTTTTTGGCGCACGATGTTCAGCGCGGACCCGGCCTTGAACCATTCGACTTGTTCGGGGCTGAACGTGTGCTTTGCCTCGAACTCGATCTCGGTTCCGTCGGGCTTGGTGATCACGCACTTCATGTTCCTGTCGGGCACGGGCGGAAGGTTGAGGACACAGATGCGGTCGTCCTCGCCGATCAGGTCGTAGGTGGCCGGGTCGGCAAAGGTAAGCGGAACCATTCCCTGCTTCTTCAGGTTGGTCTCGTGGATTCGCGCGAACGAACGCGCGAAGATCACAACCCCACCGCGGAATCGCGGCTCCATCGCTGCGTGTTCACGCGACGAACCTTCGCCGTAGTTCTGGTCACCGATTGCGCACCACTTGATGCCCGTCTGCGAGTATCGCTTGGCGATGTCGGGGTACGAGCGTGTGCCGCCGTCGGTGATGTCCTTGCCCTCGCCGACGGCGTCTGTGTACGCGTTGACGGCGCCGATGAAAAGGTTGCCCGAGATGTTCTCGAGATGACCGCGGTAGGTGAGCCACTTGCCGGCCGCCGAGATGTGGTCGGTGGTGCACTTGCCCTTTGCCTTCATGAGAATGGGCAACTCGATGTAGTCCTTGCCGTCCCATGCGGGGAATGGTTCGAGCAACTGCAGACGATCGGATGTCGGAGACACCTCGACCTTGATGTTGCTGCGGTCGGCCGGCGGTGCGGTGAAGGTGTTGCTGCCGGGGTCGTAGCCCTGTGCGGGAAGCACTTCGCCGACGGGTGGGTCGAGCCTCGCTTCGGTGCCGTCGGGTGCGGTGATCGTGTCGACCGTGGGGTCGAAATCAAGGCGGCCCGACAGCGCGATCGCGATGACGGTGTCGGGGCTGGTCACGAAGGACAGCGTGTTGGCCGAGCCGTCGGCACGCTTCGGGAAGTTGCGGTTGAACGAGTTGACGATGCTGTTCGGCTTGGCCGTCTTGTCGGCTGCGCGCTCCCACTGGCCGATGCACGGACCGCAGGCGTTTGCGAGAACGGTTGCGCCGATGGCTTCGAGGTCGGCCATCAGGCCGTCGCGTTCGATCGTCGCGCGGATCTGTTCGGACCCGGGCGAGATGAGCAGTTCGACTTTTGCGCGCAGCCCCTTTGCCGCGGCCTGACGCGCAACCGAGGCGGCACGGGTGATGTCTTCGTACGACGAGTTGGTGCAGCTGCCGATGAGGGCCGCCGAGACTTCGATCGGCCAAGCGTTCTCACGTGCCGCCTTGCCGACGCCGTCCTTGCCGACCTTGTGGGCGCGGTCGGGGGAATGTGGGCCGTTGATCAGCGGCTTGAGCGACGAGAGGTCGATGGTGATCGTCTGGTCGTACTGCGCGCCGTCGTCGGGGCGTAGATCGGCGGCGAACTTGTCGGCGGCATCGGCGATTGCCTCGCGGCCGGTTGACTTCAGATACATCGCCATGTTGTGGTCGTAACCGAACACCGAACAGGTTGCACCGATTTCGGCGCCCATGTTGCAGATGGTTGCCTTGCCGGTCGCCGAGATTGTGTCGGCGCCGGGGCCGAAGTATTCGACGATTGCGCCGGTGCCACCTTCGACGGTGAGTTGGCGTGCGACTTCGAGGATGACGTCCTTCGGGCTCGACCAACCGGAGAGTTCACCGGTCAGCTTCACGCCGATGACCTTTGGCCAGCGCACGTTGAACGGGAAACCGGTCATGACGTCGACGGCGTCGGCACCGCCGACACCGATGGCCACCATGCCGAGGCCACCCGCGTTCGGGGTGTGGCTGTCGGTCCCGATCATCATGCCGCCGGGGAACGCGTAGTTCTCGAGAACGACCTGGTGGATGATGCCGCTACCGGGGCCCCAGAAACCGATGCCGTACTTGGCCGATACCGAACGCAGGAAGTCGTAGACCTCTTTGTTCGTGTCGATGGCGACACCCATGTCGATCTTGGCGCCGACCTTTGCAGTGATGAGGTGGTCGCAGTGAACGGTCGACGGCACCGCTGCTTCGGGCAGGCCCGCAGTCATGAACTGCAGCAGCGCCATCTGCGCCGGTGCGTCCTGCATCGCGACGCGGTCGGGGTGGAAGTCGGCGTAACTACGGCCGCGTTCCATCTCCTGGTTCGCGGGATCGGCGAGGTGGTTGATGAGAATCTTCTCGGCCAACGACAATGGGCGACCGAGTCGCTTGCGGCCGAGCGCGACGCGCTCGCCGAGGGTGCCGTACACCTTGTTCACGAGTTCGATCGGGGTACCTGCAGAAACGGCCACGGCGGCTCCTTCAATCTTTGGGGGTTGCTGTTCTTGGGGGTTGCTTTTTTTCGACTTGTAGACAACTCTAATACAAGTGCGTTCGATCCGCTATCAGCAAATCGCCGAGGAGCTGCGTCTTCGCGTGCTCGCGGGCGAGTTCGCCGCGGGTCGAATGCTGCCCAGTGAGTCGGAGTTGTCGGCGGAGTTTTCCGCCAGTCGGGTGACGGTGCGCCGCGCGCTCGAGGTACTGCGAGACGAAGGCTTGGTCGACGCGCGGCAAGGATTCGGTTGGTTCGTTGCGGGCGACCCGCTGCGCCAGTCGCTCGGACGGCTTGCGACGATCGAAGAGCAGATGGCCGCGAGTGGGGTGATCTCCGAGAGGCGCATTCTCGAGTTCGCCTTCGAGCGCGCGCCGAAATTCGTGTCGCGTGTCTTGAACACGGCCCAGGTGTTGCGTGTGAAGCGCCTGAACATGGCCGACGGCGAACCGTTCGCGATCGTGACCGTGTGGTGTCCGGCTGATCTCGGCCAGAACCTGTCGCGGCGCGACGTCGAACAGTCGCCGTTCTACGAGTTGCTGGACATTCCGCTCCAAGGTGCCACGCAAACCATCGGCGCCGATGCGGCAAGCGATGACGACGCGCTGTTGCTGCGAATTCCGGTGGGCTCACCCGTGCTGCGTTGCGAGCGCACGACCTCCGATGCATCGGGCCGCGCGGTGCTGTTGTCGCGCCACGTGTTTCCGGGTCACCGCACCGAGTTCGTCGTCGATCTTCCGCAGTCGGCCCCGTCGATCGCCCCGACCGGCCTCCGCCTCATCGACTAACCCCAAGGGTTTTCGGTGTGTAATTACCCGCTTTTCGGGTATCTGCGCACCGAGAAGCGTGTCAATCGTCAGCGGGAGCCCCAGGTGTCCCAGTGCATCACGGTGTCGAGCGGCAAACGCTTGGCGACCTTGAAGTCGGTGCCCTGCGTGTACGCGATGGGAAACAGACCCGCCTGCGAAACGGTGTCGTAGGGAATGCCGAGAACTTCTGCGGCCTGCTTTTCGCCTTCACCGATGAGGTGGATCGTCGTCCACGCCGAACCCATGCCGCGCTCGCGGAGCGCCATCATGAACGACCACACGGCGGGAAGAATCGAACCCCACGCCGACGCCCCCATGAACACCGACGCGTTATCGAGGCGACCGGTGATGCACGGAACCAGCATCATGGGCACGCGGTGGAAGTTCTCGGTGAGGTACGTCGCCGACTCGGTGATCTTGTCGCGCTGTTCGGCGCGCAGGTCGCCGTCTTCGTACTGGGCACTGCGCGGGTTCTTCGCGTAGATCGAGAAGTTCGCCTTGTAGATGTCGGCGAGGGCCTTCTTCTTTGCCGCATCTTCAACGATGACGAACTGCCAACCCTGACTGTTCGAACCAGTGGGCGCCTGGAGGGCGATGTGGAGGCACTCTTCTACGATCGAACGCTCGACCGGTTTGTCGAAGTCGAGGCGCTTGCGCACGCTGCGGGTGGTGGTCAGGACTTCGTCTGCGGTGAGGTTCAACTTCATTCGGGCAGTGTGTCACGGTTCATGCCGGCGTGACACACTGGGGAGATGAGCTTCGAGCAGAGAGTCACCGTGAACGTCAGCGGGGGGATCGCCGACGTCCGAATGAACCGTCCGGACAAGCGCAATGCCCTCGACGGGGCAATGTTCGCTGCATTGGTCGAGGCAGGCGAGGAACTCAAGGGGCGCAACGACGTCCGGGTGGTGGTGCTGTCGGGCGAGGGGTCGTCATTCTGCGCGGGTCTCGACTTCGGCTCATTCCAACAGATGGCCGGCGGAGCCAAATCCGATGGCGATCGTCAGCCCGCGGCCTCCGACATGGCGCCGGGTCGCATCACTCACTTGGGTCAGCAGTCGGCATGGGTGTGGCAGGAGATTCCTGTCCCGGTCATTGCAGCGGTGCACGGTCACGCGCTCGGTGGCGGCATTCAGGTCGCGCTCGGTGCCGACATCCGCATCGTCCATCCCGATACGCAGATGTCGGTTCGCGAACTGCATTGGGGTCTCGTCCCCGACATGACCGGAACACTCGTCCTCTCGCGACTCGCGCGCCCCGACCTCGTCAAGGACATCGTTTTCACGGCCCGCGTCTTTAGCGGTTTGGAGGCGTATGAAATGGGTCTCGCCACACGCATCTCCGACAAGCCGCTCGATGATGCGCTGGCGATGGCGGCCGAGATTGCCGATCGCAGTCCCGACGCGGTGCGTGGCGCAAAGGCTTTGATCAACCGCCTCTTCACGCAGCAGGCGGCCGAGCAGTTCGCCGAGGAACGTCGAATCATCGGCAGCCTGATCGGCAAGCCCAATCAGGTCGAGGCCGTCACGGCCAACTTCGAAAAGCGCAAAACGGCTTTCGCTGACCCCGCATAGGGCGGTAGTCTGATCGAACCGCTCGGGCCAGCGTCGTCCCCTGTGGCTACATAGTCCGGACTTGTCCGGACATCAGCCCAGTTCTCGGAGCAAAAGTTCGAGGAGTGAAGTGTTCTCGGTGCGCGTGGTCGCGAAAACCGGGTCATTACACACCGAAAACTCTTGAGTCGAGGGCCCTCAGCTATCAGCAATCAGCAAGAGGAGTGATGTGACGACGCAAACCGATTCCCCCTTTTATCGCCCTGCGACGGGTCTCTACGACCCGCGCTTCGAACACGACGCGTGCGGCGTGTCGTTCGTGGCGAACATGAAAGGTGTCGCGAGCCACGACATCGTGGCGCGTGGTGTCGGTGCGCTGTGCAACATGGAACACCGCGGTGCAACCGGCGCCGAGTCCGACACGGGTGACGGCGCGGGCGTGCTGATTCAGATTCCCGACAAGTTCCTGCGCGCGGTGGCCGGAGTCGAATTGCCCACGGCCGGCGCCTATGCGTGCGGCATGGCGTTCCTGCCAGCAAACGCCCACGACGCGGAGAAGGCCGTCGAGGCGATCGAGCGCATTCTCTCCGAAGAGGGCCTGCGTGCGCTCGGGTGGCGCAACGTTCCCGTCAACCCCGATTGCCTCGGCAAGACGTCGCGTTCGGTGATGCCGTCATTCCGACATCTGTTCGTCGCCGACGCGGCGGGTTCCGCGACCGGTATCGACCTCGACCGCAAGTTGTTCGTCGCCCGCAAGCGCATCGAGCACGAACTCCCTGCCGAACAGCGCACGTACTTCCCGTCGTTGTCGTCGCGCACGCTCGTCTACAAGGGCATGTTCACCACGCCCCAGCTCGGCGCGTTCTTTCCCGACCTGGCCGACGAGCGCGTCGAATCCGCGCTTGCGCTGGTGCACAGTCGCTTCAGCACGAACACCTTCCCGTCGTGGCCACTCGCTCACCCGTACCGCTTCATCGCCCACAACGGCGAAATCAAC
>SXZT01000025.1 GCA_005787785.1 Actinomycetota bacterium
CGACGAAACCGGCGAGGCAGGAATACATCGGCTGCTTCCATTGCACGCCGCGCGCAAGAAGTGCCTCTTCGTCATCGCTCTCGCCGCGCGTGACGAGCGTGATGATTGCAGGCGCGAGTCGTGGGAACGCCATCAGCCCACACGCGGGACATCGCATCGATCGTTCGTTGTCGAGTCGTTGCGTGGGTTCACCGCACCGGCCGCAGAAGCGGTGGGTGCGCGCCCATTCGACCAACTGCACCGCGCGACCCGCCGCCAGCCAGTCGTTTTCGTGGCTGCGACCATGGAACGAGAAGAGGTCGACCGAGGCGCCGTCGGCGGGGTCAAGGCCATGGGGCACGTCGACCGCCCACACTGCGACGTCGCCCATCATCCCGATGAAATGAACGTGCCAGTCACTCGCTGCCGGTTCCTCGGCCTCCCAAACATTGCTGCCGACGACGTGAAAATAGCGGTGGCTGCGAGCGTGAGCCGCCGGTTTCATCGATGGAATCAGGCGCGGAACATCGGCGTGTCGGCTCATACGGCTTCCACGGTACCTGCGTAGGATGGCGCCATGAGCAGCAGAGAAGACGTCGTCATCGTCGACGCAGTACGCACACCCATCGGCCGCCGTGGCGGCGGTTTGTCCAGCATGCACCCCGCCGACCTTCTCGGCGTTGCGCAAAAGGCACTCGTCGGTCGTTCCGGCATCGATCCGTCCGCGATCGAACAAGTCGTCGGTGGCTGTGTCAGCCAGGTCGGCGAACAAAGCTTCAACGTCACGCGCACGGCGTGGCTCGCCGCAGGGCTTCCGCTCGCCACCGCGGCGACCACGGTCGACACGCAGTGTGGTTCATCACAGCAAGCCACGAATCTGGCGACCTCGCTCGTTGCGAGCGGTGTCGTCGATGTCGCCGTTGCGTGCGGTGTCGAAATCATGAGCCGCATTCCGATCGGAATCAACTCGTCGAAGAAGCTCGGCCTCGGTGTTCCGATTCCGAAGACCTATTTCGGCCAGTACGAGATGACCTCGCAGTTCGAAGGTGCCGAGCGCATCGCCGACAAGTTCGGCCTGACGCGCGACGACACTGACGCGTTCGGTTTCCAGAGCCAGCAGCGTGCCGCGCGTGCGTGGGCCGAAGACCGTTTCGCCGGCCAGTGGGTCGAAGTCGTCGCCCCCGACCTCGACGAAGAGGGCAAGCCCACCGGGTCGACGCACGCGGTCACGCGTGACGAGGGCATGCGCGACACCACCCGCGAAGCGCTCGCCGGACTCAAGCCCGTCGCACGCGAGAACGGCGTGCACACCGCCGGCAACTCGTCGCAGATCTCCGACGGCGCGGCCGCGGTGTTGATGATGACGGCGTCACGCGCCCAGGCGCTCGGTTTGAAGCCGCGTGCACGCATCGTCGACACCTGTCTCGTCGGCGTCGACCCCATCCTCATGCTCGAGGGCCCCATCGACGCGACGAAGCGTCTCCTTTCGCGCAACGGCCTGTCGATCGACCAGATCGACAACTTCGAGATCAACGAGGCGTTCGCCTCGGTCGTACTCGCATGGGCCAAGGCAACCGGCGCCAACCCCGAGACCACCAACCCGAACGGTGGTGCCATTGCACTTGGCCACCCCCTCGGCGCAACCGGTGCGTTCCTCATGACGAAGTCGCTGTACGAACTCGAGCGCACGGGCGGCCGCTACGGCCTCATCTCGATGTGCTGCGGTGGCGGCCTCGGAACGGGAACGCTCATCGAGCGCATCTGACACGAATCCATCACCTCCTCTGCTGCGTCGCCCTTCTGGCGGCGGGATGCGGCGGTGGCGACGAGTCGAGCAATCCGCAAACGGCGACCTCTGCGGATGTGGGGGTTGTCGTTTCCGTTGCGGACGGAGACACGTTCGACGTCGACATCTCGGGTGACCGCGACACTGTTCGCCTGATCGGGGTCGACACACCCGAGACGAAACACCCGACCAAAGGTGTGCAGTGCTGGGGTCCCGAGGCATCGGATTTCACGAAGTCACTGTTGGCCGCAGGCACCCGAGTCAGGTTGGTGCGCGACGTCGAGGCGCGCGACAGGTACGGACGTCTCCTCGCCTACGTTTATCTCGCCGACACCGACGTGTTCGTGAATCGCGAACTGGTGCGCCTCGGCTTTGCCCGTCCGTACCCATTCGAACCGAACACGATATTCAGGGCCTCTTTCATCGAAGCGGCATGGGAGGCGCAGGGTGCGCGGCGCGGACTGTGGGGCGCGTGCTGACACGACTAGTTTGTGGGCAATGACTGCACACACCCACGATGCGGGTCTGCTCGAAGCACTGGGGCTTGCAGCTGACACACGAGCCGTCATCCTGTCGTGCGACGACCTCGGGTCGTGCCATGCAGCGAACGTCGGTGTGTACGAGGCACTGCGCAAGGGCGTGGCAACGTGCGCTTCGATCATGGTTCCCGCCCCGTGGGCGCGGCACGCCGCGAACATGTACAGAGGTGAGGACATTGGCGTTCACCTCACACTCAACGCCGAACACGAGAACCTGCGCTGGGGCCCGATCACCCATGCACCGTCGCTGCTGTCGGGCGACGGAGGTTTCCCGAGCACCATCGAGGACCTGTGGGACCACGCCGACCCGGACGAAGTCCGTCGCGAGTGCCGCGCGCAGATCGAGCGCGCAATCGCCTGGGGCATCGACGTCACGCACCTCACACCGCATCTGACGGCAATCACGCTGCGGCCCGAGTTCTTCGACATCTATCTCGACCTCGCCGTGGAATTCCGACTTCCCATCCGGTTGCCCTCGACCATCGACGAACGCGCTGCAGGGTTTCCGTTCCGCAAACTCGCCAACGAAGAGGGCGTCGTTTTCCCCGACTATTTCAACCACGATTGGCGTGCGGGCAGCCGCGAACGGGTTCTCGGTGATCTCGCCGGCCTGCGTCCGGGCGTCACCGAAATCCACGTCCAACCCGCCATCGATACCGCAGAGGTGCGCGCACTCGGCGACGTGTCACTCGGCTGGATCGAAGACCACAACTTCGTCGTGAGCGACCCGACACTGCGCGAGGCAATCGAACAGTCGGGTGCCGTGATGGTGGGCTACCGGCGCGTCAGAGACGCGATGCGATCGCGCTGAGCGCGGCGTCGATTTCACCGCTCGCCAACGCACGCAGAAGCACCCCGGTCTGGCCCGTCGCCTTCAACTTTCCGCGCATGTAGGCGACGTTCGCTCCGAGCGAAAGATCTGCGGCGGCGATGGCGAGCACGACGGCGGCGTCGTCGGGCCCCTCGACGATTTCTTCCTTCTTGCCCTTCGCCACGCGGTACTGGATGGCGGTGTTCGTCACGGCAACCTCTCGAGCGGTGCAAGGTCGATGACGGGGCTTCCGCCGCGCACGCCGGCAAAGAGATCGTCTTCGTACGTTCCAGGCCGGGGCCCGTCGACGATGCTGCGCGCGAGCACCCAGTCCTCCCAGGGATAGGTCTCGGCCAACTGTTCGTCTGACAGGCCGAACCAGAAGGGTTCGTCGGGGTCGATCTGGGTCGCATGGGCCAACAACGCACCCGAACGCGCATGCATGTGGTCGCCGACGTGCAGTCGTGTCGTGATGCGCCAATCCTGGTTTGCCCGCGACAGCCACTTCTCGTCGAAGGGCGACTCACCCCGGTGTTTCAGCATTCCTTCGTGCAGTGCCATCAGGCGCATCCTCGACCACAGCGTGTAGTACATCTTCGACGGCTGCCAAACCGGCCCCGCGTCGGGATACCACATAGGGTCGCCGGCTCGCTGGAAAGCGGCGATCGAGATGTCGTGGACCTTCAAGTGGTCGGGGTGCGGGTAGCTCGACTGGTCGTCGTTGTAGGTGATGATCACCTGCGGACGCTCGGCGCGAATGAGCGCAACCAGTCGTCCGGTTGCCTGGTCGAGCGGTGCCATGTGGAAACAATCGGGGTGGCCGTTCGACTCCACACCCTGCATGCCCGAGTCGCGATAACCCAACATGTGCACGGCGTGGAAACCGATGACCCCGGCCGACCGGGCCAGTTCGCGCGGTCGCATCTCGGCCAGCAGCGCCTTTTCCGCAGCGGGATCGAGGCCGTGAAATGGCTGACCGGGTTCTTTCAGGCGCGGGTTGTTGACGTCGCCTTCTTCGCCACCGGTGCAGCACACGAGCACGGTGCGCACGCCCTCGGCTCCGTATTTCGACAGCGTGGGTGCTCCCTTGGATGCCTCGTCGTCGGGGTGCGCGTGAACTGTGAGAAGACACAGGTGCTCGCGGTCCATGGCGTGTCAGGTTACTGGCGACTCACATAGGCTCGGAGTATGCGCGGCCTTCGTTTTGCCCCGATCGTGGCTCTACTTCTGCTTGTCGGCTTCGTTGTGACGGCAGGTGATTCCGACGACGGACGAGAGATGAAGCCGCCATCCGACGCACAAATCGCATCGACCCAAACAACAACGACACTGGCGGCCGACACCACGCTTGCGGTGCTCTATGGCAGCGACGGTGCACCGATCGACACCACAGTCGACGGCGGAGGTGCGGTGGTCCTCACCGTGACTGCACCGTGGGCCGACGGCGAGACGATCCCCGACGCGTTCCGCTGTGCCGGACCCGAGGCATCGCCCGAGATCTCGTGGGCCGGCGTTCCGGCCGAGGCTAAGTCGCTCGCCCTCGTGCTCGTCGACGAGGACTCCCCGGAATTCGTGCACTGGGTCGTGGCCAACATCGACCCCACAACGAGTGCCCTGCTCGCCGGCAGTGTCGACCCGAATGCGGTGCAGGCCATGAACTCGGCCGGCTCCATCGGGTTTTCGGGCCCCTGTCCACCCGAGGGCGAGACTCACGCCTATTCGCTCTCCCTCTATGCCCTCGACCAAGTCCTCGAGGTCCAAAACGGCGATGACGGTGCCTCGATGCAGGACGCCATTTACGGCTCGGCCATCGAGGCTGCAGCCATCACTTTCGCCGCCTGAATCCGCGGCCTGCGTCGAAGCGGGTGCAAAACTTGCCCCATCGATCGCGTTCTTGCCTCCCTACCCGTCGCTGTCTGCGAGACCGACGCCGACGGCCGACTTCTTGCGGTCAACGACGCCTTCCGCTCCCTGGTGCTGGGTGGCGCACCCGTGGTGGTCGGATCAGCACCGTGGGTGAATGCAACGCCGACGGAACGGGCCGCCGCAGAACAGGCATGGGAAGAAACTCGCCCGCTCGCAGGTGCGTTCACCCATGAGTTCCGCCTGCTCTCCGTCGACGGTGACGTGCGCTTTATCTCGATGCACCTCGAACCCGTACGCGGCTCGGCAGGAAATTTGACGGGTTTCGTCGGCACCGCCGCCGACCACACCGACATGGTGACGCGCCGAACGCTCTCGGAACAGTTGGTTGGTCTGCTCGACGTCAGCGCAGATGCGGTGCTTGTGTTCGACCGCGCGGGTCGATTGCTCTTCTGCAACGACGGAGCAAAACAACTCGTCGGCGTAAGCGATGCCGACAACGACACGGTCGCTGACACGTTCCTGCGCGCGATTCGCGACCAGGTGCCGCGAGAGGTGCTGAACGCGTCGCCCACGCTCGCGAGTCCCGCCGAGAACCGCTGGGTGGGCGAGGTCGGCTTCCGCAGCCCCGATGGCATCGTGCGTACGTTGTCGCTGACACTGCAGGTCGTCCGCGATGCCGGTGGGGTCGTACAGCACTTCAGCGCCATCGCCCGCGACGTCACCGAAACGAAGCAACTCCACGACGAACTCACCCGGCAGGCCACGCACGACGCGCGCACGGGCCTGCCGAACCGCGTGCTTTTCCTGCGCCGACTTGCAGAGGCGCTGGAAAAGGACCGCACACTCAAGTCGGGGTGCGCGGTGATGTTCGTCGACCTCGATCGTCTGAAGATCGTGAACGACACGATGGGCCACGACGTCGGCGACGTTCTCATCTCGAACATCGCAAAGCGCATCGTGAATGCAACGCGGCCGTCCGACATCGTCGCAAGAAACGGCGGTGACGAGTTCGTCGTGCTGTGCGACGGAGTCACCGATGAACACATCGCCCAGGACATCGCCGGCCGCATCCTCCAGGCCGTGACGGGCCAGATGGTATTGCAAGGCACCGAGATCTTCACCAGCGCCAGCATCGGGATTGCGATGTCGACACAGCAGCTGCTCGCCGAGCACTCCCCCGTCGATGCGGCACAGATTCTCCTCAACAACGCCGACACCGCGATGTACCGCGCCAAACAGCGCGGTCGTGGCCGAGCAGAGGTGTACAGCGAGGCCATGCGCGCCGAAGCCCGCGATCGTGTCGCGCTCACCAACGCTCTCGAGCGGGCGCTCGCCACCGGCCAGATGCGCCTCGTCTACCAACCGATCGTCTCGGCCCACACCGGCCGCAACGCCGGAGTCGAGGCGTATCTGCGTTGGGATCATCCGCAGCGCGGCGAACTCACCCCGCCCACGTTCATTCCCGTGGCCGAGGAGTCGGGCATGATCGGCCCGCTCGGCGACTTCGTCGTCACGCGGGCCTGCACCGACCTACGCGAGTGGATCGATGCCGGACTCGTCGACCGCATGTTCGCACTCCACGTGAACGTGTCATCCAAGCAACTCACCGATCCATCGTTCGTCGATCGCACCCTCACGGTCCTCCGCGACGTGGGTCTCGAGTCGGCCCAGTTGATCGTCGAAGTGATCGAACAGACCGTGCTCGACGACAACCCCAGTGTCGGTCGCAGCATCAACGCACTGAAGCGCGCCGGCATCCGTGTCGCGATCGACGACTTCGGCAGTGGCTTCTCGTCGCTGTCGTCATTGCGCAACTTCCCCGCCGACGTACTGAAGCTCGACGGCTCGTTGGTGCGCGACATCGGCCAGCAGGGCCACGATGATCCGATCGTGCGCTCGATCATTCAGCTTGCACACTCTCTCGACATGACGGTCGTCGCCGAATGGGTGAGCACCGAAGAACAGGCCAAGCGCCTGCGCGTTCTCGGCTGCGATCACCTGCAGGGCAACCGCATCGGTGAACCGCTCGCCGCCGAAGAATTTGCGCGAACGCTCGCTCGCGTGCGCTGACGTCAGCCCGTGGCTGCGGCCACTGGCACAGGGGCGACCCCGGCGAAGAAGTCGAGTGTCGCCTTCGAGTTGCCGCCGAGTTTCACAACGGCCATGCCCGCCTCGGTGTCCTGGTACACCTCGAGGCCATAGTTCGCGATGTTGCCGTCGGCTGCCGGGCGCATGCTCTTCAGGAACGACGGCATGTCGAGGTTGGTATCGACCGTGACCGTGGAGGTGACGGCGTGGATGACGTCGCCCGCCTTGAACGGGTTCGCTGCGGCGTACTTCGCCGCCTGCTTCAACATGAGCGTGATGAACTCACGCTGACGCGCGGAGCGACCGATGTCGCCCGTTCCCTCGAGCACCCACTTGCCCTTGATGCGCTCCTGGTAGTGACGACTGCGCGCGTAGCGCAATGCACCGACGCCTTCGAGCCTGTGGCAGCCCTTGCGCACCCACAGGCCGACGTGCGTGTCACGCGCCTGGTACGGAGCACACAGAGTGACTCCCCCGATGGCGTTGACGAGATCCTTGAACCCCTGGAAGTTGACCTCGATGTAGTGGTGAATAGGAATACCGAAGTTCGCGGTGACCGTGCGCACCAACATCGCGGCACCGAGGTTGTAGGTGGCGTTGATGCGGTTCGACTTTTGTCCGTTGCCGATGCGAACCCACAGATCGCGCGGGAATGACGTGATCGAGAGCGTGCTCGTCTTCTTGTCGTGACGCAGCACCATGATGGTGTCGCTGCGCTGGCCACCCACGTCACCGGCCGAGCCGATCACGTTGAAGTCGGACTCCGTGGGGTCGATCCCCTCGCGACTGTCCGAGCCGACGAGCAGGAAGTTCTCGAAGTCGGGGTTCGGCGCGGCAAGATCCGTCACGACCTCGGTGTTGCGCTTCACATCCTTCATCTGGCTCTTGGCGCCGGACACCAGGCCGGCGACACCCGCCAAAGCAATGGCTGCCGCCAGACATGCGGCGATCACGAAACGCGTTGCCTTCACGTTGATCCAACGTAGTCGCTAGTCGGCGCTGCGGAGATGCACCACGTCCGCGGTGTCGACACGGTGCATAACCGCGCATTCATCGACGATTCGCAACCGGCCATCGGCTTCCACACCGACCGCACGACCCGTGATGTTCTCTCCGTCGGGCAGTTCGCAGCGCACGCGCTTGCCGACCGTGGTCAAGAGACTTTCGTACGTTGCGAATGCTTCGTCGACGGTCATTGATTCGATTTCGTCGAACGTGTCGAGGATCTTGAGCAGCACGTCATGCGGAGAGGCGGTCAATTCACCCACCGACTCGTTGCGTACGCACGTCGCCGGGGCAATCTCCGGCGCCGGCGCCCAGCCGACGTTCAACCCCATGCCAACAACGACGTCGGCGCGACCGTCCGACGTGACTCCGCCGACTTGAGCGAGGATGCCCGCGATTTTCACGTCGCCGTCGGCGCGTGACACCACGACGTCGTTCGGCCACTTCAACCCTGCCGCAATGCCGAACTCACGACGTAGCACGAGGGCACACGACGTACCGAGCAGTTGGGTCATGCGGTGCGCGGGTTCGCCGACACCACGGAAGAGAATCGACACGAGGAGGTTTGCGCCGGGCGGCGCCTCCCATGTTCGGCCCAGACGACCCCGTCCGGCAGTCTGGTGGTCGGTGCGCAGAACCGCCCGATCGGGCACCCCGTCAGCGATACCCGCGAGGAGATCGGCGTTGGTCGAACCGGTCGCGGACACCACCCCTACCCGCCACCGACCACGGGCGACAGGCCCGTTTTCCCTTGCATTTTCGAGCCAGTTCGCATTCACCCCATCCATCGCACCAACATTGTCACTCGTGATCAAGAAAATCCTCATCGCCAACCGTGGAGAGATTGCCGTCCGAGTGATCCGGGCAGCCCGAGAGATGGGGGTCAAGACCGTCGCGGTCTACTCGGAACTCGACCGCAACTCGCTTCACGTTCGACTCGCCGACGAGGCATACGCGCTCGGCGGCCAGACCGCGGCCGAGAGCTACCTGAACACCGAGGCGATCCTCGATGCGATCAAAAAGAGTGGCGCCGACGGCGTGCACCCCGGCTATGGATTCTTCAGCGAGAACGCCGACTTCGCACAAGCGATCACCGAACTTGGCGTCGAGTTCATCGGACCACCGCCCGCGGCCATCATCGAAATGGGTGACAAGGTGTCCAGCCGTATCGCCGCTCAGCGCGGTGGTGCACCGATCGTGCCCGGAACCACGCAGTTCGCGAAGTCCGCGAAAGAAATCGAGGACTTCGGCAACAAGTTCGGTTTTCCCGTTGCCATCAAGGCTGCTTTCGGTGGTGGTGGGCGCGGCATGAAGGTCGTCCAATCGGCCGCCGACGTGAAGGAGGCGATGGACTCCGCACAGCGCGAGGCCAAGGCTTTCTTCGGTCGCGACGAGGTGTACGTCGAGAAGTACCTCACATGGCCGCGCCACATCGAAGTGCAACTGGTCGGCGACAAACACGGCAACGTGGTGTGGGTCAGCACACGTGACTGCTCCGCACAGCGTCGTCACCAAAAGTTGATCGAAGAAGCGCCCGCGGGCGCACTGCCCGACGGTGTCGAAGAGGCCATGGGTGAAGCGGCGGTGAAGGCCGCCAAGGCCGTGGGCTACTACAACGCAGGAACCGTCGAGTTCATCTACCAGGACGGTGAGTTCTTCTTCCTCGAAATGAACAC
>SXZT01000026.1 GCA_005787785.1 Actinomycetota bacterium
ATCACCCGCAAGCGCAAACTGCTGGAAAAGCAAAAAGAGGGCAAGAAGAAGATGAAGTCGATCGGGCGTGTCGAGGTGCCGGGGGATGTCTTCATTTCGGCCCTGAAACTCGACGACTGACCGACCATGCCCTCCACATTCCGATCGCTACGGAACCGCAATGCGAAGTACTTCTTCGCGGGCGTCCTCGTCAGCAATATCGGGACGTGGATGCAGTTCACCGCCTCGGCTTTCTTGCTCTACCGATTGACGGGCAAGGCGACCGATCTCGGCCTGAACGTCATGTTCCAATTCCTGCCGATGTTGCTGCTCGGCGCCTGGGCAGGAGCAATCGCGGATCGTCACAACAGACGTCGGATGACCTTGATCACGCAGACGGCTCTCGCTGCGCAATCACTTGTCCTCGGCATCCTCGACCTGACCGGAAACATAAGTATCGGCGTCATCTACGTGCTCAGTCTGGCTCTCGGTGTCATCAATGCGTTCGACAACCCCGCACGTCGCGGCCTCGTCACCGAACTGGTTGATGTCGAGGACATCCCGAACGCGGTTTCACTCAACACCGCCGCGATGACCGGTTCGCGCATCTTCGGCCCTGCGCTCGCAGCTGCGCTGGTGGGCCCGCTGGGAACCGGCTGGTTGTTCGTCATCAACGGTTTGTCGTTTGCAGCGATTCTCCTCGGCATCGTGGTCATGGATGTGTCGCTGCTGCGAGTCGCGCCGCCTGCGCCGCGCGGTGGCAAGCCCGTGCGCGAAGCGATCGGTTTCATCCGCGACGATCACGTGTTGCGACCCCTCTTCGTGGTCTTGGTGATCGTCAGTACGTTTGCCTTCAACTACAGCGTGGTCCTACCAAAGCTCGCCGACTCGCGGTGGGGAAGTCAGAACTCTTTTGGTTGGTTGCTGGCAGTCGTCAGTGTCGGCAGTCTGATCGGAAGTCTGATGACGGCCGGTCGAGAAACCGTCTCGCTGCGCTGGTTCAACTGGAGTGTCTTTATTCTCGCCGTCAGCAACATCGCACTTGCATGGGCGCCGAATCTCGTTCTTGCGTTCGTGTTTGCCGTGCCACTCGGTATCGGTGGCGCCGGCTTCATTGCGAGCGTGAATTCGATCTCGCAGGTCATGTCGCCACCGAACATGAGGGGTCGACTGCTCGCTCTTGGCGCCGTCGCATTCCTCGGCTCAACGCCCGTCGGTGGGCCGGTCACCGGCTGGATTGCCGATCACATCAGCCCCGAGTGGTCGCTCGGATACGGTGGCGTCATTGCGCTGCTTTGTTGCGCTTGGATGGCGACGGTGATGAAACGTCAGCCACAATCGGTCTCATGACGAGCATCATGTGGTTTCGCCGCGATCTACGTGGCCACGACAACGAGGCACTTGCGGCTGCCTGTGCCGATGGGCCCTGCGTGCCGCTGTTCGTGCTCGACCCCGTGTTCCTTGAACGTGCGGGCGAGGCTCGCCTCCGGTTTTTGTTCGGCGCACTTGAGTCGTTGAACGAAACACTCGGTGGCGCATTGGTGGTGCGTACGGGCGATCCCGTCGATGTCGTTCCGGTCGTTGCGCGTGAGGTGTCGGCCGGAACCGTGTACGTCGCCAAGGATTTTGCGCCGTATGGGCGGCGCAGGGACATGGCCGTCGCCGCCGCCTTGAAAGGTGCGGGTTTGCACCTTCGGGGGGTCGGAAGTCCGTATGCCGTCGAGCCCGGCTCGGTGATGAAGGATGACGGTTCGCCGTACGCGGTCTTCACACCTTTCTACAAACGGTGGTCACCGCTCCTCACGCCACTCGACGAAAGTGATCCGGTGCACAGCCTGCTGGTGGCACCGGGTGCGGTCACGACCGAGCCCTTGCCATTGCGACCGAGTCCGAACGTCGACCTGCCGATGCCCACCGAGGCGGCCGCCCATGAGCGCTGGGAATGGTTTGCCGACAACGCGCTGACGGGCTACTACGAGAACCGTAACGCGCCGGGCATCGACGGCACCTCGAAATTGTCGATGTACCTTCGCTTCGGCTTGTTGCACCCCAAGCAACTCATTGCCGACCTCGCGATCGACGGCACCAAGGCGACGAAGGACCACGAACACTTCCGGTCCGAGCTGTGCTGGCGTGAGTTCTACGCCGACATTCTGTTCCATCAGCCGAATACGGCCTGGGAGAACCTGCAGCCGAGGATGGCGGGAATGCGACTCGATACCGACAAGCGAGCGAAAGCTCGCTTCGAGCAATGGTGCGTCGGCGAAACCGGTTACCCGATCGTGGATGCGGGAATGCGTCAATTGCTGCGCACGGGTTGGATGCACAACCGGGTGCGCATGATCACGGCGAGTTTCCTCGTCAAGGATCTTCACCTGCCGTGGCAGTGGGGCGCTCGCCATTTCATGCGGCACCTCGTCGACGGTGACATCGCATCGAACAACCACGGATGGCAGTGGACCGCGGGTACCGGTACCGATGCCGCCCCGTACTTTCGTATCTTCAACCCGCAGAGTCAGTCGGAGAAATTCGACCCGAACGGCGAATACATCCGCGAGTTCGTACCCGAACTCGCCGGCTGTCCGACCAAACAGATTCACCTTGCCGGTGCGGGCGGTTTTGCGGGTTATGCGACACCAATCGTCGACCATGCCGTCGAGCGCGAGGAGAGCCTCGCCCGCTACAAGGCGGCGTCCGGCAAGTAGCCTGAGACGCGAAATGTCGGACGAGCGCAAGACCGCAATTCTCCGCGCAGTCGTGCAGGAGTACATCGCAACGGGCCAGCCCGTGGGCTCCGCCCACGTTGCCGCCGCCGCTGGGGTCAAGGTGTCTCCGGCGACCGTCCGCAACGACATGTCAATGCTCGAACAAGAGGGTTATCTCGTCCAGCCGCACACGTCCGCCGGTCGCATTCCCACCGACAAGGGCTACCGCTTCTTCGTCGATGCGCTCGAACCTGCCGGCAAGCCGAACAAGGTCACGGCCGAGCGCGTCGGCACCTTTTTCAATCACGCCACGGGCCGCCTCGAGGAACTGCTGCAGCGCACCTCCGGGTTGCTCACCGACATGACCAACTACGCCGCACTCGTCATGGGTCCCAGCGTCGAAGTGGCAACGGTGCGCAACGTGCAGGTGGTGCGTCTCTCTTCGCGCATGGCGACCGTTGTCGCGGTGCTGTCGAATGGTGTGGTGCAAAGTGAGTCGGTCGATATCGATGAAACCGTTTCTGATGCCCAGGTGTCGGCGGCGAGCGCGCATCTCAACGCCGCCGCGTTCGGCCACACCTTCGGGCAGGTCCACCTCGCGCCGACCGGAGACGCAGGGGTCGACAAGGTGTGCGCCGAGGCGCTCGGTCTCTTGAAGCCCCATCAAAGCGACACGAGCGTCATCGTCGGTGGGGCAGCCGCCATGGCTCAGGCGTTCGACGCTGTCGATGTGGTGCGCTCGGTCCTCGCGGCCTTGGAGCAGCAGTACGTCGTCGTCTCTTTGGTGAAGGACGTGGTCGACCGTGGTCTTAGTGTCGCCATCGGGAGTGAGCACGGGATAGAACCGCTGTCGGCGTGTTCGGTTGTCGTCGCACCCGTGATCGCCGAAGGAGAGAATTTGGGCACGGTGGGCGTCCTTGGTCCCACCCGCATGAACTATCCGCAGGCGCTTGCCACCGTCGAGGCGGTGAGCACGCAACTCGGTCGTCGCCTCAGCGAGGGCGGCCAGGCCTAGTCGCCGGGTCCTGACAATGGCCGACTTCTACGAGATTCTCGGTGTGGCGCGTGGGGCATCGTCCGATGAAGTAAAGCGCGCGTACCGCAAGCGGGCGCGCGAACTGCACCCCGACGCGAACCCCGACGATCAGGGTGCGGAGGACAAGTTCAAGGAACTCAGTCGCGCCTACGAGGTTCTTTCCGACCCACAGCAACGCGCGAACTACGACCGCTTTGGCGAGGCGGGTGTCGGCGGTGCGGCCGGTGGCGATCCCTTCGGTGGCGGGGGACTGGGCGACATTTTCGAGGCGTTCTTCGGCGGCAACTCGCCGTTCGGTGGCGGTTTCGGCGGGCGCGGATCCGCGGGGCCACCACGCGGTCAGGACATCGAAACGATTGCCGACATCACCTTCGAGAACGCGGTGTTCGGCGGCACGGTTCCCGTCACGTTGAAAACCGCGCTGCGTTGCGCCGACTGCGGTGGGACCGGCGCCGGGTCGGGCACGAAACCCGTCGCATGTGTCGACTGCCAAGGCACGGGCCAGGTGCGCCGTGTGCGCCAGAGTCTTCTCGGCCAGATGGTGACGGCGAGCCCCTGTCAGCGTTGCGGTGGCATCGGCCAGATCGTCGCCACGCCCTGCGCTGCGTGTCGCGGCGACGGGCGAATCGTCGATGCTGCGACTTATCAGATCGACGTCCCCGCCGGCGTCGACACCGGCGCGACCTTGCGCCTGACCGGGCGCGGTGCAGCGGGTCCCCGCGGTGGCACCGCGGGTGATCTCTACGTGCACGTGCGTGTTGCACCGCATGCGACGCTGCAGCGCGACGACTACGACCTCGTCTTCGTGCTGCGGCTCGGCATCGCCCAGGCGGCGCTGGGAACAACCGCAACGATCGACACCCTCGAAGGCAGCGAAGAACTCGCCGTGCCCGCCGGAACCCAGCATGGGCAGGAGTTCACCCTGCGCGGCAGGGGAGTGCCGCATCTGAACCAGGGCGGCCGTCGCCGAGGCGACCTGCGTGTCATTGCCCGAATCGACATTCCGACGAAACTCACCGACGACGAGGCGAAGTTGTTGCGCCAATTCGCCGAACTGCGGGGCGACGCCGTGTCGGGCCCCGACAAAGGGTTGAAGTCGCGCATCAAGTCGGCGTTTTCGTGAACCCGATTCTGCGGAATTCGGCGGCGCACGTCGTGGTCGACGATCTTGATGCGCCACGCCTCGACGAAACCGACGTGCATCATCTCTTCCGCGTGTTACGACTGCGCGATGGAGCCGTGGTGACGGCCACGAACGGCCTCGGTTCATGGCGCGAGTGCCGGGCAAGCGGGCGCGACGCGATCGCGCCCATGGGTGGCATCGTCGACGAAACCCCGAGGGCGTTTCCTCTCGGTGTCGCATTCGTTCCCGTGAAGGCCGAGAAGCCCGAGAACACCATTCGTCAACTGGTCGAGGTCGGAGTCGACGAGATCTTCGTCGTCGCACCGACGAAACGAGCGGTTGCCGGCACGCGCGATCGATTGAATGATCGTGCCGATCGCATCGTCCGTGAGGCCTGTATGCAGAGCCGGCGCGTGTTCCTGCCGGCCATCCATCTGGGTGTTGCGCTGATCGACGTCGTCGCACTGTCGGGCGTGGCTGTGGCCGACCCCGATGGTGTTGAAGCGTCTGCTGCGAACAGGTTGTTGATCGTGGGTCCGGAAGGTGGATTCGACGATGACGAGCTTCCGGCCTCGATTGTGCGAGTCAACATCGGTCCTGCGGTACTGCGTGCCGAAACTGCGGCACTGGTGGCCGGTGCGCGACTTGTCGGCCTCCACGCGTGACAATGGGTCCACATGGCTGACGATGGTTTCGACGAATCCCCGTACTCGCGCCTCGTCGGCGAGCGACTGCGCGCCATCCGGCGCCAGAAGAAACTGTCCTTGAACGAAGTCGAGGCGCAGACCGACGACGAGTTTCGCGCTTCGGTCCTCGGTGCGTACGAACGCGGTGAACGTGTCATCTCGGTGCCCCGCCTCGAACGACTCGCACGTTTCTACGGGGTGTCGATCGATCAGTTGTTGCCCCGCGACCCGATGGCGGTCGAGCGCAACCAGCCCGGTGCCAGCGGGTCGACGAAGATCCGCATTGACGTGGCAAAACTCTCGACGTATCCCGAAGAGAGATTTCGCATGCTCGAACGTTTCCTGCGGATGATCCAGGTGCAACGCCAGGACTTCAACGGCAAGGTCATCACCGTTCGGGCCCACGACACGCGGGCCATCGCCGTCATGCTCGACGTGCCCGTCGACGAAGTGGCAACCCAACTTTCACAACTCGGTCTCATCTTCGTTCCGCCCACCACATGACATCGCGGCAACCTGAATTCGGGGTTTACATCCACGTGCCCTTTTGTTCGAGGCGCTGCGACTACTGCGCGTTTGCGACATGGGACGACAAGGCGGGCCAGATCAACGGCTACATGACGGCACTATCGGCCGAGGTGCAGCGCGCGACCGAGACGGGAATGTCGCTCGCGGGGACCGTCTTTGTCGGCGGGGGGACACCATCGCTCGTCCCGGGTGAGTTGCTTGCCACGGTCATCGCGGCCGTACGGACGACACCCGATGCCGAAGTCACCGTGGAGTGCAACCCCGACAACGTCACCGAGTCACTTTTGCGCACGTATCGCGAGGCGGGGGTGAACCGCATCAGCCTCGGTGTGCAGTCGATGGTGCCTCACGTCCTTGCCGCGCTCGGACGCGAACACGACCCCGACAACGTGGTTGCGGCTGTCGAGGCGATCAACAACGTCGGAATTCCGACGTTCAATCTCGACCTCATCTACGGCGCCCACGGCGAGTCACTCGACGACTGGCGCAGCACCCTGCGCAGTGCGCTCGCTCTGGAGCCACCTCACGTGTCGGCCTACGCACTCACCGTCGAGGCGGGAACGCCCCTCGCGGACGATGATGCGCGCCACCCCGACGATGACGATCAGGCCGACAAGTATCCGATCGCCGATGCTGCGCTGGAGAAAGCAGGTCTCGGCAACTACGAGATCTCGAACTGGGCACGCCCCGGCCACGAGAGCAGGCACAACAGGCTGTACTGGGCCCAGGCCGACTACCGCGGATTCGGTTGTGCCGCGCATTCGCACACCGCGGGTCGTCGGTGGTGGAACGTGCGTACGCCCGAGCGCTACATCGACCTCGTGAACAGGGGAGAGTCGACCGAGGCGGCCTTCGAACAGCTCACCGCCGACCAGGTCGCAGCCGAGAGGGTGCAATTGGCGATTCGCCGCCGCGAAGGAGCCGCGTTGGCCGATATCGCACCCGAAAGGCGTGTCGAAATCGACGAGATGGTGAACGACGGCTGGCTCGTTCTCGAGGACGACAGAGTGACGCTCACCCCGCGGGGCAGGATGCTCGCAAATGCGATTACTCTGCGTCTTACATGACGAGTGCGATCTATCTGGTGCGCCATGCCAAGGCCGGGAGTCGCGCGGCGTGGGGTGACGACGATGCGTTGCGTCCGCTCGTCGACGAAGGCTTGGAACAGGCCCGTCTCATCGCGGCGCGTCTTGCGCCTTTGCATCCGCCACGTCTCGTGGCGAGCCCGTTTCTGCGCTGTCGGCAAACACTCGAACCGCTCGCCGCATTGACTTCGTTGTCGGTCGAGAGCGCAGATGCACTGCGCGAGGGCGTCGACACCGACACCGCGCTGTCGTTCCTCGAAGGTCTCGCCGATGGGGTGGTGGCGTGCAGTCATGGAGACGTCATCCCGGCGGTCCTGAAGCGTCTCGAATGGCACGGCCTCGAGATCGTCGACTGGCCCGACACGCGCAAGGGCTCGGTCTGCCGGCTCGAACGCCACGAAGGACGCTTCGTCCGTGCCCAATTTTCCGCGCCGCCCCACTGAACTTTCCCGCCCTCCGCTATGCTTCGCGTTGCCTTTTGAGGGCGCGTAGCTCAGTTGGTTAGAGCGCTGCCATGACACGGTAGAGGTCCCGGGTTCGAGTCCCGTCGTGCCCACGAGACGCAGTGGCGTAACTGCGTGAGTCTGGGGGAAATCACCATGGGTAGTGTTCCGGTTTCTTTGTCGAAAGAGCGCCTCGGCCTCGACCTTCACATGTACGACGGCGCCGGTCCGGTCGTCAGTGACACGTGGTCGTTCGGCGGGTGGAACCTCTATTTCGTTCGACTCGACGGCGGCCAGAAGGTGTCGCTCGGTCACGACGGCACCACCTACGTGAAGGTCGTGACGGGCGCACTTGCGTCACCCGCCCGCGTGCCTTACATCGAGGCCCGTTCACTCGCCGACACCCGTGTGACCGAGAGTGAACTCGTCGCAGGGTCCGAGGGCGCGCTCGTCACCGTGTTGGTGAAAACCCTCGGGGCACCCGACCGTGTCACGTCGATGAACGACATCGCTCTCGTCGGACCTCACGCTGACCGCCTCGGGTGGACCTCGTTCGGCGAACGCTTCGCGGCCTACACCGACTACTTCAACGGCCTCGACGCGGGTCTGACGCCCGGCTTCCACCTCCTCGACGCCAAGGGTGAGGAGATCTGCTACCTGTATTTGTGGACCGCAGGCAAAGGCATCGATCTGTCGACACACAACCACGGTCGCGCTCCCGGCCCCACCAGCCCCGCGTTTGCCGAGGTTCACTGGGTCGTGTCGAATGGAACCGGTCAGGGCGGCATGTACGAAACGGCCGAACCCGGTGCGGAGCAACGTGATCGTCTTCCCGTGCCCGAAGGTTTTGAACACGGACCCTTCTTCGAATTCGACGCGAGCGGCGCACCGATCCTCCGCGAGAACGGCGCAGTCACGTACCCGTGGCACGGCTGGCAGGGCGGCGACGATGGCAAACCCGGCCAGGCCTACGACGTGGTGATCCCTTTCGAGATCACCGTGCCCTACGCCCGCGTCTCCGTCTGACGTCAGGCGCCCGGAAGCGGGCGTATGTCAACGTTGCGGCCGTGGGCGTGCGGGTCCGGTGTCGCGGTTTGGCCGTCGTTGTTGATCGTCGCTGCGCCGATGACCGAGATGAGAAACTTCACCGAGCGGCGTCTCCGAAGCGGTACTCGTGGGTGAGCACGTCGAGGCGCTTGGTGAGCTCGGCATCGAGCGGGGTCGAGAGCGCGGCCACGGCGTCGGCAAGTTGTTCGGGTTTGCTGGCGCCGATGATCGGCGAGGTGATGCTGGGGCGGGTGAACTGCCATGCAACGGCAAGTTGCGCCATGGTCATGCCTGCTTCCTTGGCGATCTCGCGCAGGGCATCGATGGTTTCGAACATTCGGTCCTGCCAGTAGCGCTCTTGGTAGCGGCCGGCGGTGCCGTCGCCCTCGAGTGCGAAGCGTGTGCCCTCGGTGGGCGATCCCGGGTTGTGCTTGCCTGTGAGGAAACCTCCGGCGAGCGGGTTGTAGGGGATGACCGCGATGTTCTCCTGCTCGCACAGGGGGAGTAGCTCGCGCTCGTTTTCACGGAAAAGCATGTTGTAGCGCGGCTGGATGCTGGCAAAGCGCGCCCAGTGGTTGACGTCGCTGCGGCCGAGTGCGGTGGCCAGTTGGTACGCGAGATAATTCGAGCAGCCGATGTAGCGGACCTTGCCCGACTTCACGAGGTCGTCGAGTGCCGAGAGCGATTCGTCATGCGACACGCGCGGGTCGTAGAAGTGAAGTTGATAGAGGTCGATGTAGTCGGTCTGGAGGCGGCGCAGCGACGCGTCGACTGCACGCACGATGTTCTTGCGGCTGTTGCCCTGATCCCACGGGTTCGGCCCCGTGGGTGCGAAGCATTTCGTGGCGACGATGAAGTTGTCGCGTTGGCCCTTCATCCAGCGACCGATGATGCTTTCGGTCTCGCCGTAGGCGCCGGTCATGTTTCCGATGGGGTACACGTCGGCGGTGTCGATGAAAGTGAAACCGTGTTCCTTCGCCTTGTTGAGAATCGCAACCGACAGTTCCTCGCTGCATTGGTGTCCGAAGGTCATGGTGCCGAGGCACAACTTCGAGACCATCATTCCGGTGCGGCCGAATCTCACGTGTTCCATGGCGCTGACCGTAGTCTGAAGCCCCGTGGCCGTCGTATTTGCTCTTCTCACGGCCGTCGTTTACGGCATCGCCGACTACTCGGGCGGTCGCGGCAGCCGTCTCGCTTCGTCGTTCACGGTGACGTTCGTCGGTCAATGCGCGGGGTTCGTCGGCGTGCTGATGTTGGCGTTGTTCATCGGCGATCCGGTGCCCTCAGGTCGCGATCTCTTCATCAGTGCGGCCGCGGGTGTCGCCGGTTCGCTCGGGTTGTTGGGTTTCTATCGGGCGATGGCATCGGGGTCGATGACGATCGTCGCGCCGATCACCGCATTGGTCGGTACCACCATCCCCGTCATCTGGGGTCTCGTCGATGGCGAACGACCGGGATTCATTTCGTACGTCGGGATGGTCGTTGCAGTGTTCGCCGTGGTGCTGGTGACCGACGCGTTGGGTGTGCAGGACAAACGCACCCCGCTGAACATCGTGGTTCTGGCGATCGTCGCCGGTGCGTGCTTTGCGACGATCTTCATCGCCTTCGACCACGTGTCGTCTGATGCGGGGTTGTGGCCACTCGTCGCGTTGCGCTCGGTCAGTTTGCCGATCGTTTTCGGCGTGGTGCTCGCCACGCGTCACCCATTGCGGACGAAGGGCGAGGCCACCCGGTGGGCGCTGACCAGCGGCGTCCTGGATTCCGCCGCAAACGGTTTTTACCTGATTGCCGCACGTCACGGTTTGTTGTCGGTGGTGGCCGTCATCGCGTCGCTCTATCCGGTCAGCACGCTGGTGTTGGCGACCTCGCTCGACAAAGAGAAGTTGCACCCCGCGCAGTGGGTGGGAGTCGGCTTGGCGTTGGTTGCGCTGGTGCTGGTCAGCTCTGGTTGACGCTGCTCAACGTTGGTTGATGCGGCGTGATTCCTTCGAGGCTGCAGCAAAGATGCCCTTGGCCATCAGTGACAGTTCAGCCTTGCGCCGCCGCTCGTAGATCTCGGCGCGGATGCCGTGCACGTCGGGGTCGTCGGGCGCTGCCCAGCCGGCAAAGTCGGCGAGGTGACAGGCGAGACGCATGTCGCCCTCTTCGGCGAGCTTCTGGGCACGGCGCACCAGCACGTCGGCGCCGCCCGCGAGTGCGGCGACTTCGGCACCGACCGTCGCGTCCGGCGCGGGCTTCAGACGTGACGCGGCACCGTCCCACCAGCCGCCGAACTGACGCCACACGTTGTGCACGATGAACTCGGGTTCGTCGTACATCGGTCGCAGGTACGGCCGGCCGAGCGTCGCATCGGGAACCTTGACCGCATGGATGATCGTGTCGAGGGTTTCGCCCTGGTTCATCATCTCCAACACCTCGCGGACGAGGTTTTCGAGTGCGGTTGCGATCTCGTCGAGAACGCGCGTGATGCGGGCTTTGCCTTCGATGGGCAGTCCGTGGGCAGGGAGAAGGAGTTCGGGTCCCTGTGTGATCATGCGCCGCAGGGCGGCAGCCCATTCGATGGGCCAGCGCTGCACTTTCTGCGGGTTGCCTGCATTGGGGAAGTTCCAGATGATGAAGTCACCCGTCGCAATCCATTTTCTGTCGGGGAAAAACGCCCACAGGTGGTCGTCGGTTTCGCCGCGTGCATGGTGGAACTCGACGGTGTCGTCTCCGATCTCCATCGAGGTGAAGTCGCCGAGACTCTCGTTCACGTCGAGCACGCTCTCGTGGAGGAACGTCGGGTGTTTGTTGCCCACCTGCGAGGTGTCCGAGACGAGTCCGTAGCCGTGTTCCTCACGCACTCCGCCGAACTGGCGGGCGTTGATGATTCGGTTCCAGTCGCTGGTGTCGCGGTAGCGGGTGAAGCGGCGCTCAACGTTCTCGTGGCCGATCACGCGGACGTTCTTGCCCGGGACACCGAGCGTTGCCGCTACTGGTCCGCTACCGCCGACGTGGTCGACGTGGCCGTGTGTGTAGACGATCGCGTGCAGTGGCGCATTGGTCCACGTACGAATCTGGTCGGCAACCTTCTGGCCGTTGTCGTAGGTCCCGGTGTCGAAGATGACGAGACCCTCCGGGCTGTTCCACGTGACGGCATGGCTGAACGACTCGACAATGGCCAAGTCGGGTTCCAATTCGGAGATCTCGTTGATGATGCGGTTGACCGGCTGGTCGACGACGCCGGAGTCGATGATCTTCGTGGAGAGTGAAAGCAGGTCGGCCATGTGACGACCCTAGTTCGTCTACTTGCCCGGCTCTTTCGGCAGACCCAGCACGCGCTCGCCGAGAATGTTGCGCATCACGTTCGAAGTGCCGCCCATGATGGTGTAGCCGGGGCCGTACATCAGACCTGCGGTGATGTCGTCCCAAAGAGTTGCCTCGAGGCCGAAGGTTTTGGCGACGAAGAGTGCAACGCGCTGTTCATGTTCGGTGCAGAAGCACTTCGTTGCCGCCGAGAACCCCGCGGGTGCCTGACGCAACACCTCGCGGATGACGAGAATTCGGCCGATGTGATAGCCGGTTTCGAGTCGTGCAATCTCTTGGCGCACACGTGGGTCATCCTTGTCGGCACGGGCAAGCGCCATGGCATACAGCGCGTAGTTCGACACCAGACGGTCGATGCCGCCGCGCTCGTGTTCAAGCTGGCGCATCGTCTGTTTGAACGCGCCTCCTTGCAGTCCAACGAGGTTGTCCTTTGGCACGCGCGCATCGGTGAAGAACACTTCGCAGAAGTGACGGTTTGTTGTCATGTCCTGAATTTCGCGAGTCTCGATGCCCGGCGTGTTCATTGGTACGACGATCTCGCTGATGCCGGCGTGGGGTGGCCCGTCATTCGACGTGCGGCAGATCAGATAGCAGTAGTCGGCAACCGCACCGAACGAGGTCCAGATCTTTTGGCCGTTGATGACCCACTCGTCGCCGTCGAGGACGGCGCTTGTCTTCAGCGATGCGAGGTCGCTGCCGGCGTTCGGCTCGGACATCCCGATGCACCAGGTATCCGCGCCGGAGAGAATCCCGGGGAGGAATTCCGACTGCTGTTCGGGGGTTCCGTAGGTCATGAGGGTCGGACCCATTTGGCGATCACCGAACCACGACGCGGCGATCGGCGCGCCGGTCTTGATCATCTCCTCGCCGACGATGAGGCGGTCAATCGCGGGACGGCCACCACCACCGAATTCCTTCGGCCATGTCATGCCGATGAAGCCGTGCTCGCCGAGTTCCTTCGAGAACCCCTTCGAGTACCCGTTCATCCATGTGTCGTTGTGGCGGCCGTAGCGCACGACGGCATCTTCGGCGATCTTGCGGGCGTGCTCACGGAGGTCGAGTTGCTCGGGAGTCCAGGCGAAGTCCATGGCGGGAATCGTAGGTTCGCGGGGCCCGCAGGGGTGACACCAGCGAGCCATTCCCGTGCGGGTCTCATGGGGTTCGCCGCACCTCACGTTTACAAGTAACGTACAAGTTCGAACCGAACCGAAAGGGCTGCAACATGGCAAAGATCAAGGTCGACAACCCCGTCGTCGAACTCGACG
>SXZT01000027.1 GCA_005787785.1 Actinomycetota bacterium
CGCGAACCACCGCGCCGGTACGCGACAACTGGTCGGCCCACTCACGCGTTGCTGTGGCGATGCCACTGAGGTGACAGAACAGGTTGAGGGCGGTGCGCTCGGAGGTCAGCAAGTCGCGGGTCGGTGCTTCGGCACGCAGCAGCGCCGTGTCGCGCAGCACCACGTCACCGTCTCGCACCAACGGTTCGTAGACGAGGTTCATCGTCCCGCACATCATTTCGAGCACGGCCGCAACGACGGGAACCCCCGCGACGCAGCCGGGCTTGCGCGCGGTGAACACCACCTCGCTGCGGTGCTCTCGCGGAACGGTCGAGTGGGTCGTGACGTCGTATCCCCCGTCAAGGTCTTCGAGAATCGTGTCGCGAATGAGCCGTTCGACGTATCCGGGCGAAAGTCCGACGTCATGCAGGTGTCGGTCGAGCTGTTGCGACAGCGGATGGAACGAGGGCTCGTGTGCGTGGGTCACGATGCGAACCTCATCACGCCATCTTCGCACTGCACCGTGATGTGGCGAACCCATTCGGCACGCGGCTCGGGGTGGTCGACACGGCGGTGACAACCGCGGCTTTCGCTGCGCAGTTCAGCCGACCCAATGACGGCAGCTGCAACAGTGAGCAGATTCGTCGCCTCGAATGCCTGAAGGCAGGGCTCGACTTCGACGTTCGCCCCGGCCGCAAGGTCGTCGACGATTTCACGTGCCACGGCCAATCCCTCGGGTCTCCGCAGCACACCCACGTTGCGGCTCATGGTTTCGCGCAGAACGCGGCGATCCTGAGGGTCGAGCAACGCACCACCGACCATCTCGACGGGCGGGCACTTCTCGGGCAACAGCCAACTCAGTTCGCGACCCACGCGCGTTCCCGCCACCACTCCCTCGGTCAGTGAATTCGACGCCAGGCGATTTGCTCCGTGCACACCCGTGCAGGCAACCTCGCCGACCGCGAAGAACCCGGGGAGAGACGTCATGCCGTTCAGACCGGCGGTGATGCCACCACAGAAGTAGTGCGCCGCCGGTGCCACGGGAATGAGATCGCGCGACGGCTCGATGCCGAACTGTCGGCACGACGCGGTGATCGAAGGGAAGCGACGCTCGAACTCTTCGCCCATCGCCGTGGCATCGAGAAACACATGATCATCGACCCCACCCGGCACCTCGGCCATTCGCCGCGAGATCGCCGCCGCAACGACGTCTCTCGGTGCAAGGTCGCCGAGCGGGTGGACTCCCTCCATCACCCGCGTACCGGCGCCGTCGACCAACACCGCACCTTCGCCGCGCACGGCCTCGCTGATCAGCGCCAACTGACCCTTGGCATCGGCCCCTTGCCACAGCACCGTCGGATGGAACTGGATGAACTCCATGTCGGCCACTTCGACTCCGGCACGCAACGCCAGGGCGAGTCCGTCACCGGTCACCGCCGGCGGATTCGACGTCGATGCAAACACCTGCCCAAGACCTCCGGTTGCCACGACGACAGCCCGCGCGGTGATGTGGCCCACGTCGAGCACCGAACCGTCGGGGTTCAGTCGCGCCACACGCACCCCCACCGCGCGTCGAACACCGTTGCGATCGAAGCCGATCAGCAAGTCGAGGGCGAAAGTGTGTTCCATCACCTGCACACCGGCGTTCATCGCCGACTGGTCGAGCGTGCGTTGCACCTCGGCGCCCGACTGGTCGCCACCCGCGTGCACGATGCGACTGTGCGAGTGTCCGCCTTCGCGCGTCAACGCCGGTCCACCGTCGGCACCAGGGTCGAACGCGGCTCCCAACTTCATCAGATAACGAATCGCCGTCGGCGCCTCGGCAACCAACGTGCGCACGTTCGCCTCGTCGCACAGTCCCGCCCCAGCGGTCAGCGTGTCGGCGACGTGCGCCTCGAGAGAATCCTTCGGGTCGAGAACCGCGGCCAGTCCACCCTGGGCCCACTGCGTGCTTCCGGCCGCCAGTTCGCCCTTCGTCACCAACACCACTTCGCGCACGGGACGCATCGCCAACGCCGCAGCCAAACCGGCGGCGCCGCTACCCAGCACGACGACATCGATGTCGCGCTCCCACGTCGGAGCCGGCGCAGCGAGTTGCGTCGGCAGCGCAACGCCAAAGGGTGCGCTGCGCACCTACTCCCCCGTTTTCGACGGCGTTCCGAGAGCGATCATCGCCTCGACTGATCGCCGTGCGCGATCTGCAATGTCGGCCGGCACGGTGACCTCGTCGCGACCGTTCTTCAGGCACGCCAGCAACTTCTCGGGCGTGATCATCTTCATGTACTTGCACACCGCTGCCCGGTTGATCGGTTCGAAAATCACCAAGGGGTTCGACTTCTGCAGTTGGTGAATGATCCCCGTCTCGGTGGCGATGAGAACCTTCTTCGCCTTGGTGGTGAGCGCGGCCTCGCCCATTCCACCGGTCGACAAAATGTGCGCGCGCTCTTTGGGCACCACTCCCGACTCGACCAGGTACAGCGCGCTCGTGGCGCAACCACATTCGGGGTGGATGTAGAGATCGGCTTCGGGCTCTTCCATCACGCGGCGGCGCAATTCCGCGCCGTTGATACCCGCGTGCACATGGCACTCGCCCATCCAGATGTGCATGTTGTCGCGCGCCAACGTTCGCTGGACGTGCGCGCCCAAGAATTGGTCGGGGCAGAACAGAATCTCGCGATCGGCAGGAATCGACGCAACCACATCGACCGCGTTCGACGACGTGCAGCAAATGTCGGTCTCGGCCTTCACTTCGGCCGTGGTGTTCACGTAACTCACCACCACGGCACCCGGGTGCTGTGCCTTCCATGCGCGCAGCTGTTCGCCGTTGATCGTTTCGGCGAGTGAACACCCCGCCTTTTCATCGGGAATCAGCACCGTCTTGTCGTAGGCCAGAATCTTGGCCGTCTCGGCCATGAAGTGGACGCCACAGAACACGATGGTCGACGCATCGGCCTTCGCCGCGATGCGGGACAACGCCAGCGAATCACCCACGTGATGGGCAACGTCCTGGATCTCGGGCACCTGGTAGTTGTGCGCCAGGATCACCGCGTCACGCTGGGCGGCCAGTGCGCGAACCTCGTCGGCCCACGCCGCAACATCGAAAGCGCCCTGAACGGCCGTCACGTCGTCAAGGCTACGGCTCATTCAGCCGTCCAGTACCCCGCTACCGCGTCGGCAAGCGGGCCCTTGGCCTCGCCAGCATCCAGAATCGGAGACTCTGCGTCGTCGGCGAACCGCAGGACCGATGCCACACCCGCATCGCCGACCACGATCACCAACCGAACGCGCCGGCGCTGCGGATGTGCGCTCGGGGCGCCGTCCAGCTCGCCCGACCCCTCCGCGATCGGTGCCGCCCATCCACACGTCACCAGCGCGGCGGCATCGAACATGCGTGCACACGCCGACTCGGGCACCTCGAGCAACTGGTAGATGTCGCCGTGCTCGAGCACGAACGACAACTGCAGGTCGTCGCCGCGGAAGTTGACGCCATAGAGACGGGCGCGGTGGAGGTCGAAGGCCTGTTCCCCATCACCCAGCGACTCGTGGATGCGTGACTCGACCATTGCGGCGAGATCAGCGGGCGTGACGGGATTGGATGTCTGTTCTTGTGTCATGCCCCCATGTGTGCGCGGACACGAAGAAGTACGTCACTCGAAGATCAAGCCAAAAAGGGCTTCTTGGTAAACCCTGTTGAACGCACGCATGTCGAGCGACTCTCCACCGAGTTCGAAGAGGGAGTAGCCGTGGATCATCGACATGTGGAATGCCGCAGCCAACGTCGGATCGAGATCTGCTCTCATCAACCCCCGGGATTGGGCATCAGCCAAGATCTCGCTGAAGAACTTCAGATTTGCATCCCGTTCGGCCGCGATCTTCGCGGCGAGTTCCGGCCGTGATACTGCTTCGCCCACGTCGGCGTTGCGCTCGAGGCGCAGCCCGGTCCGCTCGGGTATGAACAGGCTGTCGAGCACCCGCGTGAGCAACAAGCGAAGCTCCGCCTGCGTGTTGCAGGCTTTCGCCCCCTCGGCAAACGCAGCCAGCGGGTCGCCGAAACGGTCACCGAAGCGCCGTGCCAGCGCCGCATCGACCAACCCCTGCCGATCGCCGAAGTAGTAGCGAATCATCCCCTGCGATACGCCGGCTTCGTCCGCGACGGCCACGACCCGAAGCGCCGCCGTCCCCGCCTCGTCGATCGTCTTGACGGCTGCGGCAAGAATCCGCTCCTTCACTAGATCGGGGCCTGCCTGCATGCCCAATAGTGTGCTCCTTGCTACGGCATATTTATAAGACCATAAGTTTACTGATTACTAAACTTATGGTATCTTGCGGGTATGCAGATCAAAAAGCTTCATTACGCGCGGCTGGCGACGGTTTTTGCTGTCATTGCGTCTGCGCTCACCGTGGCCACCATCTTCAACGGACCAGCCAATGCCGCCACCACCTATGCCGCACCGACAAATGCGTCCCGAATCGCGGCGGGTGACGGGTTCCTCTGCATGACGGCAGGATCGACCACCGTCTACTGCTCAGGCCTCAACGACAACGGTCAGTTGGGAAACGGAACGACCACCAACCGAACCTCGCTGACTTCCATCGCCAACAGCTCGAAGATCAACAACCCCAAGGCGGTTGCGGTTGGTCGGGCTCATGCGTGCGCAATTGCCGGAATCCAGTCCGACGCACCGGGCACCGGCACCGTTTACTGCTGGGGCGACAACACCTACGGCCAACTGGGTAATGGCACCAATACGGACTCGTCGTCGCCCGTGCAGGTTTCGAACAACGGCAGCTTCACAAACTCGAGCATCACGGGCCTCATCGCGGGCGACGATCACACCTGCGCGGTGATGACATCGAACAAGCTCTTCTGCTGGGGCCTCAATACCGACGGACAGCTGGGCGACGGAACGCAAGTCAACAAGAACGTACCGACAGCAGTTGCCGGCGTCTTCACGTCGGGTACCACTCAGGCGATCGACAACTGGTACCCCTGGGTAGCGGCGGGTGCCCGACACACGTGCGCAGCGCTGGCCATCACGAACCGGATCTACTGCTGGGGGGACAACTCGAGCGGACAGTTGGGCGACGGCTCTACTACTTCCAGTTCGACACCTGTCGACACGGGTACCGCCGGCGGCGCTGGCGGTATCGCGAATACCTACAAGTCACCATTGGCTGCGGGCGACGACTTCACGTGCAGCCGTGACACCAGCACCTTGAAGTGTTGGGGCGACAACACGGCGGGACAACTCGGCGATGGAACAAACGTTCGGAAACTCGTACCGACTGCAGTCGCTTCATCGACCGGCCTCAACCAGGCCGACGTGTGGAGTATC
>SXZT01000028.1 GCA_005787785.1 Actinomycetota bacterium
GACCCGTCGCCTTCACGGCTTGGCCCTCTGCGATCGCGTCGGCGTCACCCAAAATCACGGCGCCGATCGAGTCCTCGTCGAGGTTGAGGGCAAGGCCCACGGTGCCGTCCTCGAACTCGAGCAACTCGTTGACCGCGCAGTCGGGAAGCCCCGACACGCGGGCGATGCCGTCGCCAACTTCGGCGACGCGACCAACGGTGCGCTTCTCAAGATCGGGGGTATAACCCTCCAGACCCTTCGTGATCGCGGCTGCGATGTCACTTGCGGACAGTGTGATGTCTGCCATGTGTGTTCCCTTCGTAAGACTTCGGCCGGCCTAGAGGCGGCTCTTCACTTGGTCGAGGCGGGTACGGACGCTGCCATCGATGACCTCGTCACCAACGGTGGCAATGAGTCCACCGAGGACGCTCGGGTCAACGACGACCTTCAAATTGACCGACTTCCCGGTAGCACGCTCGAGTGCGGCTGCCAAGCGGCTCTGCTGGTCAGCAGAGAGGGCCACCGCCGAACGGACTTCGGCAACTTCCCTGTTCTGCGCGTTCGACGCGCGCTTGACGACCTTGTCGATGATGGCTGCGAGATCGCGTCCACGACCTGAGCCGATGACCAGTCCGACCAGTTGCGCGGTGGTGTTCGACGCCGAACCCACCAGGGCCTCGACAACCGCCTGACGGCGCACCGCGGGAATCGACTCGTCGGAGAGAGTCGCGCGCAGCGACTCGTTTGACTCGACCGCGCGAGCAACGACGTAGAGCTCTTTCTCCACGGCATCGAGAGTGCCCTCGGCTGTCGCGATGTCGGCAAGCGCACGCGCGTAGGCCTCAATGCGTGCTTCGCTCATCGTGCACCTCCGACCGAGCTGATGAAGCTCTCGATGAGTTCCTGCTTGGTTCCGTCGTTCAGTGCAGCCGAAACGGCGTTCTGTGCGGCGACCGAGGCGATCTGTCCGATCTGTGCGCGCAGTTCGTCACTCGAACGCGAGCGCGATGCGGCAATGTCGGCCTCGGCCTTGGCTTCGAGATCGGCGACCTCGGCCGTGATGCGCGCCCGACCCTCGGACAGCACGGTGGCTGCCTGCTGATCGGCCTCGGCGAGCAGGCGCACGCGCTCGGACGCAATATCGCCAACGGCCTTGCGGATGTTCGATGCCTCGGCCTCGGCAGCGGAGCGGGTGTTCGCAGCGTTGTCGAGTTCTTTCTGAATGCGCTCAGTACGAGCGGCAAGGGCCTTCGTGGCCGCCGGAAGCGCGAACTTGTAGAGCGCGGCAAAGATGATCAGTGCCGCGATGCCTCCGTAGATGATTTCTGCGGTTTCAGGCAACAACCAGTGGTGCGTCTGCGACGGGTCTTCGGCTGCGAGGAGGTGGAGAAATCTCATCATCGGGCTCCTGTGCTCTGCATCGCCTGTGCGACTGCCTGGGTGACCACCGAGTTGTCGGCCTGCTTGCCCACCGCGATCGACGTTGCCGTTGCGGTGACGCTGGTGACCGCGGCACTGATCTGATCGCGAGCCGCTGCGCGCTCGGCAACTGCTGCTGCCTCGGCCTCGGCCTTCTTTGCTGCGATGCGTCGGTTCGCTGCCGCGATCGCCTCACCTCGTTCGCTGTCGAGCGTCACGCGTGCCGCGTCGACACGCTTCGCGACTTCCGCACGCACCTCGACGAGAGCGGCCTCGTACTTGGCAACTTCCGCCCGGGCATCGGCCTTGGCAGCATCGGCCCCTTCGAGGTCGGCACGAATGCCGTCGTAGCGCTCGGCCATACCCTTGCGAACCTTCGGCACAAGGAACAGGCGCATGATGACGAGGAACACGAGGAACGACCCGAATCCCCATGCGAGTTCTTTCAACTCGGGGGAAATCGGGTTGGGCCCCATGTCCTTCGGTTCGGCGCCCTCTTCGGCTCTGGGTGCGGCGGCCACGCCTTTTTCGGAGGCGAGCCTCACCGACACCACGGATCCACCCGAAAGGGTGACTACTGCGGTTGCCATGTGTACTCCTGATCCTGCTCGTGCAGGGCGATTGCGTTAACGGTCAGTGGATTGCGGTTGCTCGACGTTCGCGATCAGGCGAACTTGAGCAAAATGAACACGACGAAGCCGATGAGGGCGAGCGCCTCGGTGAAGGCGATACCGAGGAACATGGTCGTACGGACCATGCCGGCTGCCTCAGGCTGACGCGCCATCGCCTCGACGGCCTTGCCGACGAGGTAACCGATGCCGATGCCTGGTCCGATGGCCGCGAGGCCGTAGGCGTAACCAGCCGAAGCGGCTGCTGCCTGGTTCTTCGCGTCAGCGGGATCGACCGCTGCTTCGGTCGCCTTGGCGACAATCTTGGCAAGTGCTTCCATTTTTCTTTCTCCTGGTGATGATGATGAATAGGGAGACCGTTGCGACGATCAGTGTTCGGGGTGGACCGCTCCACCGATGTACACAGCCGTCAGAATCGTGAAGATGTAAGCCTGGAGGAAGGCCACGAGAACTTCGAAGCCGGTGAGGAAGATCAACATGAACATCGGCAGCACACCGAAGGGAATGAGGATCTTGTCCTTGGCCTGAAAGAGTGATTCGGAGAGAAGTGCGAATGTCACGAGAAGAATGTGACCGGCGAGCATGTTGGCGAAGAGTCGCACTGCAAGTGAGAAGGGCCGCACGATGATCGCCGAGATGAACTCGATCGGTGTCACGAGAACGTAGAGAGCCTTCGGCACGCCCGGCGGGAAGAGCACCGACTTGAAGTAGCCACCGAAACCCTGGTGTTTGATGCCCGCGCCGTTGTACACGACCCACACCATCAATGCGAGCGCGCCGGGGATTGCCATACGCGCGGTCGCGGGCATCTGGAAGAACGGGATGATGCCCGGCACGTTGCAGAGATAAATGAACAAGAAGAGCGTCAAAAGGAACGGCGTCCAACCGAGACCGTCACGACCCATCGTCTGCATGATGACACCGTTCTCGATGAACTCGACCGAAGTCTCGGCAAGGTTGCGCGCACCGCGCGGCGCCTTGCGCGCGTCGGCGCGCGCGGCCATCGCAAAAATCGTGCAGCCGATGATCGTTGCGAGCACGGCAATGATGGCGATCTTGTTGAACGACGGCGCAACGTCCTGCCAGCGCAGGATGGCGTTGATGGGCGGGAACTCGAGTGCGATCACGTTTGTTTCCTAACTCTCTCGTCCTGTTCTTTTTCGTTTTCGCATGCGTTTGTCAGACATGGTCTTGCTCTGGGGGTTGGGCTCAGGCTTCAAGCCCGGGAACGCCAGTGTGGCCGATACATGGCGCAACTCCCAAAACAAGAGCCCGAGGTGCGTGGCGATGATCGTGAATCCGAGTGCCGGAAGCGAGACCCAGCTCGCATCTCGCACGAGAATCACGGCCAAAAAAATGATGCCGAGACGCAGCAGATACCCGAAAAGGACGGCGCCCATCATGAGGGCAAGCGAGATGCGCGCGGTCAGCGAAATCAACCCCGCTGCCAGCGCGAAATTCACGAAAACGAGGGCCATGCCGTAGAGGCAGCCGAGCGCTCCGTCGGCTCCCCAGATGAATCCGGCGACCGCAACAAGAACAGGAATCGCCACAGAGCCCCGCTTCAGCATGTGGCGTGTGACCTGCGCCTCAGGAGCGGGCCCATCGAACCGGGTCGTCAGCGGGTTTGCCGGCGCGTTCATTGTTGCACCTCCCCATCCGAGTGCTGATGGGCCGTCGCGCCGCGGGTGCGATCGGCCTCGAGGTTGCGCATGCGCGCGTCGTAGCCGTACCAAAGGCGCACGAACTGTCCGATCGCGCAAAAGATCGTGAGCACGATCATGAAAACGGGAGTGGTGCCGAGCAACCAATCGAGGCCGGCACCGATGCCGAAGAACACGAGGAGGCCGACCGCGATCTCCGCCCCCTGGCCCAATCCTTGGTCGCCAGCAGAGGCCGAGGTCTTGCGGACACGTTCGGGGTCAGGGAGAAGTTTCATCGGGGGTTCTCGGCCGGTGCACACAGCGGGGGAGGCTGGCCCACCTCCGCTCGTGAAACCTTTCCCAATCTAGGCGTTCGAATCCGTCGCCGCCAAGTTGGACGAGTCATCGTCGTCGTCGGGTTCCTTACGACGCCGCACGCTCGGATGCAGCACCGTGTAGAGGCCGAGCGCCAGGGCGGCGACTCCGAAGGGCGCGATGTTCCCACCCGATGTCGAGATGGCCGGATACAGCGCCATGCCCGAGAGAAGCGCCGTCCACAGCCAGAGAATCAGCACGCTGCGGCGCTGGCCATGGCCGAGGTTCATCAGACGATGGTGCAGGTGGCCCTTGTCGGCGGTGGCGAAACTCTGACGTTTGTATGCGCGACGAACGATTGCAAATGCAACGTCGAAAATCGGCACACCGAGAATGAGCAGCGGAATGAAGAGCGGTGCGAGGAAGAAGTAGGTCTGGCTGCTGTAGTCCTGGGTTGCAGGGTCGGCACGTCCCCCGACGACGCTCGTCGAGACCGCGAGCATGAGCCCGAGCAACAACGCACCGCTGTCCCCCATGAAGATCTTCGCCGGATTGAAGTTGTGCGGCAGAAAGCCGACGCATGCACCGCACGTGATCGCGGCAACCAGCGGGCCGATGTTCGGCTCGGCAAGAAGACCGAGGTCGCCGAGATGCCTGCTGTACACGAAGAAGGCAGCCGACGCGATGGCCACGATCCCGGCGGCGAGACCGTCGAGACCGTCGATGAGGTTGATCGCCTCGGTCATCACGAGCAACCACAGAATCGTGACGAGGGGAATCCAGTCGTTCGACAACACGAAGACGTCGAAGTAGGGAACGCGGAAATAGAACATCGTGACGCCCGCCCACACGAGCACCGCGCCGGCTACGACCGTGCCCGCCACCTTTGCGGGCGCCGAAATTTCGCGAATGTCGTCGACGAGGCCGAGACCGCAGATGAACACCGCCGCAATGACGACGCCGAGCGTTTCGGAGTTGCCGCGAAACAGCGGGTTGAACCTGTCCATCTGCCACGCGAGCAAGAGCGCCACGAGGATGCCGACGAGCAACGCAATCCCGCCGACATCGGGTGTCGGTGTCGAGTGAACCTTGCGGGGATCGGGCTGGGCCATCCACCGGCGCCGCTCGGCAAGCCGCATCACGACCGGGGTCGTCGCGAACGTCGCGAGAGCCGCCGCAATCGCGACGACGACGTAGCCGGTGGTGTCGCCCATTCGTCTACGACACTAGAACTTTGCCCGCCGAGAACGTGACCGATGGGGTCGCCTCAAGCCGTGGCGTAGACGGGAAAACGAGTGCACAGCGCCGCTACCCGAGCGCGAACATCGGCGATGGCGGCCGCATCCGTGCGGTTGCGCAGCGCGGTGGCGATGAGTTCGGCGATCTGTTCCATCTCGGCCTCTTTCATGCCCTGCGTCGTGACCGAGGGCGTGCCGATGCGGACACCGGAGGTGACGAACGGACTGCGAGGGTCGTTCGGGATGGTGTTCTTGTTCAGCGTGATGCCCGCTTCGTCGAGAACGAGTTGCGCTTCCTTGCCGGTGAGGTCGGCGTCGAAGGGCGTGAGGTCGACGACCATCATGTGAGTGTCGGTTCCACCCGAGACCAGACGGAAGCCCTGACGCGCGAGAGCACCCGCCAGCGCGCTCGCGTTCTTCACGATCTGGTGCGCGTACTCGCGGAACATCGGCGTGAGTGCCTCGCCGAATGCGATGGCCTTCGCTGCGATCGCGTTCTCGAGCGGGCCACCCTGCGTTCCCGGGAAGATGCCCTTGTCGATTTTTTGCGCATGTTCGGCCTTGCACAGAATGCAACCACCGCGCGGTCCACGCAAGGTCTTGTGCGTCGTGAAGGTGACGACGTCGGCATGGGGCACGGGGTTCGGGTGCGCACCACCCGCGACCAAACCGGCCAGATGCGCGATGTCGAACATGAGTAGCGCCCCGACTTCGTCGGCAATTTTCTTGAACGGTTCGGGCTCGAGGCGACGCGTGTACGAAGTGGTTCCGGCAACGATCATCTTCGGTCGGTGCTTCAGCGCCAGATCGCGCACTTCGTTCATGTCGATGCGCTCTTCACCACCGGAGACCTTGTACGACACGAAGTTGTAGAGGATGCCACTCGCGTTGACGGGCGAGCCGTGTGTGAGGTGGCCGCCGTGGTCGAGACTGAGACCCAGAACCGTGTCGCCGGGGTTCAGCAACGCGAGGTACACGGCCATGTTCGCGCTCGCACCGGAGTGCGGCTGCACGTTGGCGTGTTCGGCACCAAACAGTTGCTTGACCCGGTCGATGGCGATCGCCTCGATGTCGTCGACGACCGCGTTTCCGCCGTAGTAACGCTTGCCCGGGTAACCCTCGGAGTACTTGTTTGTCAGAACCGATCCCGTTGCCAACATGACCGCGGGCGACGTGAAGTTCTCGCTCGCGATGAGTTGGAGGCCGGTCGTCTGACGTTCGACTTCGCGATCAATGAGGTCGAACACGGGATCGTCACCGCCAAGCTCGGATGCCCAATTCGTGGCGGAGGCATGGACGATGCCACGCAGGCTCTTCTTCGTTTGCGACATGGGGGTTCCTTCGCGCCTTTCGGTCTCGACTCGTGCTACTTCGACTCTTGCTCTTCGATTTCCGCCAATTGGGCGACGCGACGCTCGTGGCGGCCACCCTCGAAGTCGGTAGCGAGGAACGTGGTGACGATCTCCTCGGCGAGTCCGACACCAACGACACGCGCACCCATCGACAAGACGTTGGCGTTGTTGTGGGATCGCGCCATCTTGGCCGTGTAGAGGCAGTTGCACAGCGCGGCACGCACGCCCCGCACCTTGTTGGCCGCCAACTGTTCACCCTGGCCGCTGCCGCCGAGCACGATGCCGAGGTCAGCCTTGCCGTCACGCACCGCACGGCCGACGGCAGCGCAGATGGGTGGGTAATCGCAACTCTCCGTCGAATGCGTACCCAAGTCCTCGACTTCGTGGCCCGCCGCGGAGAGGAACGCGATGAGATGTTGTTTCAGTTCGAAGCCCGCATGATCGGCCCCGATTGCGATGTGCGCGGCGCGGTGGGACGAAGGCGTGGACACTCTCCGAGCATAGGAGGCACGGGTCGCACAGCGCATAACCTGCGGGCATGGCTCTTGATCCGCGCACCCCCGTTCTCGTCGGATGTGGACAGTTTCTTCAGCGACCCGACGACCCGCGGGCTGCGTCTTTTGACACAGCGGCCGACCCGGCCACTCTGATGGCCGATGCGGTCCGTCTTGCAGCGGCTGACGCCGGGCTTTCGACGGTGCCAAACGTCGACGCACTTCGTGTCGTCGCCTTGCTGTCGTGGAAGTACGGCAACCCTGCGTGGTTCGTTGCGCACAACCTCGGCATCACCGCGAAGCAGCACGGCCTCAGCGCCAACGGCGGCAACACCCCCCAGACCCTCGTCAATTCGGCGGCACTCGACATCCAGTCGGGTCGCGCCGACATCATCATCCTCACGGGCGGCGAGGCCTCGCGCACGAAGCAGCGCGCGAAGAAGGCCGGCCACACGCTGACGTGGCCGAAGGCAGACTCGTCGACTCCTGCTCCGGACGCCGCCAGTGACGACCTGTCAATGGCGGGCGAACAGGAAATCGCACGCCGCATCGTGATGCCCGTGCAGGTGTACCCGATGTTCGAAACCGCGATCCGCGCGCGAGCCGGACGTTCGGTTGCCGACCAGCAGATGCTCATCTCCGAACTGTGGTCACGCTTCAGCAAGGTCGCGGCAAAGAACCCGAATGCTTGGTCGCAACGCGAATTGTCGGCCGAGGAGATTCGCACGCCTAGCGCATCGAACCGCATGATCGGATTCCCCTACCCCAAGTACATGAACTCGAACAACGACGTCGACATGGGTGCGGCGTTGATCATGTGTTCGGTCGAAAAGGCACAGTCGCTGGGTGTTCCACGCGACCGCTGGGTGTTCATCCACTCGGGATCCGACTGCCACGAACATCAATACATCTCGAACCGTTGGACCTTTGCCGAGACCCCCGCGATCGAACTCGGCGGCAAGCGCGCGCTCGAGCTCGCCGGTCTTGGCATCGGCGACATCGACATCGTCGATCTGTACTCGTGCTTCCCGTCTGCGGTGCAGTTGGGGGCACAGTCACTCGGGCTCGACATCAATTCTCAACTCACGCGCACGGGCGGTCTACCCTTCGCCGGCGGGCCGTGGAACAACTACGTGATGCACGCGATCGCTACCGTGATGAACGACCTGCGCGAACGGCCCGGCGCGAAGGGATTGGTGTGGGCCAACGGCGGCTACACCACCAAGCACGCTTTCGGCATCTACTCCACCGAACCTCCGGCAGCGGCATTCCGTCACGCCTATCCGCAGGATGAAATCGATGCGATGCCACGCCGCGACGTCGCAACGATCGACCATGCGGCGGGTGCCGCCGCCACCATCGAGGCGTACTCGGTGATGCACGGCCGCGATGGTTCACCCGAGATGATCCACGCCGCGTGTCTCTTGGCCGATGGTCGGCGCGCGTGGGGCGAAAGCACCGACGTGTCACTGGGCCGCGAGATGTGTGCCGACGAGTTCGTCGGTCGCCGCGTCGAGCTCGACGCGAAGGGCGTCTTCCACGTCGCATGACACGTGACGACGGCCGCAACGGCGACACGTTTCCGCGCCAGCATGCGCGGACACAGCGCCTCACATTGGGGGAACCGCGGAACTTCACCGTTTCACCCGACGGCACACGTGTCGTGTTCGCACGATCGGCCTCGGGCAGCGACCCCGTCAACCAGTTGTGGTCGCTCGACGTCGCATCCGGTGCAGAGACGTGCCTGTTCGACCCCCGCGCCGCCGTTGAATCGGCGGGTGAACTCACCGCCGAGGAACGGCGACGCCGTGAGCGCGCACGCGAGGGTGCCGGCGGTGTCGTTGCGTACGCGTGCGATGCCACGATGACGATCGCAACGACGGTGCTGGGCGGTCAGTTGTTCGCGATTGATCTGGTCGCCGGCGGAGCGAAGCCCGTTCCCGTCGACACGGGGGTTTTCGACGCACGTCCCTCCCCGGACGGAAGTTCCATCGCCTACACGCGGGCCGGGCGTCTGTGCGTCGCAAATGCGGCGGGTGACGAACGCGAGATTGCCGGCGACGACGACCCGAATGTGACGTGGGGTCTCGCCGAATTCATCGCAGCCGAGGAAATGGGCCGTCAACGCGGTTACTGGTGGTCCCCCGACGGCCGCCACATCGCTGCGACGCGCGTCGACGTCTCGCACGTGCCGGTGTGGCACATCGCGGACCCCGCCAACCCGGCAACTCCCGCGGGTGAGCACCGCTACCCCGCCGCCGGCGCGACGAACGCCGAAGTTTCGCTGTGGATCATCGACGTGACGACCAATGAACGCAGGCGCGTCGACCTGCCGGTACACGAATACCTGAACTCCGTCGCATGGAACGCAGCCGGCCTCATCGTCCAGGTGCAGTCGCGCGACCAACGCAACGTCACGATCGTGCGGATCGACGAGACGACAGGCAACTGCGCCACGATCGGCACCGACTCCGATCCCTCCTGGGTGGAACTCGTTCCCGGTTCACCGGCGTTGCAGCCGAATGGTTCGCTCGTCACGTGCGCCGACCGCGGCGTGCGGCGCATTCTCGTCGACGGTGTCGTGGCGACTCCCGACAACCTGCAGGTGCGCGCGATCGTCTCCGTCGGTGACGAGGTGGTGTTCTGCGCCAACGACGTGTCGACGCCGTGGTTCCAGGGGATCTACGCGCTCGGGCCCGAGGGTCTCCGTGTCGTTGCAGCAGGCGATGCCGCCGTGTCGGCCTCGCATGGCGGCGGACGAACGGTGGTGCGCGAGTCGTCATTGCGTGATCCGCGGGCATCTTTCCGCGTCGTCGATGGACGATCGATTGCGAATCACGCCGAGACGATGCTGGTGTCGCCGAACGTTCGCATCGTCGAAGTGGCAGGTTGCGCTGTTGCGATCGTGTCGCCGCACGACGGTGGGGCGACCACGCTGCCCGTTCTTTTCGATCCGTACGGTGGCCCTCACGCGCAACGTGTCGTCGCCACGCAGATGGCATTTGCGACGTCGCAGTGGTTTGCGGATCAGGGATTCATCGTCGTCGTGACCGACGGCCGCGGCACACCCGGCCGCGGCAGTGCGTACGAACGCGCCGTCCACGGGGACCTCGCTGCACCGATCCTCGCCGATCAGGTGGCGGTTCTCGATGCGTTGGGCGTCATCGAGCCCCGGGCGGATCTGTCACGCGTGGCCATTCGCGGCTGGAGTTTCGGCGGATACCTCGCTGCACTCGCCGTACTGCGCCGGCCCGACAAGTTCCACTGCGCAGTGGCGGGCGCTCCCGTCACCGACTGGGCCCTGTACGACACGCACTACACCGAGCGATACCTCGGCACACCGGCGACCGATGCCGTGAATTACGACCGCACGAACCTCATCGCCGAGGCAGCCTCGCTGACGCGTCCGCTGTTGTTGATTCACGGCCTGGCCGACGACAACGTGGTTGCGGCTCACACGCTGCAGTTGTCGGCCGCCCTGTTGGCGGCGGGTTGCGACCATGAAGTTCTGCCGCTGTCCGGCGTCACACACATGACGCCCCAGGAAGTGGTGGCAGAAAACCTGCTGCTTCACCAACTCGCGTTCATCAGACGTTCGCTGCGCTGACCGCCACCGCTATGCGGTCGCGACCCGCGAGGTCGGGTCTCACGTCGACGCCCGCGTAGCCGAGACGTTCGAGTTCCGCACGCACCGCGACACCCTGTTGGTGGCCGATCTCCAACACGAGACGGCCATCGGGCACCAGCCAGTCGCGCGCTTGTTCAGCAATACCGAAGACGTCTGCAAGACCGTCGTTGGCCGAAAAAAGGGCGGTGTGTGGTTCGTGGTCGCGAACCGATGCGTCGAGGTCTGCGTCGTCGACGGCGATGTACGGCGGATTCGAGACGATGACATCGAATGTGCCACGCAGTTCGTCGGGCAGGGCGGCGCACCATTCGCCCAGCGCAACACGCACGTTCGCCGCATTGCGTCCGATGCCGGCGATGTTCGCCCGCGCGACAGCGAGGGCATCGGCTGATGAATCGGTTATCCACACTTCGACACCGGTGTGCGGCAATTCGTTCGCGATCGCGAGTCCAATTGCACCGCTGCCGGTACCGAGGTCGACGATGCGCACGGTGCGGTCACCACGCCTGCGGTGTGCGTCGCGCGCGATGCCGAGAGCCGTCTCTGCGACGAGTTCAGTCTCGGGTCTCGGGATGAGCACGCGTCGGTCGACGAGCAGGTCGATGTGCCGAAACGGCCAGTGGCCGAGCACGTATTGCAGGGGCTCGCCCGCCTGTCTGCGACCAATCATCGACTGGAGAGCCAGTCCCATCCGCTGTGTTGCGGGCCGGTCGAGTTCATCGAGGAACTCGGATCCCTCGAGGCCCGAAGCCTCTTCACACATCCAGCGAGCCTCGTTGCGGTCGCCCAGCATCTCGGCCGTCTCGTCGAGCAACTCGCGCCATGTGGATGTGTCGGGTTCGCTCACTCTTCCCCTGCGGCTAGTTGCCGTGTGCGTTCGTCCTGGATCAACGCGTCGGACACCTCTGCCAGGTCGCCTTTCAGAATGTCCTGCAGACGGTAGAGCGTGAGACCGATGCGGTGGTCGGTGACTCGGTTTTCCTTGAAGTTGTAGGTGCGGATCTTTTCGCTGCGACCACCACCGCCAACCTGCGCTCGTCGCTGCGCCGAGGCGGCCGCGTCGTGCTCTTCTTGGCGCGCCTTCAGGATGCGCGCCCGCAACACCTGCATGGCACGGGCGCGGTTCTGCAACTGACTGCGCTCGTCCTGCATGGCGACGACGATGCCGGTGGGTTTGTGCGTGATGCGGACGGCAGAGTCGGTGGTGTTGACGTGCTGACC
>SXZT01000029.1 GCA_005787785.1 Actinomycetota bacterium
ACGTCGGCGTATTTCGCCGTGTCGGTGAGGAATTGCTCGCTCACAACCGTGAACAAGTCGTCGCTCACCAGGCCCCGTCGGGTGAGGGCGGCGTTCGGACAGGTGATCACCGGATTGCCGTTCCACACGAACAATGCCGTCACGGGCGGAGCGAGCGAGTCGGTCAACACGCGACCCAGTTGGGTGAACGGCAACGACCGCACCCGCGGCGTGACGACCGGATCGAACACGGAGTCGTCGACGTGGTCACCGAACCACGAACCGACACTGCGCGACAGTCCGCCCCCCAGGTGCCGCCAGTGGCCGGTGATCGTCGGCAGACATGCAAGGGTGCGGAAGATCATGCCGCCATTCGCGCGGTGTTCGGCACCGATCAGTGTGCGAATGAACGCGGGAGATGTCGTCGCGTATTCACGTGCCAGCGTCACGATGTCGTGCGCTGCAATGCCACATTCTTCTGCGGCCCTCGTCGGCGACCACTCGCCCGCCGCACGAACGAGATCGTCGTAGCCCGACACGTGGTTCTTCACGAAATCACGGTCGACCAGATCTTCGTCGATGATGACCTTGAGCATCGCAAGAGCCAGTGCGGTGTCGGTTCCGGGCCGTGGCTGAATGAACCAATCAGCGGCATCTGCGGTCACCGTCCGAATTGGATCGATCACGACCAGCTTGGCGCCTTGTGCGCGAGCGCGTTCGACGAAGGGCCACAGGTGTCTGTTCGTGAGACGCGTGTTGGTGCCCCAAAGAATCACGTATTGCGAGTGTTCGATGGTCGTCGGATCGGAACTCATGCCGGTTCCTGTGGTCGCTGCGTGACCCGTCTTGGCAACACTTCCACACAAGGCGCCGTGCGTGGTCGAGGCACCCAAGGCCGCAAAGAAACGTCGATCGAGCGAGGACATCTGCAACAGACCTTGGTTGCCGGCCGAAGACCACGGCAGAACGGTCTCACCACCATGCACTGCAACTCGCTCACGAACCGCATCGACGATCAGCGCCAACGCTTCGTCCCACGACGCGCGCCGGAACTTGCCCGAACCTTTTGCACCGTCCCGAATCAGTGGTGTCGTCACACGTTCGGGGCTGTAGACGCGTTCGAGAAAGTGGTTCACCTTCGGACACAATTCGCCCTGCGAGAAGGGATGTGCGCCATGACCGCGCATCTTCGTCGCTACGCCGTCGTCGACCGTGACTTCCCAGCCGCACGAATCGGGGCAGTCGTGGTGGCAGGTGCCGAGAACGATGCGCACGGGCTCATCCTGCCATGTCGTTATGCTGACGCACAGATGCTTTTGCTCATCGCCGCCGAACGCACCGAAGGTGCGTGGAATTGGATGAAGGACGAGGGACTTCTCATCGTCGCCATCACCTCGGGGGCGTTCTTCCTCACACGCATCATCGGCCTCATCGCCCGCTACCAGGCCCGACGCATCGAGCGTCTGCGAGCCAAGGTCGACCCGCTCGGCCACAATCCCATCGGTGCGTATCAGGGCGCTCTCGTCGGCGCCGCGCGTTGGGGCCTCAACTTCACCATCGCCACCGTTGCCTTCGTGTGGGTGCTGCTTCTCCTCAATCTTCCGGCGAGCGCGGTGGTGCCCATGGTGTCGGTGGTGGGCGCCGGCCTCGGCTTCGGGGCGCAACAGATCGTGGGAGACGTCCTTGCGGGGATTTTCATCATCTCCGAGCGTCAGTTTGGAGTCGGCGACGTCGTGAACGTCGGACCCCTTGTTCCGGTTGGCTGGGTCGAGGGTCGCGTCGAGGAAGTGACGCTTCGCGTCACCAAGGTGCGCACGTTCGACGGCGATCTCTTCACCATTGCCAACGGACAGTTGCGTCAAACGATGAATCTCTCGCGCGATTGGTCGCGCGTACTCATCACCGTTCCCGTCTCGCGTGATGCCGACCTCGACGCCACAATCGACCAGCTCAACCGCATCGGTGCGGAGATCGCACGCGACCCCGAATGGGCGCCGCTCATTCTCGAGGCACCGAGCGTCCTCGGGGTCGATGACATCGGTGCCGAGAGTTTCGACCTGCGCTTTTCGGGGCGCACACTTGCTGCACAGCAATGGAAGGTTGCTCGCGAAATCCGCCGCCGCATCGCAATGGAGGGCGCACCGTGATGCGCGAGACACGCGTCAGGCGCATCGGCCGCGCAACCATCGGCTCGGCCATCGTCTTCGGTGCCTCACTCACGCTCTGGCTGAGCCAACGCCCCGAGGAAGCGTTGCAACAGACGCCCGAAACCATCCCCTGGCCCGCCGTCAGTTGGGTGATCGTCACCACCACGTCGACAACCACCACCGTGCCGGAGACAACCACTACCAAGCCCAAGCGCCCCACAACCACCGTGGCCGACACCACGACATCGGTCGACCCGACCGCAACGACACTCGACCCGCTCGCCACAACGACAACGATCGAGGTGGACGGATCCACCTCGACCGTGTCGGGTACTTCAACCACAACGACTCTTAGCTGACGATCCCGCCCCGAATATGTGAAGAGGGCGGCGGCCCGCGAGGACCGCCGCCCTTTCACAAAGCGGATGGGTGACTAGGTCACTTGCCGATCTTGGCTGCCTGCTCCTTGGCCTTGGCGAGGACCGCTCCGGTGAGCGGCGCGTAACCCTTCAGCTCTGCGGTCGATGGCGCGCAGGTGTTGAGGAAGAACTCAACGAACTCACGCACAACGACGTTCTGGTTCGAGGTCGGCGGAGTCTTGTAGTTTCCACCCGAAGTCGTGTTCGCTGCAGTGTTGCCGAGACCGTACGAGATGGCCGAAATCGGGTATGCACCCGCCGCCTTTGTCGCGTAGTCGAAGGTCACGGCGCCGTCGGTACCGAGTGTTCCCGCGTTGACAAAGGCGGCCGTTGCGGCAGACGACGGGGTGACCCATTCACCCGCACCGTTCTTCACGAGCGCAATCTGCACGTTCTTGCCTGCAGCCTGACGCTCGTTCAGGAACGACACTTCGGCATAACCAACGCCGCCGTCCTTGTTCATGATGCCGTTAGCAACTCCGTCATTGCCCTGCTGCGCGCTGAACGAACCATCGGTGGGCATCGTGCCGGGGAAGGCAGTCGTGAAGGCATCGTTCGTCGCCTTGGTCCAAACCGTCGGCACGACTTTGTTCAGGTAGTTGGCGAAGTTGTTCGTCGTACCGGAGGTATCCTTGCGGTAGTAAACCGTGATCGGCGTCGACGGCAACTTCACGGCAGTCGGCTCGATCGACATCGTGCCGAGATCGGTCTTGTCGAGAACGACCAGGTACTCGGTTCCGGCAGCGTGCTTGGCGGTGATCTTCGTGATGCCGGTCTTCGGCTTCTTGTTGTAGACCTTCACACCTTTGCCGGTCGAATCGGTGCCGGTGATGATGAGGTTCTTGGTTTTCGACGTGACGAGGCCGCGCTTGATGTTGACCGAAAAGTCGATCGTGCCGGCCTTCTTGCCTGCCTTGGCGGTCACGATGACAAACTTGTTCAGGCCCTCGAGCGTCGGCTTAGCCGCAACCGGGTTGTCGGCCTTGATTGCCGCGTCGTCCCACTTCGTGATCTGGCCGGCAAACACCTTGGCGATCGTCTCGGACGACATCTTCAGGATCGTGCCCTCGGGCTTCACACCGTCGAGGCGATAACCCACGCCGATCGGTCCCGAGATCATCGGCACCAACGCGAATGAATCGCGGTAGTCACGGCTCTTGTCACCGGTTGCCGACGGCAGCGAGTCGGACATGCCGAATGCGTAGTCGTTGCGGTAGAAGCTCTGGCGGCCAGTACCTGAACCGACGCCCGTGTAGTTAATTGCGTGACCACGGGGGTTCGCTGTCGCGTCGCCGGCGTACTGTGCGCGGCATGACTCGACGATGTTCAATGGAAAGGTTGCGCCACCCGCAGTGATGGTCTCCTTGCCGGTGCTGGGACTCGATGCGTTGGCGACGCTTCCGAGTCCTGCAAACGCGGAGGCCGCAACGATTGTTGCGAGCACACGCTGACTTGCCTTCATTGTTTCTCCTTTTGGTTCTGGGGGATTCCCTGGAAAGAACGCTAGAGAGCCAACCAGACGCGCATCCGTACGCGAACTGTCGATCAGGCGACAGTTAGATGAACGGCAGGAAAACTCGCTCGGGGTCCACTCAGCCGAAGCGGCCCTGCACGTAATCGGCGGTGCGCTGGTCTTTTGGCGAGGTGAAAATGATCTCGGTTTTGTCGGCTTCGACCACACGGCCCGGATGATTGTCGGAAAGGAAGAATGCGCAGTAGTCAGAGACGCGTGCGGCCTGCTGCATGTTGTGTGTGACGATGACCACAGTCATCGACTGCGACAACTCGCCGATGGTCTCTTCGATCTTCAGAGTCGAACCCGGGTCGAGCGCCGAACACGGTTCGTCCATCAGGAGAACCTTCGGCTTCACTGCGAGCGCACGCGCGATGCAGAGACGCTGTTGCTGGCCACCCGACAGGGATGAGCCCGACAGCTTGAGGCGGTCTTTCACTTCTTTCCACAGGCCCGCGCGCACCAAACATTCCTCGAGCAACGAGTCCTTGTCTGAGACCTTGATGTTCGCAAGCCTCAGTCCGGCAAGCACGTTTTCGGCGATCGTCATCGATGGGAACGGGTTCGGCTTCTGGAAGACCATCCCGATCTTCAGGCGGATACCTGCAACATCTGTGTTCGGTGCGTAGATCTCTTCGCCGTCGAGAAACACCTCGCCCGCCATCGAGGCACTGGGAATGAATTCGTGCATGCGATTCAACATGCGCAAGAAGGTCGACTTTCCGCAACCCGATGGCCCGATGAGCCCGGTGACGGTGTTCGCCGGAAAATCAAGGGACACGTCCTGCAACACGTGGTGGTCGCCGAACCAGGCGTGAATGCCCTTTGTCTGGAGCCCGTTCGTGCTGACCATTCGCTCCTCGAGTGTAGATGCACCGAGAGGTGCCCGCGAGCCGACTGCTGAATTCACCGGTGCAGCAACCGCCTGTAGCGGATCTTTCCCCACCACGTTTGTTTCGCGATCTGTTTCCATGTTTGAGCTCATTTCTCCTTGCTCGTCCGAGTTGCCGTTCACTTGTTGGCCCTTCCGCCGAAGATTCGTGCCACCGTGAACAAGATCAAGATCAATGTCATCAAAACCAGCGCTCCACCCCATGCACGAGTCAGCGCCGTATCAGTTCCAACACCGAAGTTTTGGTATGTGTACATCGGTAGTGATCCGACGGGTCCTTCGAACATGTTCAGCGAAAAGACCGCCGAGTAGAACGACGTAAGAATCAGGGGGGCGGTTTCACCGGCGACGCGAGCAACTCCCAACATCGACGCGGTGATGAGTCCGGAACGAGCAGCGGGCAGGATGATACGAAACGTCGTTGCCATTTGGCTCGCGCCGAGCGCGTACGACGCTGACCGAATTTCCTCCGGCACGAGTTTCAACACTTCCTCGGCGGTACGTGCGATGGTTGGCAACATCAGAATCGAAATCGCGAGCGCCCCTGCGATACCGCTGAACTTGAATTGCGACACGATCGTCGCATAGATGAACAACCCAGCGACGATCGAAGGCACGCCGCTCATAGACTGCACCATGATGCGCACGAAACCCGCCAAGCGGCCACGAATTTCGGTGATGTACGCAGCGGTCAAGATGCCGAGCGGCACGGAGATGATCGACGCGATCAGCAGCATGGCGATCGTTCCGACGAGCGCGTGCGACAGGCCGCCCATACCCAAATCGTCGTCGGCCGACGTGATGCGCATGTCGTTGGTGAAGTATCCGCCGTAGATCGTCGGCCAACCGCGACGAACCACCGTGAAAAGGATCGACACCCAGGGAATGAAGGCGGTCGCAAAACCGAGCGTGATCGCTGCCGATGCGAGTTTGTCAATGCCTTTGACCTTGTCGTGTCGAAGGCCAAACACTGCTGCAACCACCACGTAGCTAAGAACGAACGCGAAATAGTACCCGAGGGCTCCGGCAAGGCCGGTCGCCAGGTTCAGTGCCGCAGCAAGAATTGCGGCAATGACAACCGGCGCAACCATTTCGCGGACGCTTGCCGTGCGGTTGATCCAGGGTTTGCGTCGCGCCGGAATGATGACATCACCAGCCATTACTTCACTCTCCGTTCTGCGCGGGAGACAATTGATGACGCGCCAAAGTTGACCACGAGTGTCAACAGGAACAGCACCAATCCGGCGGCCATCAGGGCCTTCAATTCGAGAGGAGTAGCCTCACCAAAGCGGCTGGCGATCAACGAGGCGACGCTGCCGCCGGCACTCGCAAGAATTTGGAACTTCACTTCAAACACGAGGTTCAGGGTCAACAAGACCGCCACGGTCTCGCCGAGGGCACGGCCCATGCCGAGCAACATGCCGCCCACAAGACCGCTGCGGCCGAACGGGATGACGACCGCGCGGATTGCGCCCCACCGCGATCCACCGAGGGCGTAGGCAGCCTGAATCTGGTCAAGTGGCGCACGCGAGTAGACCTCTCGGGTCACCGACATCGCGATAGGGAGAATCATGAGCGCGAGCACCAGACCCGATACGAACGGTGATGCCTCGAAGTTGTCGAAGTCGACACTGAAGATCGGGATCCAGCCGAGGTACTTGTTGATACTCGCTGCCCAACCCGCCGCCAGCGGCATAAGAACTAGGTAGCCCCATAATCCGTAAATGATCGACGGAATGGCAGCCATCAAGTCGAGAATCGACACGAGCACCGCCTTAATTCTCCCCGGAACGTAGAACTCAAGGAAAAGCGCACTCGAAATCACAAAGGGAAATGCAACGACCATCGCGATCGTGGCCACGATGATGGATCCAAGCAGCATTGCCGCGACACCGAACTGGGCATTCTCGACGGTCCCATCGACGTCTTCCCAGCGCGAGGTTGTGATGAAGTCGAGACCGAAAGCCCGAAAAATCTGAAACCCACGGAAGAAGAGCAGTGCCGCAATCAGGCTGAGAACAACAAAGGCTGTTAACGCACCTGCGGTGACACCCTTTCGAAAAATACGATCACCAAGGCTTCGGTGATCGACAATTTCACGCTTTTCGGGCACCGCGAGGGGAGGAGAATCCAACGCGACGGACATCGTGAAACGATGCCAGACGAGAGTTTCACCGGGCTAAACCGGAGATGTACACAAAGTGAACGAACGTCGATTTTTCCGCGCAGGTGCTGGCGAGCGGCAAAACTACACCGCGACGGGTACGACCCCGAAGACGTTCACGTCGACGAGCCCATGGTCGGTGATCCGCAGGTCGGGAATCACCGAAAGTCCCAGGAACGACAACGACATGAACGGCGCGTCAAGGGTGATTCCCAGTGTTCGGGCCACTTCCACGACGTGGTCGATCTCGGCTGCAACCTCGGGCAATGACTTCTCGCTGATCAGACCGGCGATCGGCAGCGCCACCTCGGCGATGACCTTGCCGTCGACCACCACCACCTGTCCCCCACCCATTTCGGCGACGCGCGCCACCGCGGCAGCCATGTCGGCCGGACCCGACGCATCACGTGCACCCACGACCATGATGTTGTGCGCGTCGTGCGCGACGGTCGAAGCGATGGCACCACGCGTGATGCCGTAACCCGACACGTAACCCAAGCCGATACGACCGGTCGCTTTGTGCCGCTCGACCACACCGATGCGCGCAATGTCGTTTGAAACATCGTTGACATCGAGAATCAACGACGTCGTGCGCACCGTTCCGGACTTCACGCCAATCACCCGGGCCTTGCCGTTCGCGGGCGGCTCGATCGTCATTTCGGCAGCCGACGGCACGTGGTGCAGTCGAACCCGGTTGTACAGGCTCTTCGGCGGGTCGACCTGTGGCACGACACCGGGCAAGATCTTGCCGTCGCGTGCGACAACGCGACCACGCTGCAACACCAACGACGGACGGAAACCAGCCAGCGTGTCGAACACGACGACATCGGCTTGGTAACCCGGTCCGAGCTGACCGAGATGAAAGAAGTTGTGGTACTGCGCGGGGAAGTACGACCCGACCAGTAGTGCGTCGATCTCATTCAGCCCCGCATCGACCGCCAACCGAATGCAGTGATTGATGTGGCCCTCGTCGCGCAACAAATCCGGCTCGCGGTCGTCGCTGCAGAACGCCGAGCACAACGGCCCGTGGTGCAAAACGGTGGGCAGCAACTCGACCAGGTCCTGGCACACCGAGCCCTGACGGAGGAACACCCACATGCCCTTCTGGCGCTTTTCGTGGGCTTCGTCGGGAGCGAACGACTCGTGACAACTCTCGACTCCCGCAGCGAGATACGCATCGAGCGCACGACCCTTCAGTCCGGGCGCATGTCCGTCGACGCGGCGCCAGCCTGCCGTCTTGATGATCTCGCGGAACATCGGATCGCCGTTGATGACCGCCGGGAAGTTCATCACTTCGGCGACGCCAATGGCACCCATCTCGTCGATGATCTTCTTGACGTCGGCCGGCGTGAACGCCGCACCCGCGCTCTCGAACGGTGATGCCGGAACGCACGACGACGCGGCAACACCGAACGTGAACGGCATCTGCTCGGCGGCATCGACGACGGCACGAATCCCCTCGAGACCGGCCACGTTGGCAATTTCATGCGGGTCGGCCGCCACGGCGGTGGTGCCGTTGGGTAGCACTGCCTTGACGTATTCGCTCACCCACAACTTCGACGATTCAAGGTGCATGTGTGCGTCGACGAAGCCCGCGACCAGTGCCGCACCATCGACATCGATCACCTCGACTGCTTCACGGTCTCCCCAGCCGACCACGGACCCGTCGCAAATGGCCAGGCTGGTTTCGACCCACTCCTTTGTCGCGGGTGCCAAAACCCTGCCGCCGCGAATCAACAAGTCGGCGGGTTCATCACCGCGCGCCGCCGCAAGCGCCTTCAGAGAAACAGGTGGTCTCGCCATGTGGAGACGCTACTGCACTGGGTGCTTTTGCCGCCACGATGACAAACTGTCCGCATGGGAATGCGCGACGGTGACGGTTGGGTCGATTGCGACTGCGGCCGCTACCACTGGGGCCTGTACGGCGCGGCGGGACTCCTGTTGGTACGCCGCGATCTGCCCGAACCACACGTGCTCCTGCAACTGCGTGCAGCGTGGACGCACGGCGGCAACACCTGGGCGCTACCGGGTGGTGCGCTCGATTCGCACGAAGACCCCATCGCTGCGGCCAAACGCGAAGCATGGGAAGAAGTCGGCGTCGAGGAACACCATCTCAGCGTCGTCGACGTATTCACCGACGACCACGGCTCTTGGGGCTATCACACCGTCATTGCCCACTGTCACGGTGACGCCAACGCCGGCATTGCCAACGGCGAATCCGAAGCAGTCCACTGGGTACCCATCGACAATGTGCACACTTACGACCTCCACCCCGGCTTCGCCGGTTCGTGGCCGCACCTGCACCCACGCGTGATCAGTTCGCTAACCACCCCACTTGACTGAACGCCTCGCTGACACAAGCGAAAGGGCCGCGACACCGAAGTGCCGCGGCCCTTTTCGATTCGATGAGTGGTCAGACCACCTTGACGGTGAACACCTTCCTGGTGCCCTTGACCTTGCCCTTTGCGGCTTGGGTCACCGTCACGCGGCAGACACCCTTCTTGGTGCCTGCGACCACGCTCTTGCCGACTACCTTGCAGGCGCCGGACGCAGTCACCTTGGTGCTGCCGGCGCCAGCCTTCGGCGTGAATGCCTTGAGGAACTGCGACGTCGCAAGCTTGCCCTTGGCCTTCACCGACTTCGGTGCCGATGCAGCAGCCGGCCCACCGGCGGTGGTACCACCGGTCAGCGACGTACCGCCGCTCGTGGTCGATGACGACTGACCTGCGATCGAGTTCTGCAACGTCACCGTGCACGGCTGGTTGTTGACCTTCACACAGATCGACTTCGACGGGAGAACACCCGACGAACGCACACGGAAGTAACCCGACTTGCTCGGGCAAATCTTCACGGTTGCAGTTCCCTTGCTGTCGGTCTTGGTGCTCGAAGATGCGGCGCAAGCAAATGAACTCACACCGGACTTCGAAACCGGGCTCGTAGTTCCGGGAATGCCACCTGTAGAAGTACCAGGGCCACGGCCTTCACAGAAGCCTTCCTGAACGGACGAACTGCCGGACCACAGACCGCCCTTCTGCATTTCACCGCAGACTTCTTCGGCTTTGGCGGGAAGCTCCGAGATCGGCAGGTTGTCGCCGTCCTTCATGGTCACCGGGATCTCGACCGAACCGTCGGCCTTCGGCGCCACTTGATCGGGTAGCGCAGTCTGGATGTTCGCCATGAATGGCATTGTCACGGTTGTGCTATTGCCCGTTGTTGTGGCATCAGTAGATGTTCCGACAAAGTTCACACGAACTTTTTGGTTCAGAGATCCGTCGTCGTACACCACTTCGGCGTCGTACTGGCTCGATCGGCTGAGCGGCACGAATGACTTCCACGTCACCGAACCGTCGGCGCCGGTGATGTAGGTCGGCGGCGCCACGAAGCAGTACGCACATGACGCCTGTTGCATGAAGCCCTTGGTATCGGGGGCCGAAGTCGACCACGACGAGTTCGCAGAACCATTGTTTGCGTAGTTGTAGGTGAGGTAGTTGTTGCGCAACACGACGACGGCGTTGGGAACCGGCGTCTTGTCCGTCAACTGCACCGTCGCTGTACGGTCCACGACGCCCGATGCAACCGGGACAATCACTTCGACTGTGCCGCTTTCGGGAATCACTTGCGTGACAACTGCTGCCTGAAGATAGGTGCCGTCACTCAAAGTCCCGCCGCGCAGGGTGAACGAAACCGGCCCCGTCGGAAGCGTTGCCAAACGAACGACACCGTCGCTACTCGTCACGTCCTTCGCCGTCTTCGACGAACTCAGCGAATCGGGCGCGTCGGGAGCGGTCCAACGGACGTCGGTATTCGCGAGTGTCGCACCCGCCGAGGTCTTCACAGTGATTGCTTTCTGCGACAAAAGCTTGCGGCTTGCTGTCGTGAGGCTCACAGGGATGAATTCATACGAGTCGGTCGCGCCGGTCATTTTTTCGATGAAGTACGAATTGGTCGCGGTTGCATCTTTGAATGCCGTCACTGCGCTGAGGATGTTCCCCGACTGCTTCTGACAGCCACTGCAGCTGAATGCCCACGAGTCTGCCGACAGAAGACCAGAGGGCGTCATGAAGTAGGCCTTGCTGAAGCCTGCTCCCGACTGACTGAAGATGGAAATCGGTTTTTCCATGACCGCGATCGTTTCTACCGAGGTCGGGAAAGTCATTGTTGTCCCGTTCCACGAAGCAGTACCGCAAGAGAGCGTCCCGGCTGCATAGACGCACAGCGCCAACTGGCCATTGAACGTGGTCATGTAGACCTTCTCGGCGTTGTAGACACCCGCAATTGTGTTCTTGGTGCCCCAAGCACCACCGGTCGTCTTTTGCGACTGGCCGTCGGTAATGACTGCCTTGAACGGAATACAAGTCAGCGACTTGTCGGTACCTGCGATCATGCAGACCGAGCCGTCGGAACCCCACGCTTGTTCGCTCATTGCGAAGTCGACGACGTTCTTCATTTCCGAGTCGACCCATTCCCAAGTTGCAGCGGTCCAAACTTGCTTGCTCACGTTGCCGTCGCGCTGCTTGTACGAGCTAATGGTCGCCCAAGCCGCATTCTTCGCAACTTGCGCCTCATCCCAACAGTTGGGCTGAGGGACATTGTTCAGCCACGTCCAGGAGAGGTCCCACTTGCCATATCCCGGATTGCTCTCGCCTGCTTGAAAATCGCAGTCGATCGAATTCACGTTCTGGCCAGGTTGCCAGTCGCCTTGCTTGCCGGGCGTGACCTTTACACACGAGACCTTGCCGTCTGCCGACAAATAGCAGATGTTCGAATTGTCCCATCCTTGGGAGCCGGCCATCGAGACCTTTGAAACCCCAGACGACAAAATGGTTACCCAGTTAGTGACGTAGTTTGAAGACTGATTCCAGCAATTCTCTGTTGTACCGACAACAGCCTCGTTCAGGACTATCTGGCATTCGTTCGTGTTCTTGCTTGTCCGCGAACCTGCCTTCTCGGAGCAATTACGCCAAGTTTGGCCCTGCTGAGGCGCTTGGCATTCCATGATGTATTCGTTCTGGTTTCCACTCGTCTGAATCTTGGAGAACCCAGGCCAAGAGCCTTTACCAATACACTTCAATTCGCCAGATGTGGTCACGACACACGTGGTGAATCCGTTTGTCGCGACGTCAACAACTGTGCCGATTCCCTTGGCAGCTACGGGCGTCGACTCCGAATCCTTCGTCGTTCCGTCACCAAGTTGGCCGTATGTGTTTGAACCCCAGCAGAGCAACTTGTCCTCGTTGGAGATCGCACAACCACCCTTGGTTGACGAATTACCCGTGTTCGTTGCGTAGGTATCGATTTTCTTGGCGCCTACGAGGGAAGTGAAGCCGCTCGCCGCGGCATACGCGGGCACGCTCTGTTCAATCGACGGGCAACCCTGTCCCACGCATCCAGGCGGCGGGGCTTGTTGTTTGATCGACGTAATGGAGTACAGCGCTGGTGCAGTCGCCATCTTCGCCACTTTTGTGCTGCCCTTCGCGGAAGCGACACCGGTCGTACCAACGACCGCTGTTCCCCCCACGAGTGCAACCAACATCAACATTCGGACAATGGTTTTCCTCATGCAAGGAACGATACGCCACGGTTGACAGCCCAAAGAGGGGTTTGGGGCGTTTCTTGGAAATCTTTTCACTCCCCTCAACCGGCGAACTTATCGTCCAATAAGCCTCTTTGGGCGGCGAGTACTCTCACCGCCATGTCGAACATCGTCATTCCCCGATTCGGTGAATTGCTGGGCCCGTTCATCTCGCAGGTACCACCCGAGATTTCGCCCCGCTTCCTTGCACTGCTCGAGCGAGGCGCTGCAAGCCGCTACCGGGGTTGGGCCGAGATGCTGCCCGAGCATTCCGAGGGTTTGATGCGCTGCGCGGAAGCAGAAGACGAAATCGCCAACCGCATCGAGTCGGCGTTCCCGATGGATGAGTCGCGTCGTGCGGAACTCGAGGCTCCGCTACCGGGTGCGCTGAAGACCTACTACGACGTCTTTGCGCCGCTCGACGTGTGGGACCAGCTTCGCATTCAGGCAAATGCCGAACGACAGGGTGCCGGCGCGTGGGAACGCATCGCCGGCTCGCACCCCGATCCGAAGGTCATCGAAGTTCTCAACTCGTGTTCCGAGTTGGAACTGACCAGCGCCGACTACCTCGACGCGCTACTCGCCGAACACGACGGGCGCTAGTTCGCTTTCGTCGTTCTCAATCGCAACGACGATTCTCTTCGCGACGACTTCAGGGTCCAGGCCCTGTTTCATCTTTGGTGCCTCACCGAAGATGGCGCGTGTTGCAAGCCCGGTTTCGGTGTGGGGCGGCCGTGCGTCGAGAACGTTGATTTTTCGACCGCGCAGTTCGCGGCGCAGCACCGGACACGCAGCCGACAGACCGGCCTTCGCTGCGGTGTAGGCCGCCATACCGGCAGTTGTGAAGTCGACGACTGCCCCACTGATGAAGACGATCGATCCGCCGTCGTGAATGTGTGGAAGCAACTGGTTCGTGAGTTCGAGCGGACCGGTGACATTCACATCCACGAGTCGCTGAACCGCACCGGCCGCGAGCGTTCCATGCGCGCCGAACCCGACGACTCCCGACGCAAAGACGACACCGTCGATTCCGCCGTGGTCGACAACCAGCTGCGTGATGACGGCGCGATCCTCGGCTTCTGCGATGTCGTATTCGCCACCCGAGGTCCGCAGCACGAAACCACCACGAGCCTCGATTTCGTTCGCGATGCAGCGGCCCAGGCCACCTGTCGCACCGGTGACGAGAAAGATCTTGTTGCTCAACTGCATGCGACCATGTTCGTGCAGCGAGACCAAGTGCGCCTCACCGTGCCTCACATGTCACATGCGCTTACTTCGGCTGGTAACCACCCATTTCGGTTCCGACCGACGGTGGCTCGTACAGGTACGGTGCCGGCAGCTTGAGATCGGTGTCGGTGAGACGCCAGCCCCACTGGCTGGACACCAGCCAACGCTTCGCCTTCCACGTGCCGTCACCCATCGGAACAAAAGTTCCCTCATACATGCCACCCTGATTTCCCCACGCGATCGTGGTGACGAAGAAGCTCGTCACTTTCGCTTCGGTGACGTCGTCATTCACCCAGACCGAGGTGTTTGCCGCGTTGTGGCGATGGCCGTCGGCCTTGATTGGTCCGTAGACCGCACGGATTTTTTCTTCCGTGTCGAGCAGCAGATTCTGTCCACTGCCCGGTGGATAGTTCGAGATGACGAGGACCGCGTCTTTGGTGAAGACCTCGTTGACCAAGAGGTCGATGTTGTTGTTGTCGATGGCGTGGAAGTAGCGATGAAACGCATAGCGCACCGCTTCGATTGCCTCCAGGCGCGCGATACGTCGCTCGAGATCTGCTGACATGTTTCCCCCGTTCATGAATGACCCAAAGTTTGCGGTCGCAAGGATCTGCGTGCCGCAACTACGCTGATCGTATGTCACATCTGCGTTGGCTGAACGAAACAGAAGCCGTCGCATGGCGCGCATTCATCGAGAGCGTCGGAGACCTGACGGCCGCATTCGAGGCCGGGCTCGCCGAACACGGGCTCACCTTGGGTGATTACCAAGTTCTGGTCTACCTCTCCGAAGCCGACGGCCGGTCGATGCGCATGTGCGACCTCGCCGATGCGTTGCGTCTCTCCCCCAGCGGACTCACGCGACGTCTCGATGGTTTGGTGAAAGGTGGTCTCGTTGCACGCCAGCGCAGCGAAGAAGACCGCCGCAGCATGATGGCGGTTCTGACCGCAAGTGGCCTGCGCCGCCTGCAAAAGGCCGCTCCGGACCACGTCGAGAATGTTCGGGAAAATCTCTTCAGTCATCTGAACCCGACCCAGGTGAAGAATATGGCGAGCATCTTCGAGTCGATTCAGAGGGGGATCCGCGGATGAGAAAGCCCGCCACTCAACACACCCGGGCGGCGAACATCGCCGTGTCGTTCGATCTCGATGCCGACGATTTCTCGCGTGTCGACCGCGGGTTCATCGCGGCAATTCCCGACGGTCGAATCACCGATCCCGACACGGGACGAACCGTGTGGGACATGTCGCGGTATGCGTTCATCGCCGACGGCGCACCCGCACCCGACACGGTGAACCCCAGCCTGTGGCGCCAGGCGCAGTTGAACCGACGACACGGATTGTTCGAAGTGGCGCCGAAGTGCTGGCAGGTGCGTGGCTACGACATCTCGAACATCACTTTCATCGAGGGTGCAACGGGTTGGATCGTCATCGATCCGTTGACATCGGGCCAGTGCGCCCGGGCGTCACTCGAACTCGCCAACCAACACCTCGGCAAACGACCGGTCGTCGCGGTGATCTACACGCACTCGCACGCAGACCACTTCGGCGGGGTCAATGGCGTCACTTCACAGGCCGACGTTGACGCGGGTCGTTGCATCGTCATCGCACCCGAGGGTTTCCTCCACGAAGCCATCTCGGAGAACATCATCGCCGGTCCGGCAATGCTGCGGCGATCGGCGTACCAATTCGGTCCGCTTCTGCCACCCGGACCCGATGCTCACCTCGACGCGGGTCTGGGTAAAGCAGTTCCCCACGACATCTCCGGTCTCATCGCTCCGACGCACGACATCACGCACACCGGCCAAGAAATGGTGGTCGACGGAGTGCGCATCGTGTTCCAAATGACGCCCGAGACCGAAGCGCCGGCCGAGATGAACTTCTTCTTTCCCGACTTCGGATGGTTGTGCACCGCGGAAAACTGCACGCACACGATGCACAACCTCGTACCAATTCGTGGTGCGCAGGTACGCAATTCGCTCGCATGGTCGAAGTACATCAACGAGGTCATCGAGCTGTTCGGCGACGAGGCAAAGCTCATGTTCGCCTCGCACCACTGGCCGCGCTGGGGAACCGACAATGTGCGTGAGTTTCTGGTGTTGCAGCGCGATCTCTACAAGTGGATGCACGACCAGACGATGCGTCTTGCCAACAAGGGCTACGTCCCGACGGAGATCGCGGCGGAGTTGCGCCTGCCCGACGAGTTTCTTGCCGAGGGCCACACTCGCGGCTACTACGGCGACCTCGTGCACAACTGCAAGGCGGTTTACCAGCGCTACCTCAGTTGGTACGACGGAAATCCGGCAAACCTGAACAAGCTTGCGCCGTCAGATGCGGGTAGGAGATACGTCGAGCTTGCGGGTGGCGCCGACGCACTGCTTGCCAAGGCAAGGTCGTGGTTCGACACCGGCGAGTACCGATGGGTGGCCGAACTCGTGAATCACCTCGTCTTTGCCGACCCCGCCAACACCGCGGCGCGTGAACTTCAGGCCGACGCATTGGAACAGTTGGGCTACCAGGCCGAATCGTCGACGTTCCGCAACGCATACCTGCAGGGTGCGCAGGAACTGCGCAACGGCCCGGTGAAACTCGGGGGTGCGAACGCCCGCGGTCGGGGCATCCTCGTTGCGATGACAGTCGAACAGATCTTCGACACGATCTCGGTTCGCCTGAAGTCGGAGGACGTCGGTGGCCAAACCGCCGTCGTCAATTGGATTTTCACCGACGTGAACGAACGCTGGGTTCTGGGCCTGTCGAACCGAACGCTCTACGCAGTCCCCGGCCGCCACGATGCAGCAGCAACCGTCACCGTCACCACGACACGCATCGACTTCATCCGCGTGATGCTGCAGGAAACCACATTCGTGGACCAGATCGCGGCGGGCAACATCACCCTCGACGGCGACCCATTAGCCCTGTTGACCATCTTCGGCAACATCGACGCCTTCGAACCCGGCTTCAACATCGTCGAACCCTGACCGACGGCTACGGTGGCGGCGTGGAAGATGCAGAAAACCTCGCGGAATGCCAACTCGACCCCGAGATACGCGAGCGACTGCTGAAGGAACAGGTCGAGTGCACCTTCATCTGGACCAACAAAGCCGGCCAACCATTTGGCGTGGCGATGAGTTTCATCTGGCGCAACGGCAGCATCTGGCTGACGGCTGCCGGAACCCGGGCACGCATCCCTGCCATCCGGCGCACCGGTTACGCCGCCGCGATGATTTCTTCGGTCGGCACCTCGATCGGACCGGGCAAGACGGTGTCGGTGCGCGGTCGCTGCAGCGTGCACGATGACCCTGCAACACGCGACTGGATGTTGCCCGAACTGGCGCGCGCGATCCGCAAGGACGACGAGGCGGGTGCGCAGGCATTCCTCGCCCTGCTCGACTCACCCGGTCGCGTGGTCATTGAACTGAAGCCCGACTACGAACTGAACTTCGACAGCAAGAAAATGTGGGCCCGCAAACCCGATGCAGCGCCACCGGGGCGCTTCGACCACTAGTCATTCACCGGTGGCGAGAAACGCCATTGCTTTCTTCGTCGCGACTGGGTCAAAGCCAACGCTGAGATGACGATCAGCGTCCGCAACGACTTGGCGCCACGACATGTCTTTCGCCAGTCGCTGCGAGACGACCGACGGAACAACATGGTCACCACTCGACGAGACCACGACCACGTCGAGATGTGTTGCTGCGCGATCGACGCCGATCTCCGTCAGCGGCATGGGTGATTCGCCGAGTTTCAAACACACACGATCGAACGCTGCCCCGAAACCGATCTTCGGGGTTGGCTCGACGATGTCGATCGCCGCACGTGCCTCGGCGTGGGTGACGTCAGCACAATGAACCCCGATCTGCGTTTCGATTCCCCCGTCGTTCCTGCCATCGGGTGTTTCGCCAAGTCTGAGCGCAGCCAATTTGCTTCCTGACCCACCGGCATTGGGTTCGTACAAGAGGTATTCACGAGCGAGCGCGCTTTCGCGGGCGTTCCCCGCGGCATCAAGCGAGGTTGAAACTGAACTTCGGGCGAATGCACCTGACGCAACGACGTACCGTTCGCGCAGTTCCTCGGCCCACGGACGTCGTGGATCCGATGGCGCGTCGAGAACCATCGACCGAATCGACTGCGGATGTGTCATGGCCCACGCGGCGCCAAGGGTTGCGCCGTAGCTCCACCCGAGAAAGCGCACCTTCTCGAAACCGAGCATCACCCTGAACTCCTCGAGGTCCGCAACCGACTGCCGCGTACCGACGTTTCCGATCAACGCAGCCGACACCTCGTTGCACCGCTCCGCGAACCGGGACGCAGCCCTGGGATCCGAATCGATGACGCGAACGTCACCCAGGCTTTCGCCACAGTCGAATGCAGTTCCATCCACGCTCCCACGTGTCGACAACGCATAAATGTCAAAGTCGTCGACAATCGGGGCCAAAGCCGCGCGAGCTGCCGCGACTGCCGCGCGCACATCTGCTCCCGGACCGCCGGGATGAACAAACAGCGGAAGGTGTCGACTGTCGGCCGCAGGGGAAACCTGGCGATACGCGCGCAGGTCGATTCGTGCGGACGACCCGAACTTTGTCGCCATTCGATCGAGCGGCACGCTGATGGTCGCACAATCAACCTCTCCGCACTCTTCCCACGTGATCGGGTCGACCCGCGTGCTTCCCGCCGACTCTTCCCGCACCCCACAGCCGCCGAGCAACACGGAAACGACTGCAAGAACGCCGAGACCACGGGCGGAACGGAGGGACACATTGCAACGTTACGGCCGGCGTTGCAACAGCGACCCGACACACGTAGATTAGTTGCGCGCGCAAGTATCTGGGATGAAGCCAAATTGAAGGAGCGCACATGCCCGCAGTGACTGCAGACCCGTTGACCCTCACCCGAGTGGGGATCGACATTTCAACGAAGCCCGAACTGCGCGACCGCCCCGTGAAGCGCGTCACCGTTGCGCCGTCGGGACACGAGGGCGAGGGCTTTCCCGTTCGCCGCGCGTTCTACGGTGCGACCCGCGCCGAGGTCGACCCGTTCATCATGATGGACCAGATGGGCGAAGTGAACTACGCGCCCTACGAACCACGCGGTACCGACTGGCACCCGCATCGCGGATTCGAAACCGTGACCTACATCCTCGATGGCACCTTCATCCACCAGGACTCGCACGGTGGTGGCGGCGTCATCACCGACGGTGGCACGCAGTGGATGACCGCCGGTGGCGGCGTTCTCCACATCGAAACTCCGCCCGAGGACATGGTCGTTCGCGGTGGTCTGTTCCACGGCATTCAGCTGTGGGTCAACCTGCCGTCGGTGAAGAAGATGATCCCGCCGGCCTACCAGAACCTCGAAGCCGATCTGGTGAAGTTGGTGACGACGCCTGACGCCGGAACCATCATCCGCATCATCGCGGGCGAGATCGACGGCGTGAAGGGCCCCGGCTCGACGCACACACCCATCGTGGTTGCGCACGCAACCCTGTCCCCCGGTTCACGCATGACGTTGCCGTGGAACCCTGCATACAACGCACTTGCCTACGGCCTGACGGGCGAAGGATCCGTCGGAACCGAGCAGGCGTCGTTTGGTCTCGGTCGGCTCGCCGTGTTCGGTGCTGGCGACACCATCACGCTCACCGCTTCGGCGAACAGTTCACTCGACGTGATTCTGCTGGGTGGCGAACCGATCGGCGAACCGGTCGAGCAGTACGGGCCGTTCGTCATGAACACCCGCGCCGAACTCCAGCGGGCGTTCGAGGACTTTCAGGCGGGTCGCCTCGGCGTCGTTCCCGCCAACGGCATCAGGCCCTTCCGCGGCCGCTGACAACGCTCCAGAGCGTTTCGTCAGGCGACAAAGTTGCGGATGTCGGCCATGGCGGCGGGATCCTGAGCGATGAAGAGGTGTCCGCCTTCATAGACGCGTAGTTCGGCGTTCGGGATGCGGGCGGCGATGGCCTCGCTGTTGGCAACGGGCGCGATGCCGTCGTAGCGGCCGGCCATGACGAGTGTCGGACAGGTGACGTGATGCAGCCGGTCGGCTACGTCGTGGTGACGACGGGCTTCGAGCTGCATGACTTCTCCCCGTCGGACTTCGTCCGACTTGGGTACGAACTCGCGGTCGTGGAGCATCTTGGCCATCGCAGCGGCGAAGTTGTCGTTGGCTAGATACTCGTCGGTGAAACGTGTGTCAAAGCGCGTTCGCTGCTTCATTGATCGAACCCCGGGCTCGAGACCGACGTCCTCGTGCAGTGGATACGACGAACCCGCATCCCCTCCTGCGCTCGTACACAACAACGCCAGTTTCTCCACGCGTCTCGGATGGGTCACCGCGAACTCTTGTGCAACCATTCCGCCGAAGCTGATACCTACGACGATGCACGACGTCCAGCCGACATGGTCCAGCAGGTCCGCCGCATCACGTGCGTACTGCGCCATGGTGAACGGACCATCGATGACGCCCGTCTTGCCGAGGCCGCGTTGGTCGTGGGCGATCACAGTTGCGAACTCGCGCAAAGAATCGATGATCGATGCCGAACCTTCGAGCGTTGCTCCCGATCCATTGAAAAAAAGAACGCGCGGACCCGAGCCCGCAAGTTCGTGGTGAAGCCTCACGCCGGACCGGAGAACATGCCCCTGTACTCGGTCGGCTTTTCGATCGGCGGCTCGTTTTCGTAGCGCGCGATCTCAAAACGACCGACAACACCCCAGTGCACTTCGTCCGGACCGTCAGCCAAACGCAAGGTTCGCTGGCTTGCGTACATGCGCGACAGCGGCGTCCACTGCGACACACCGGTTGCGCCGTACATCTGAATGGCCTCGTCGATGATCTTGCACACGCGCTCGGGCACCATTGCCTTCACGGCGCTCACCCACACGCGGGCCTCGGCGTTGCCCATGGTGTCCATCGCCTTCGCGGCGCGCAGAACCATCAAACGGCAAGCCTCGATCTCGATGCGGGCCTTGGCAATGACCTCGGGGTTCTTGCCGAGACGTGTGAGTGGACGACCGAATGCCTCGCGGTGCAAGCCGCGTCGTACCATCAGTTCGAGCGCGCGCTCGGCGGCTCCGATGGAACGCATGCAGTGGTGGATGCGTCCTGGTCCAAGACGAACTTGCGAAATTTCGAAGCCGCGGCCTTCGCCCAGCAGGATGTTGTCCTTCGGTACACGCACGTCGTTGAAACGCAGGTGCATGTGACCGTGCGGTGCATCGTCTTCACCGAAGACGTGCATCGCTCCGAGAATCTCGACACCCGGTGCGTCCATGGGCACGAGGATCTGCGAGTGCTTGCGCGACGGCGGACCGTCGGGGCTGGTCAGCACCATCACGATCATGAT
>SXZT01000030.1 GCA_005787785.1 Actinomycetota bacterium
CGGACGACTGCCGTGGCTGATCGGCGCGGTGCTCGTTCTCTCGTTCATCCTCTTGATGGCGGTCTTCCGCAGCCTGCTCGTACCGCTGAAGGCAGTGATCATGAACCTGCTGTCGATCGGCGCCGCCTACGGCCTCATCGTTGCGATCTTCCAGTGGGGTTGGGGCAAGGACCTGATCGGCGTCGGCAAGGCCGGTCCCATCGAGTCATGGGCACCGATGATGCTCTTTGCCATCGTCTTCGGTCTTTCCATGGACTACGAGGTCTTTCTTCTGTCACGTATCAAAGAGGAATACGACCGCACGAAGGACAATGCCCGGGCCGTCGCCGACGGTCTTGCAGCAACCGCACGCGTCATCACCGCGGCTGCGCTCATCATGGTGTGTGTCTTTGCCGCGTTCGTTCTCGGCGACGACCGTCAGCTGAAACTGTTCGGCCTCGGCATGGCGTTCGCGGTCTTCATCGACGCAACGATCGTGCGCATGGTTCTCGTCCCGGCGACCATGGAACTCCTGGGCGATCGCAACTGGTGGATACCCAAGTGGCTCGACCGAGCACTACCCAAGATCGACGTCGAGGGACACCACCTCACCGTTGCGGACATCACCGAGTCGGAACCGGCCTCGACCCGGGCAAACTGAGCGAAAGTCAAGCGCGACAAGTGTTCGAGCCCGATTGCTTGACAATCGCGCATCGTTTGACGTAACCCATAACGAACATGAGCAAGCCCCTCGTCATCGTCGAATCCCCTGCAAAGGCGAAGACCATCTCGCAGTTTCTCGGCAGCGAGTTCATCGTCCGCGCCTCCGTCGGCCACATCGCCGACCTACCGAGCAAGGGTCTTGCCGTCGACGTCGACAACGATTTCAAGGCCGCCTACGAACTGACCGAACGCGGTCGCCAGGTCATCAAGGACCTGAAGGCCGACATGAAAAACGCCAGCGTCATCTACTTCGCGACCGACGAAGACCGCGAGGGCGAAGCCATTTCGGCCCACCTGCGCGAGTACCTCCAACCCAAGGTCGAATACCACCGCATGGTGTTCCACGAGATCACCAAGTCCGCGATCGCCGAGGCCATCGCCAATCCGAAGCAAATCGACACCAAGTTGGTCGATGCCGCCGAAGCGCGACGCGTCCTCGACCGCCTGTACGGCTATGAGGTCTCCCCCGTTCTGTGGCGCCGCGTCAACCGCGGCCTCTCTGCGGGTCGGGTACAAAGCCCCGCCCTGCGGCTGATCGTCGAACGTGAACGCGAGCGCATTGCCTTCCGTTCGGCTGCCTATTTCGACATCGATGCGAAAACCACGACGACACCATCGTTCTCGGCACGCCTCACCTCGCTCGACGGCACACGCGTCGCCACCGGCAAGGACTTCAACCAACAGGGCAACCCCGCCGCGAACGTCATTGTCGTCACCGAGGCACGTGCAAATGAACTCGTCACCGCACTGACGGGCAAGTCGCTCACGGTTGCCAGCGTGGAAGACAAGCCCTACCGCTCGTCGCCGAAGGCGCCGTTCATGACGAGCACCCTGCAACAAGAAGCCGGCCGCAAGCTGCGTTTGTCCGGCCGCCAGGTGATGAGCATCGCCCAAAGCCTGTACGAGAACGGCTTCATCACCTACATGCGAACCGACTCCGTCGTCCTCGCCGCGGAAGCCATGGGTGGAGTGCGTGACACGATCCGCAAGGTCTACGGCAACGACATGCTCTCGCCCCAGCCACGCATGTTCTCTTCGAAGGTGAAGAACGCCCAGGAAGCACACGAGGCGATTCGCCCCACACTGCCGTTGCGCGCACCCGAGCAGGTCGAAGGCCAGTTGAAGTCGAAGCAGGAAGTCGCGCTCTACCGTCTCATCTGGCAGCGCACGCTCGCATCGCAGATGGCCGACGCCACCGGAGTGACGGTCAGCGTGAAACTCACGGCGGCCGCGGGACCGACCGCCTGTGAGTTCTCGGCGAGCGGCACCACGATCACGAAGAAGGGCTACCGCCAGGCGTACGAAGACCTGCCCGATGACGATGCCGATGACGATGCCGAGGCACCGAGTGATTCTGTTCTTCTTCCCCCCCTCACCAAGGGCGACACCGTCCTCGTCGGCGAGTGGGTCAACAATCCGCACGCCACCACTCCCCCCGCCCGCTACACCGAGGCCAGCCTCGTGAAACGTCTGGAGGAAAAAGGTATCGGTCGCCCGTCCACGTGGGCCTCGATCATCTCGACGATGGTCGACCGCGGCGACTACGTCCGCAAGAAAGGCACCGCTCTCGTTCCCACGTGGACGGCGTTCTCGGTCATCCGTCTGCTCGAGAACCACTTCGCCACGCTCATCGACTACGACTTCACCGCTTCCGTCGAGGAACACCTCGATGCAATCGCGCGCGGTGAACGTGAGAAGAACGACTGGCTGCACCAGTTCTATTTCGGAACGACCGGCAACCTCGACCGTGATCCCGGTCTAAAGAAAATCGTCGCCGACAACCTCGATGAAATCGACGCGGCCGAGATCAACACTTTCCCGCTCGGCAAACACCCCGAGTCGGGCGACGACGTCGTCGTCAAGCCCGGCAAGTACGGCCCGTACGTGCGCTGCGGTGAGAACACCGCGGGCGTTCCCGACACGCTCACACCCGAAGACCTCACCCTCGAGGTCGCGGTGCAACTGCTTGCCGCCCCGAAGGGCGACGAGCCGATCGGCCAGAAAGACGGGTTGCCTGTTTTCGCCAAGACAGGTCGCTACGGCGCCTACGTGCAATGGGGAACCCCCGACGATCCACCTCCTGGTTTCGACAAGCCGAAAATGGTGTCGCTCTTCGCGACGATGAACATCGATCGTTTCTCGATGAAGGATGCAGAAGACCTGCTGTCACTTCCGCGCACGCTCGGCAACGACCCGGCCGATGGTGAGCCGATCACCGCACAGAGCGGTCGCTTCGGTCCGTACATCTCGAAGGGCAAGGACAGCCGCACGATCTCGAGCGAAGAACAGTTGCTCACCATCACCCTCGACGAGGCGCTCGCACTTCTCGCCCAGCCGCGCACCTTCGGTCGTGGCCGTGCCGCACCGAAGCCACCGCTCAAGGAATTCGGCAACGACCCCGTCAGTGGCAAGCCAGTCGTTGCAAAAGAGGGCCGCTTCGGCGAATACGTCACCGACGGTGAAACCAACGCCGGCTTGAAGCGCGGCGACATCCTTGCCGACATGACACCCGAGCGCGCCTACGAACTGTTGCAACTGCGCCGCGAATACGTCGCCGAAAACGGTGGTGCACCGAAGAAGCGCGGTGCCCGCGCAGCCGCCCCCAAGAAGGCTCCGGCCAAAAAAGCGGTGGCGAAGAAAGCCCCGGCCAAGAAGCCGGCAGCAAAGAAGGCACCTGCGAAAAAGGCGGTGCCCAAAAAGTCAGCAACACGGCAGAAAGCCGACAAGACTGACGACTGATGAGCCGCGGCAAGTACATCGCGTTCGAAGGACTCGAGGGCTGCGGAAAGAGCACGCACGTCAAGCGCCTCGCCGAAACACTCGGTGCAGTCGCCACACGTGAACCGGGTGGTACGCGCATCGGGGCGATGCTGCGCGCGATTCTCGCCGACCCCGACAACACCGACATCGACCCGCGCACCGAACTTCTCCTCATGACGGCCGATCGCGCGCAGTTGATGAGCGAGGTCATCGAGCCGGCCCTCGTCGCAGGCCAGCACGTGGTCAGCGACCGCAGCGTGTACTCAACGCTCGCCTACCAGGGCTACGGTCGCGGCCTCGGTATTGACACCATCCGCAGCATCAACGAGTGGGCACTCAACCAAGCGCTCCCCGACATCGTCGTGTGGATTCAGATTCCCCGCGACGAAGCCGAACGCCGACTCGCCAAACGGAACCTTGACCGCTTCGAACGCGAAGGTGCCGACTTCTTCGCGCGCATCGCCGTCGGATTCGCAGAGATGGCCGCTGCCGACCCGGCACGCTGGATCATCATCGATGGAATGCTGCCGAAAGATGACGTGCAAGCGGCCATCCACGCGGCCGTTTCACCACGCTTTGCTTCGTAACTTCTGGGGGCTTCGACCGCTGACTTGAGTGGTCAGCTGAGTTTCGAGAGTTGTCCACCATCAAACACGAGTTCGGATCCGTTGATCATTCGCGCTGCATCCGAGCAAAGAAAGACGACGCCCTCTGCAATGTCAGCCGGATCAACGAGCTCACCCGTTGGGTTCAGGCGGGACATCGCAAGACGCACTGCGTCGGGACCTTGTGCGATGAGTGGCTCAGCAACTGCTGTTCGTGTCGGGCCTGGTGACACCGCGTTGACGCGGATACCACGTGTCACATACTCGCTCGCCGCCTGACGGGTGAGGCCGAGAACACCGTGCTTGGCAGCAACGTACGCGGGCCCGGCACGTTCACTCCCGCGGTGCGCGACGACCGAGGCATTGTTCACGATCACTCCTCCTCCGCTGTCCACCATCGCGTTGATCTCTGCCCGCATGCACCGAAAGACCGCAGAGAGATTGACGGTGATCATCTCGTCCCAGAGATCGTCTTCGTACGTGTGGAATTCGTTGACACGATCGAAGATCCCCGCATTGTTGAATGCGAAGTCGATTCGCCCGTAGGCACCGATCGCCCGCGTGATGAGTCGGTCGGCTGCACCACGTTCACGCAAGTCGGCTTGAACAAAGAACCCGCGACCACCCGCATCGTCAACCGATTCGACGACTCGCGCACCTTCAACGGCATTCCGGCCCGACACAACGACATTGGCGCCACGTCTGGCAAATGCGATCGCAGTGGCAGCACCGATTCCCGATGTCGCGCCGGTGACCACAACTGTTCGACCCTCGAACGACTGATCAACTTCTGATCGGCTGGAAACCGCCACGGAGCGACCCTACAACGCGACATGACTTGCAATCACCCGGCTTGGATGTCACACCCTTTCGTTATGTTTGCCTCGAAAGGAGGCGGCATAGAAAACCGCAGCGACGACCTGCAGAAGCAGATGACGATCGCAGTCCTCGATTGGTTCCTCCTCGA
>SXZT01000031.1 GCA_005787785.1 Actinomycetota bacterium
ACACGGTCGAGTAGCTCAGTCGGCAGAGCGTCCGCCTGAAAAGCGGAAGGTCACCGGATCGACGCCGGTCTCGACCACCAAGGTTTCGTCATGCGCAGCGATTAGACATTTCACGTGGCCGCTGAAATTCGTCGCGACATCGAAGGCCTGCGCGCCGTCGCAGTCGGCGTCGTGGTTTTGTATCACGCGCACTTCCTCGGTTTGCGCGGTGGATTCATCGGCGTCGATGTCTTCTTCGTCGTCTCCGGCTTTCTCATCACGAGTCTTCTTCTGCGCGAACACGCCGCAGGTGGCCGGATCTCACTCCCCCGATTCTACGGCCGTCGCGTTCGACGGCTGCTCCCCGCTTCGTGTCTCGTCGTCGTTGGCACCGTCATCGCCGGGAACATCTGGCTCGAGCCACTGCGCCTTCGTGATCTTGGCACCGATGCGGTGGCAAGCGGGGGCTTCGTGGCGAACATCGTCTTCGCGCAGCGCGGAACCGACTACCTCCAGTCGGCGTTGCCTCCCTCGGCGTTGCAGCACTTTTGGTCACTCGCCGTCGAAGAACAGTTCTACGTCGTGTGGCCGGCATTGCTCGCGCTGCTGTTGTGGCGTGGCTCGCGTGCGACGTCGCGTGCTGCCATCGGTATCGCAACCGTGTCCGTTGCATCGTTTGCCGTGTGCATCTGGCAAACCTCGACATCACAACCTTGGGCGTTCTTCGGTCTGCATGCACGCGCCTGGGAACTCGGTGCCGGCGCACTTCTTGCGATCGCGTGGCCGCGGGTGGTCGCGCTGTCGCCCCGACTCCGCGGCATCGGCGGATGGATCGGCCTCGCGGTCATCGTCATGGCGTGCTTTGCGACCAGCGAAGCGATGGCATTCCCCGGTGTTCTCGCACTCGCACCGGTCATCGGCACGGCGCTCGTTCTCGCCTCCGGCGACGATGCGACGCGCGGTCCCGTGGTTGTTCTGCGTCACGGCGTCATGCAATGGATCGGTGCGCGGTCGTATTCCATTTATCTCTGGCACTGGCCGGCGCTGATCATCGGCGAGGCCGCTCTCGGCGGTTCGCTGTCGGTTGCCGAGCGCATCGCACTCGTCGCCGGGTCGGTCGTCGCGGCGGATCTGTCGTATCGGTTCGTCGAGAATCCGGTGCGCCATTCGCGCCACCTTGCGACTCGCAACAACCTCGCGCTCGGCCTCGGGGCCCTGCTCGTCGTCGTCAGTGTCGGTGCGGGACTGTTGTTGCGCAACAAGTCGATCGACCTGGCCTCCGACGTCGTCGCAACGACACCGACGTTCGTCACCTCGGCGAGCGTGAGCGTCGGCACGAGCGTGGACTCGACCGTGCCGGTGGCCACCGGTTCGACCGATGTTCCACCGACCACCGACTCGACAACGACGCTGCCTGCCGGACCTCCCCCGCCCGTTGTCAGTCCAACCGAACCACTCGCCGCAGTGATCGAAGGCGTGGCGACGGAAAAGGTGCCGAAGAACCTCGAGCCGTCACTTGCGGGTGCAAGCGGTGACAAACCGATCATCTACGACGACGGCTGCCACCTCGATGCCGGCTCCACCGAACCCGGCGAGTGCGTGTTCGGCGACACGTCGTCGTCGTTCACCGTCGCACTTTTCGGCGATTCACACGCGGCCCAATGGTTCAACGCACTCGACATGATCGCCAAACAACGCCGATGGCGACTGCTGTCTCTCACGAAACTCGGCTGCACGCCGATCGAACAGATCACCTACAACTCGACCGTCGGCGCAACGTATCCACAATGCGAACCGTGGCGCGCGAACGTGAAGAAGCGCCTCGCGGAGGAACGCGCCGCGGTCGTTTTCATCTCGTACTCGAACCGATTGCAGCAGGTCGGCGTGAAGCAACCTTTCCCCGATCAGGTGTGGCTCGACGGGTTCGCCGAATTGATCCCCGAGCTGCGGGCCGCAGGTACCGAGCCGGTTCTCATCACCGACACGCCGTACCCGGGCCGCGACGTACCTATTTGTCTGTCGAACAACGTCTCGAGCGTTCGCAACTGCGCATTCCCCCGCGAGAAGGGAATTCGCCAGTCACGACTCGACACGAACATCGCCGCAGCCGCGAACAACGGCGCGCAGGTTCTCGACGTGACCAACTGGATGTGCACCGACAAGACCTGTCCCGTCATCGTGGGGAACCTTCTCGTGTACCGCGACTCGAACCACATCACGACGAAATACGCCGAATGGCTGGTGCCACTCATTGATGCCGCGATCAGCCCCTACGTCGAGGGTGTCCGCCAGCGCACCAGCGTTTCCTGAGCGATCGTCGCCACGTGCGTGCCGTCGGCACCGTACACGTGGCCAAAGGTGAGTCCCCGACCACCGACGAACGCCGTGCACGACATCTCGTAGAAGTGCCACTCGTTCGAGCGGTGTGGACGGTGGAACCAGATCTGATGGTCGAGGCTCGCGCTGAATCGCTGCCCGGCCTCACCTGCGTCGCGTGCTTCGGGCAAGGCAACGAACACGGCGTCGGTTGGCAGATCGTCGGAGATGTAGGCAAGTGCACACTGGTGTTCGAATTGTGCATCGGAGACGTCAGTCGTCACGCGCATCCACGCGCCGCACCATCCCGTGACGTTGCGACGCGACTCGGGCACGTTCTCGCCGTTGATCCACCGCCTGTCGAAGACATCGCTCCACGATTCCGAGGCGAGTGCATCGGGGCCGACCAAGCCGGCGGGCAACGACACCGCATCCAGTTCGGTCGTCGACTCGGGCACCTGGAACGACGACTCCAGGTTCAGAATCGCGCCTTTCTCTTGACGGGCAACGACGCGCCGCGTGGCAAAGCTACGCCCGTTGCGAATCCGATCGACTTCGTAGCGCACCGTCTGTGAGTTGTCACCGCGTTGTATGAAATAGGCGCGCACCGAGTGCACCATGAATGCGGGGTCGACGGTGGCGGCCGCAGCAGACAACGCCTGGGCGACGATGTGACCGCCGTACAGACCGCCCCACGGATACGCGTGGCCGATGCCGACGAACGTGTCGGGGCCGTGCGCTTCGAGTGCGACGAGATCGTGGAGGTTCACACCCCCATTGTGGTCGGGTCAGGACACGCGAATGACAACGAGCACGTCACCCGTTGCGTGACTCTCGACTTCGAAGTCGCCGGATTCGGTCGCGGTGAAGACGAACACCTTCTCCTCACCGGCAGGCGTCTCGTCGCCGCCCAGGTCGAAGCCGTGCACGTGAAACTCGTCGTCTTCGTCGGGATTCACCATCGTCAACTCGATCGAATCACCGACCGACACCTCTTCGATGCGATCGGGGCCGGAGTCGACGCCCACCGTCACA
>SXZT01000032.1 GCA_005787785.1 Actinomycetota bacterium
GATGACGATGTCGACGCGACCGAACGTGTCGACCGCCGTCTTCACGATCGCTGCGCCACCCTCGGGTGTCGCGACCGAGTTGTGGTCGGCGACTGCCTCGCCGCCGGCCGCCTTGATTTCGTCGACGACCTTCTGTGCGGCGGATGCATCGCCGCCCGTGCCGTCGATGTTGCCACCGAGGTCGTTCACGACGACGAGCGCGCCGCGCGTGGCGAGGAGGAGGGCGTGCTGGCGACCAAGACCGCCACCGGCGCCGGTGATGATCGCTACCGTGCCGTCGTAACCAACATCTGCCATGGGGGAGCCTTTCTGTTCGCGCCGCCCGGCGGCACGGGTCTGTTCACACCGTTCGGCGGCGCGGGTGAATTCTACTTGTGGGTCACTTGGACAAGCCAAGTGCGTCGAGGGCTTCCTGCTTCAGACGCTTGTAGTCAAGCTTGCCGTTCGGTGCCCGGCCGATCGAGGCCACCGCGATCACGTTCTTCGGCGATTTGTATGCGGCCAGAGTCGAACGCACGTGGGCGACAAGTGCGCTCGAGTCGATCCCCTCGCCGGGGCGGGGCTCGACGAGGGCGGTGATCACCTCGCCGAAACGCTCGTCGGGTACACCCACGCACGCTGCGTCGAGCACACTCGGATGGGTCTTCAGAACCTCTTCGACTTCCTCCGGGTACACCTTCTCGCCGCCGGTGTTGATGCACTGGCTGCCGCGGCCGAGCAACCTCACGGTTCCGTCGGCGTCGACCTCGGCGAAGTCGCCGGGAATCGAGTAGCGCAGGCCGTCGATGACGACGAACGTCGACGCCGACTTCGCTTCGTCCTTGTAGTACCCGATCGGCGTGCGACCGCGCATCGCGATGCGTCCGCGTTCACCACTGCCCGGCACGACATCGCGACCGTCTTCATTGATGACACGGGTGTTCGGTCCCAACTTGAAGGTCGCGGTGCTGCTGGAGCCGTCGGCGCTCGTGGTCGAGGAAGCCATGCCGATTGCCTCGGAGGAACCAAGGCTGTCGATGAGCAACATCTTCGGGTGATGGCGCAGAAGTCCCGCCTTGGTTTCCGCCGACCACATGACGCCGCTCGAGGTGATGAACTTGATCGACGAGACGTCGTACTTGCCCGGGTTTTCATCGAGTGCCCGCAGGATCGGCTTGGCGAACGCATCGCCGACGATTGCGATGCTGTTGACACGCGCGGACTGAACGACTTCGAGCAGTTCCTTCGCATCGAAGGTTCGACTCGTCATGGTCGCGACCGCCCCGCCGAGCGCGAGCGCCCACATTGCGTTCATTGCTCCGGTGCCGTGCATCAACGGCGCGGCCGGCATGTTGACCGGTCCGGGCTTGCCGACACGTGCCTCGAGGGCCGACATGTCCACGTGCTCGGGTAGGCGGACCTTCGACGGCGCATCGAGGCTGCCGACCATGTCGTCTTGTCGCCACATGACGCCTTTCGGCATGCCGGTGGTGCCGCCCGTGTACAGGAAATAGAGGTCGTCGCCGCTGCGCGACCACGCAGGCGAGGGCTGCGCAGTGTTGGACGTGGCGGCCTTGTCGTACGACACCGCCCAGTCGGGGCAGGGGTGCGTCCCGTCGTCGACCCAGATCCAAGTCTTCACGTTCGGTACGCGCGGGCGGACCGCCGCGCACCGCTCGGCGTAGGTCGCATGGAAGATCACCGCGACGGAATCGGAGTTGTCCCACAGGTAAGTGAGCTCGTCCTCGGTGTAGCGGTAGTTCGTGTTGACGGGGACGAGGCTGATCTTGAATAGGCCGAACATCGACTCCGTGTACTCGGGGCAGTTGTGCATGTACTGCGCGACCTTGTCCTGGTGCCTTGCGCCGGCGGCGAGCAGGGTATTGGCGATGCCGTTCGCACGCGAATCGAAGTCGCGCCAGGTGCGCGTCTCGCCTCCGTGGATCGCTGCGGGTGCGTCGGGGAATCGCCGCGCGTGCAGTTCCCACATGTCGGCAAAGTTCCACCCGGAGTTCGACGTCGAAGTTGTCACAAGCGGCAACACTATTCTCGGGAGTGTGAATCACCTATTGCCCGGCGACGAAGACGAACGCAGAATCGCCGTGCGGCGGTGGCTCGCCGGCAATCCGCGGCCGTCGGGCCGGCAATTGGCCGACGCGGGTTACGTGGCACCGCATCTTCCAGTGCCGTGGGGCCTCGGCGCGGATCCGATCCACCAACTCATCATCGACGACGAACTGAAACGAGCGGGCGTGTCGCGCCCCTCGAATGCAATCGGCATCGGATGGGCCGGACCGACGATCGTCCACGCCGGTTCGGAGGAACAAAAGCGTCGCTACGTGCCGAAGATCCTCTCGGGTGAGGAAATTTGGTGCCAGTTGTTCAGTGAACCCGAAGCGGGAAGCGACCTTGCGAGTCTGCGCACGCGCGCGGTGCTCGACGGTGACGAGTGGGTTGTGAACGGTCAGAAAATCTGGACGAGCGGCGCACAGCACTCGAAGTTCGGGATTCTTCTCGCCCGTACCGACCCCGACGCGCCGAAGCACCGCGGCATCACTTACTTCATATGTCCGATGGATGCACCCGGCATCGAGGTGCGCCCCATCCGTGAGATGACCGGAGGCGAGACGTTCAACGAAGTGTTCCTCACCGACGTGCGACTTTCGCGTGACTCGGTGGTGGGTGAGGTCAACGACGGTTGGCGGCTCGCCAAGGTGACCCTCGGAAACGAGCGTGTGTCGTTGTCGACGGGCGGCATCCTGTGGGGTCACGGGCCGACCGCGATGAACCTCATCGATCAGATTCGGATGAAAGGCGGCGTCACCGACCCCGTGATGCGGCGCAGGGTCGTCGACGCGTGGATCGAGCACCAGATTCTCGAACTCATCCGCATGCGCACCCTCGTTGCGCGGTTGCGTGGTGAGCAGCCCGGCCCCGAGGCGAGCATCCGCAAGATCCTTGCCGACGAACACGGCCAGCATGTCGCGGCCCTCGCCGTCGACATGATGGGCGCCGACGGCGTGCTCGGGTCGAACGTCGACATCGATCATGCGGTGTGGACCGGCGCATTTCTCTTCTCCCAGGCCCTCACCGTCGGTGGCGGAACGGGCAACGTGCAGCGCAACATCGTGGGCGAGCGGGTTCTGCAACTGCCCCACGAGCCCGGCATCGTCTGAGCCGACTCATTTTCGCTAGTTTGCGTTCAATCGTTTGTCAGGGGGACCCATGAAGCCGTTTCGTTTCGGAGTGCAGTCGTACAACGCAGAGACGCCACAGGCGTGGCGTGACAAGGTGAAGAAGGCCGAGGACCTCGGCTACTCCGCGTTCCATCTTGCTGACCACCTCTTGGGACCCGGTCCCGCTCTGCAGAAGTGCAACCACCCCGTGCAGGGCCTGGCTGCCGTGCCCGCGATGGCCGTGGCCGCAGAAGCAACCTCGACCATCAAGATCGGTTGCCGGGTGTTCTGCATCGACTACCGCCCCGCCGCCGTGCTGATCAAAGAGGCAGCGACACTCGATTTCTTCTCGGGTGGTCGTCTCGAGTTCGGCCTCGGCGCAGGCTGGTTGGAGGCCGAGTACGAGGCGCTGGGCATCAAGATGGACCCGGCGGGTGAGCGCGTGACGCGCATGGAGGAGTACGTGAAGGCGGCAAAGGTTGCCTTTGCCGGCGGCGAGGTGCATTACGACGGCAAGTACGTCCACCTGAACGACTACGAGTCGCTTCCCAAGCCCACGAATCCGAACGGCATCCAGATCATGATCGGTGGCGGCAGCAAGCGCGTCCTCACGATCGCCGGCCGTGAGGCGAACATCGTCTCCTACAACTTCGACAACTCGAGCGGCAAGATCGGCCCGTACGGCGCGCAGAGCAGCACCGCCGAACTCACCGCACAGAAAGCCGCGTGGGTGAAGGCGGGTGCCGAATCCGTGGGACGAAAAATGTCCGACCTCGAATTCGAGATCGGTGCTTACTTCACGGTCGTCACCCCCGACCCCGACAGTGTCAACGCCAATTTCGCGAAGATGTTCGGGATCACCCCCGAGGCGATGGCCGACCACCCCCACGCCTACATCGGAACCGTCGACCAGATCTGCGACATCATCGCGGACCGCCGCGAGAAGTACGGGATCAGTTACTTCACCGTGAGCGAGGGCAACCTCGACGCCTTCGCACCCGTCGTGAGCCGTTTGACGGGGAAGTAATCTGGGGCCCATGGGGCAAACAATCGGATCAGTCGGCGACATCATCAGGGTTCACGGTGCCGAGCGCGCCGGGCAGACCGCGGTCATTCAGGGTGAGCGTTCGCTCACGTGGGGCGAGCTCTACACGCGGTCAAAGAAACTTTCTCAGGCGCTGTCCGCCGTCGGTGTGAAGTCGGAGTCGCGCGTCTCGTTCCTCGACAAGAACTCGGTCGAACACTTCGAGGTGTTCTTCGCGTGCAGTCTGCTGAACGCGGTGTCCGTCGACGTCAACTGGCGTCTCGCACCGCCAGAAGTTGCCTACATCGTGAACGACGCCGAGTCGCGCGTGTTCATCGCGCACAACGAGTTCCGATCCGTGCTCGACGCCATCGCCGGCGATCTGCATCCCGACTCGCTCGTCGTGATCATCGGTGGCGATGCGTCGCCCGTCGGCAAGTTGCGTACCGTCGCCTACGAGGACTTTCTCGCCGGTGGCAGCGACACCGACCCCGGCGCAAAGGGTGGGGCGGAGGACGTTGCGTTCCAGCTCTACTCGAGTGGCACCACCGGTCGCCCGAAGGGTGTGATGCTGACGAACAACAACTTCTTCGCGCTCATGCCGCTCGCGAAGGAGATGTGGGAACTCGATGCAGATTCGGTGAACATGATCGCCATGCCGCTCTTCCACATCGGTGGTGGCGGCTGGGCCGTCGCGGGCATGTATTGCGGCTGCAAGTCGGTGATCGTGCGTGATCTCGATCCGGTGGCCGTCGTGAAACTGATTCCGCAGCAGAAGGTGACCCATGCGTTCCTCGTGCCTGCGGTGTTGCAGTTCATGTTGATGGTCCCCGACGTCGACAAGGGTGACTTCGCGAGTCTCAAGGTGTTCGTCTACGGCGCCTCACCGATTTCCGAGGATGTTCTCGCGCGATCGGTGAAGACGTTCAAGTGCAAGTTCTGGCAGGCCTACGGACTCACCGAAACCACCGGAGCCGTCGTGAACCTCGCACCGGAGGATCACGATCCCGACGGACCGAACAAGCACCGCTTGCGTTCGTGCGGCAAGCCCGGCCCGGGTGTCGGCGTGCGCGTGGTCGACGCGTCGACGGGCAAGGACGTTCCGACCGGTGAAGTCGGCGAGATTTGGTTGAGCGGTCCGCAGATCATGAAGGGCTACTGGAAGATGCCCGAGGCGACGGCCGAGTCGATCGTCGCCGGTGGTTGGTTCCGCAGCGGTGACGCGGGCTATTTCGACGCCGACGGTTATGTCTATATCCACGACCGCGTGAAAGACATGATCGTGTCCGGTGGTGAGAACGTGTATCCGGCCGAGGTCGAGAACGTGTTGATGGCGCATCCGGCGATCGCCGACGTGGCAGTCATCGGTGTCCCCCACGAGAAGTGGGGAGAAACGGCGAAAGCGATCGTCGTGCGCAAGCCCGGCGTCGAGGTCGCCGAGCAGGAGATCATCGACTTCAGCCGTGAACGGCTCGCAAAGTTCAAGTGTCCGACGAGCGTCGACTGGGTCGATGCGCTTCCGCGCAATCCCAGCGGCAAGGTGCTGAAAAAGGACCTTCGCGCCCCGTACTGGGCGGGCCGCTCGCGCAACGTCAACTGAACCCGATCGCAGAGAAATCTTTCGTCCGAGGGCGGAAACTCAACGTTTTGCAATTAGAACTCAATCGTGAGTTTGGCCCAAAAGCGGACCATTTCGGTCGGATTTCTGCTTGTTTCTGCTCTGCTGGGCGCCTGCGGGGGTGACGACTCGGCCTCCACAACGGCTGAGTCATCCGACTCGGTGACCTGTTCGGGTGGAACAGTCGTCGAGGGCCGACCGATTCGCATCGCGTCGACCGTCGCGCCGATCACGAACATCGTCGCCAACATCGCCGGCGACACCGATGCGGTGATCGAAGGTCTCGTGCCCGAGGGAACCAACTCCCACACTTTCGAACCGCCTCCGAGTGCGGCCGAGACGTTGGAAGAAGCCGACGTCATCTTCATCAACGGCCTGGTGCTCGAAGAGCCCACGAAGGACCTCGCGCTTGCCAACCTGAAGGAAGGCGCGACGATCTGTGAACTCGGTACCGAGGTTCTTCCCGAAGACGAATGGATCTTCGACTTCTCGTTTCCGAAAGAGGGCGGCAAGCCGAATCCGCACCTGTGGACCAACCCGCCGATGGTGAAGGATTACGCGAGGGTGGTTGCCGACACGCTGTCGCGGCGCGACCCGGTCAACGCCGACTCGTACGCAACGAACCTCGAGAAGTTCTCGGCCAAGGTCGACGAGCTCGACGTTGCCGTGCGCTCCGCGACCGAAACCCTGCCCGCCGAGGCGCGCAAGCTCGTCACGTACCACGACGCCTACGCCTACTTCGCCAAGGAGTACGACTGGACCGTCGTCGGTGCAATTCAGCCGTCGTCGTTCGAAGAGCCGACACCGAAGGAAATCGCAGACCTGATCACCCAGGTCAAGGAAGAGGGTGTGAAGGCCGTCTTCGGGAGCGAAGTCTTTCCGTCGCCCGTGCTCGAGCAGATCGGCAAGGAAGCCGGCGTCATCTAC
>SXZT01000033.1 GCA_005787785.1 Actinomycetota bacterium
GTCGATGGTCATGTCGCGAGAATAGTTCGTCCGTTCGGCACCGCCGTCGGCCAGACTGGGGGCGTGTCCCCCACGAATCTGCTTGGTCTCGTCGCGTCCGTCCTTTCGATGCTCTTCATCTGGCCGCAGGTTTTGCGCGTGTACCGCAACGACACGGTCGAGGGCCTTGCTCCGCTTGGCGCCCTCCAGGGGATGTCGGGGTCGATCCTGTGGTCGATCTACGGACTGTCCCAGTCGGACATGCCTCTTTTCGGTTCGAATCTTCTCGTCGCAGTGGCAATTGCACTGTTGGCCGCCGCGATGGTCCGACACGACGTCGTGAGGCGCACGACCGTGTTCGGACTGGTCACCACCGTCATCGGTCTTGGCTTCGTCACGGGTGCGGTATCCACCACACTCCTCGGGATGCTCGCCTTTGCGGTTGGTGCACTGTCGGTGTTGCCGCAGACCTTCAAGGTTCTCCGCGATCCTGATCTGCAGGGTGTGTCGGTCTCGAGCAACGCTCTGCTCTTCGTGACGTCGTCGACCTGGATGTGTTACGGCCTCGCCATCGGCGACGCGCTCGTCACACTGCCGAATGTCCTCGTCATCCCCTGCTCGGCAATCATCGTCGCAAAGGCCCGCGCAGCGCAGCGTCGAGCAACACCGACCGCTGAACCCGAACATGTCGCCTGACCCAGACCTCGAACGCGAGTACTCACCCAGCTCCGTCTCGAAGCACCCCGCGCCGTGGTACATCGAGGAATACGCGCGACGCAGTTCGGCCGTTCTCGAGAGCCTCGGCGGTCGCGTCACCCGCGAGCACTACGGGCCCGGACCCGACGAGTACGTCGTCGTCGCAAGGCACGCACCCGGCTCGCCACTTCTGGTCTTCATTCACGGGGGCTACTGGAAGACGCTCTCTGCCGATGAGTGCTCGATGTGGGCTGCCGATGCACTCGACCTCGGGTTCTCTTTTGCGAGCATCAACTACACGCTCGCACCGACCGCAACGCTCGAGCGCATCGTCACGCAGTGCCGTGCGGCGTTCGATTGGCTCCTCCACACGTCGGGCCTCACCCCGGCGCGAGTAATCGTGTCTGGCTCTTCGGCGGGTGGCCATCTCGCCGCGATGGTGACCATCGCAAATCCGCAGCCCGTCAGGTGCGATGCCGCGATTCTGCTGAGTGGAGTCTTTGACCTGCGGCCGTTGGTCGCAACCGCGGTGAACGAACCGCTCGGTCTCACCGTGCCCGACGCGGTGCGACTCAGCCCCGCACACCTTCGGGTGACCCCCGTGCGCTCCGTTCGAGCCTTCGTCGGCGAAGAAGAGACGGCTTCATTCAAGTCCCAGAGCGACGCGTACGTTGACAAACTCGTTGCCGCCAGTGTCGATGCCACCTCGCAAGTCGTCGTCGGACGCGACCACTTCGATCTGATTTACGATCTCGTCACACCGGGGACGCATCTCGGCGACACCACTATCGGCCTCCTGCGGGCCTGACGGAGACGGCACATGACGACGCTCGACGACTACACGCGACGCGCGATGGAACTCGACCTCGCGAATCCGCTTGCAGCCGCCCGCTCGCAGTTCGACTTGCCCGACAACGAGTCGTATTTCCTCGGCAACTCACTCGGTCCGCTCACTCACGCCGCGCGGGCTGCCGTCGTTCACGCGCTCGACGAGGAGTGGCGCAACGGCCTCGTGCGCACATGGCACGACGGCGACTGGCTCGAACTGGCGGGTTCCACCGGCGACCTCGTCGCAAGGGTCATCGGCGCGCCGGCGGGTTCGGTCGTTGCCGTCGACTCGACTTCGGTTGCGTTGTTCAAGGTTCTGTCGGCCGCCGTGACCATCAACAAGTCGCCGACACGGCGGGTGATGTTGTGCGACTCACGAAACTTTCCGACCGACCGTTACGTCGCGCGCAGCGTCGCCGACCTCCACGGTCTCGAGTTCATCGAGCTCGAAGTCTCGGAAATGCCCCGGCGATTCGCCGACGACGTCGCCGTGATGACGGCGTCAATGATCGACTATCGCTCGGCCGACCTCCACGACGTGCGGGCCGTCACCGCTGCAGCCCACGATCACTGCATCCTCACCGTGTGGGACCTGGCGCACGCCGCGGGCGCGGTGAAGTGCGACGTTCTCGACAACGACATCGACTTTGCGGTGGGATGCGGCTACAAGTACCTGAACGGTGGTCCCGGCGCCCCCGCCTACGTGTATGCCGCCCCGCGCATCATCGGCTCGGTCGCCCAGCCGATACCGGGCTGGTTCGGCCACGCTGAACCCTTCGCTTTCGAGGACACGTTCCGACCCGCCGCCGGCATCGCGCGGTTCTCCAGTGGCACGACGCACGTGTTGTCGATGAAGGCGATGCACGCCGCACTCGGTGTCATCAATCGGTACCCCATCGAAGATCTGCGCACCACGTGCATACGACTCGGCGACTTCTTCGTCGAGGGATACGGGACATTTCTGTCGACGGGCGGCTTCGGGCTCGGGTCGCAGCGCGAAGGAGCACGGCGTGGTGGCCACATCGCATTGCTGCACCCCGACGCCGAGCGGATGTCAAAGGAACTGATCGCGCGCAGCCTCATCGTCGACTTCCGGCCCCCCAACGTCATCCGCATCGCATTCAGCCCGCTCTTCCTGCGATTCGCCGACGTCGCGCGGCTGGTCGGCGAACTCTCCCGTCTGAACTAGGAGGTCGCCGGCGCCACTACTGTGGGCACATGACAACGATCCTCGCCCACATCACCGTCAAGCCCGGCAAGGAACGCGAGTTCGAAGACCTCGCCGAACGTCTCGTCAAGGCGACCCACGACAACGAAACGCGCGTGATCCGCTACGAGTACTGGCGCGGTGCCGAGCCGAACACCTACTACGGCCTGCTCGCCTTCCAGGACTACAACGCCTTCCTCGAACACCAGACGTCCGACCACCACGAGACCGACGCAAAGAAGATGACCGGCATCTTCTCCGACTTCAAGCTCGAGTGGCTCGACCCCATCACGACGGCAAGCCCCCTTCCCGCAACGAACATGCAGCCCCTCGTCGATGGCGCATCTGACCTGTGGAAGGCGTACCACGAGCGGATGCCCGCCCAGGTTGCCGCCTGGTGGTTGGGGTTGCGCAAATAATCGGCACACTTGTGTCGTGACTGATTCGCAGATCTTCGACCCGACTCGCTGGACTCAGGTTCCCGGATTCGACTTCACCGACATCACGTACCACCGCAGTGTCGAACACGGCACCGTTCGCATCGCGTTCAACCGCCCCGAGGTACGAAACGCATTCCGCCCCCACACGGTCGACGAACTGTTCACTGCCCTCGACCACGCGCGTCAGACGAGCGATGTCGGGTGTGTCCTTCTCACCGGCAACGGTCCGTCGCCGAAAGACGGTGGATGGGCGTTCTGCAGCGGCGGTGACCAGCGCATCCGTGGCCGCGCCGGCTACCAGTATTCCGACAACGACTCGCTTGCCGGCAGCGACCCCGCCCGCTCGGGACGTCTTCACATTCTCGAGGTGCAGCGACTCATCCGCTTCATGCCCAAAGTCGTCATCTGCGTGGTGCCTGGCTGGGCGGCCGGTGGGGGCCACAGCCTGCACGTCGTTGCCGACCTCACCATTGCCTCGCGCCAGCACGCGCGCTTCAAGCAAACCGATGCCGACGTCGCCAGTTTCGACGGTGGTTACGGCTCGGCCTACCTCGCCCGACAGGTCGGCCAGAAGTTTGCGCGCGAGATTTTCTTCCTCGGCCGCGAGTACTCGGCCGACGATGCACACCGCATGGGCATGGTCAATGCAGTCGTCGACCACGACGAACTCGAGAACACCGCGCTGCAGTGGGCAAAGGAGATCAACGGCAAAAGCCCGACTGCCCAACGCATGCTGAAGTTCTCGTTCAATCTGATCGACGACGGTCTCGTCGGCCAGCAGGTTTTCGCCGGCGAAGCCACGCGACTCGCTTACATGACCGACGAGGCAGCCGAAGGACGCAACTCGTTCCTCGAAAAGCGCGATCCCGACTGGTCGGCGTTCCCCTGGTATTACTAAACGTCCGCCCGGCATCGGGGGCAGACGACCCCGCATTCGAACCGTTCCGCCTGCGCGAACGCCAACTGAACACCCGGCTCCATCGGCGAGGCGAGCGGTCCGACGCCAGGTTCGTCGCCGAGGGCGACCTGGTGGTGGTGCGCGCGCTCGAGTCGGGCCACGTTCCCGAACTGATCCTGTGCGATGAAGCCTCGCTTCCGTCGCTCACCGCGCACGCCGATCGACTCGCAACAACAACAGTCGTCGTGGCCGACGAAGCGACACGACGGTCGGCGACCGGTCTTGCAGTAGCTCTTTCGGTTGTCGGATTGTTCCCGAAACCGGCAACCCTGGAACTCGACCATTTGCTTGCGAACAACGACCGGGTCGTCGCATTGGCCCAGGTCGACAACCCCACCAATGTCGGCGCCATCGTCCGCAGCGCCGCAGCATTCGGGTTCACCGGCCTCATCCTCGACGGAGAGTCGTCCGATCCTTTTGCACGACGCGCATTGAGGGTTGCAATGGGAACCACGTTCGACCTCAGCATCGCACGCGTCACGAGTGCCGCCATGATGTTCGCCGCACTCCGGACGAGGAACTTCGAAACCTACGCGATGACCCCGTCGCCGGCTGCAGTTGCCCTCGATGACGTACGCCCGGGCTCGCGCGTTGCATTGATGCTTGGTTCGGAGCGAAGCGGCCTCACCGATGAGTGGATGCAGCCGGCCACGCACCGCGTGCGCATTCCCATGGCCGCCGGAGTCGATTCGCTGAACGTCGCCGCAGCGGCAGCCGTGGCCTGTTACGGCTTGACGAGACGCAACGGCTGATCATTTCGCAAATGTTCGGCTGCTTTCACGAAGTACTCGGTCATCTGCGTACGGATCTCGTCGTCAGCAACGAGTTCGTTCACCGCGCTCAGCATGCACACCAACCAATGGTCGCGCTCGAGTGCACCGACGACGTACGGGTTGTGGCGCGCGCGCAGCATCGGGTGGCCACGTTCGTCGCTGTAGACATGCGGGCCACCCCAGTACTGCGCGAGAAACAATCCGAGCCGACGCGATGCCGCCGCAAGATCGTCGGGTTCGGGATACAGCGGCAACAACACCGTGTCGTGGCGCACCCGTTCGTAGAAACGGTCGGCAAGCCCGAGGAAGAAATCGGTGCCACCCAGCGCCGCGTACACCGTGACGTCATCGCCGGGCATCGTCAGGAGAATTCCGGGTCGACCCAACCCGGGAAAATGTCAGGAAGCCCATCGCTCACCTTGTCGGGAAAGTTTGCAGCCCGCTTTTCGAGGAAACTTTCAACGCCTTCCTTTGCGTCTGCCGCGCGGCCGCGCGCCTGAATGCCCCTACTGTCGACACGATGCGCCTCCATCGGGTGAGCCGCGCCGAGCATGCGCCACATCATCTGGCGTGACAACGCCACCGACACCGGTGCGGTGTTCCCTGCGATCTCGCGCCCGATTGCGATTGCTGCGGGTAACAGGTCGTCGGGTTCGTGGACGCTGCGCACCAGACCGCCCGCCAATGCTTCGTCGGCAGTGAGAAGTCGACCCGTGTACACCCACTCGGCAGCCTGCGAAATTCCAACCAGACGGGGCAGGAACCACGAAGAGCACGCCTCGGGGACGATTCCACGCTTGGCGAACACGAAGCCGATCTTTGCCTTCGTGCTGGCGAGGCGAATGTCCATCGGCAGGGTCATCGTGATCCCCAC
>SXZT01000034.1 GCA_005787785.1 Actinomycetota bacterium
GGACGAGTACTTCGGTTCGTGCACCAACCACGGTGAATGCGAAGCAGCGTGTCCGAAGGAGATCTCGATCGACGTGATCGCCCTCGCCAACGCCGACTATCGCAAGGCGAAGGTCAAGAACCGCAAGCAACTCGCCCGCAGTTAGTCGTCGCGTCGTCCCGGGTCTCCGGGTGAACGACTCGCGTCAATGCGGGTAACGTCGGGCCATGACCGATCACGTCACGTCCCCACGCAACCTTGCCTCGACCCTCGGCGCTCTGCGCACATCGGGCTGGCAATCGGTCCCGGTGAAAGACGAGATGCGTCGCAATGCGATTGCGAAGATTCGCGCCGGTGAACCACTGTTCGCTGGCGTCATGGGATACGAACACACCGTGATGCCGCAGCTGGAGAACGCGCTGTTGGCGGGTCACGACATCGTGTTTCTCGGTGAGCGCGGCCAGGCAAAGACCCGCATGATCCGTTCGCTGACGGGTTTGTTGGATGAATGGATGCCGATCGTCGCGGGTAGCGAGATCAACGACGATCCGTACAACCCCGTGTCGCGTCACGGGTGCGACCTGGTGGCGCAGATGGGCGACGACACGCCGATTTCGTGGGTGCATCGTTCCGAGCGTTACGGCGAGAAACTGGCCACCCCCGACACGTCGATCGCCGACTTGATCGGCGAGGTCGACCCGATCAAGGTCGCCGAGGGGCGCTATCTGTCGGATGAGTTGACGCTGCACTACGGCCTCGTGCCACGCACCAACCGCGGCATCTTCGCCATCAACGAACTGCCCGACCTTGCCGAGCGCATCCAAGTCGGTTTGTTGAACGTGCTCGAGGAACGCGACGTGCAGATTCGCGGCTACAAGATCCGCCTGCCGCTCGATGTCGTACTCGTCGCATCGGCAAACCCCGACGACTACACGAACCGTGGTCGCATCATCACTCCGTTGAAGGATCGTTTCGGCAGCCAGATCCGCACGCACTATCCGCTCGAAATCTCCACCGAGGTCGAGATCATCCGCCAAGAGGCACGACCCGCGTCGAGTGGCGGTGTCGAGGTGCACGTTCCCGCGTTCATGGATGAAGTCATCGCGACCTTCAGCCACCTCGCCCGCGCGAGCAACAACATCAGCCAGCGCAGCGGTGTGTCGGTGCGTCTGTCGGTCAGCAACCACGAGATCATGGTGGCCAACGCCGTGCGTCGCGCATTGCGCGCAGGTGACGTCGTCGTGTCGCCCCGTGTGAGTGACCTCGAGGCCCTTGCTGCCTCGACGTCGGGCAAGGTCGAAGTCGAGGTTCTCGAGGACGGTCGCGAAGGTGCGATCCTCGACCACCTCGTGAAGAGCGCGGTTTTGCAGGTCTACAAGCGTCTCGCGACGCCCGCCACGGTGAACGTGGAAAGCGTGAACGAGGTTCTCGCAGCATTCGAGGGTGGCGTCATTGCTCACTCAGGAGAAGACGTCACCTCGACCCAACTCGTCGAATTGCTCGACTCGGTGGCTGCGCTGCGGCCGATCGTCAACGTCTTCACGGGTGGCGATGAATCACCGGCGGTCGTTGCCAGTGCCGTCGAGTTCGTGCTCGAGGGTCTGCATTTGTCGAAGCGGCTGAACAAGGACTCGGCAGGCCCGCGGGCCACCTACAGATCCAAGGCCTGAACGGTCGCTCGTTGCTGAAGAATCTTTTACTGACCGGAGGTTGGGCACACGACTTCACGTCGTCGTCGTCGGTGCTCGCCGAGGTCCTCTCGCCGGTGGCGAAAAGCGCGATCGTCGACGACATGAGTGAAGTTGCACGTCAGTTGGACGTCGGTCAATTCGATGTCCTCACGGTTTATGCCTGTTGGTTCACCATGACCGACGCCCGTTACACCGAAGAGCAGCGGGCGCAGTGGGCGCGCACGACTCCGAGCGACTTCCGCGACGCCGTCGCGCGTCACCTCGGCGCGGGCCGCGGTCTGTGCGTGCTTCACACGGGACTGTTGTGTTTCACGGATTGGGAGGACTGGCCGGGAATCGTCGGTGGTGACTGGACATGGGGCCGTAGCTGGCATCCGGCCCCCGCAACGATGCGTGTCGATCGGTGTCCCGATGCAGATGCCCATCCGGTCGTTGCGGGGATCGAGGGTGTTGAAGTATTCGATGAGCGTTACTGCGACATCGACGCCCGACATGGCTCCAGCGTTCTCATGTCCTCCGGGGGTCCCGAGGGTGAGTTCCCGACGGTCTGGGTCTGTGATTCGAGCGCCGGGCGGCGCGCCTACAGTTCCCTCGGGCACGACCGCGTCTCGCTCACCGAGCCCACCCATGCGCAACTCGTTCGTCGCCTGCTCGTATGGGCCGGCGGGGGTGACGCGGCAACGGTCTCGCGCCTAGCATGACCGCAACGTTCACTGATGTATCGCTGAATCCGGGGGAGAGAACAACATGTCGCTGATCGGTGCAAAGGTTCTGCGCAAGGAAGACCCGAATCTGATCACCGGACAAGGTCTGTACGTCGACGACCTTCAGCCCGCGGGCTGCGCCTTCATGGCTACGGTGCGCAGCACCCAGCCGCATGCGCGCATCGTCGCAGTCGATACATCGGCCGCGCGGTCGATAGACGGTGTGCTTGCCGCGTGGACCGCCACCGACATTGCGAACCTGCCCGCACGTCCGTCGAGCTTGCCCGGTATGGACATGCCGCTCATCACCGGTGACGTTGCCCGCTTCGTCGGTGACATTGTTGCTGTGGTTGTGGCCGCCGATCGTTCCACCGCCGCCGACGCCGCCGAGGCAGTCATCGTCGATTACGAACCGCTGCCTGCGGTTGCCTCTCTTGGCCAGGCTCTCGCAACTGATGCGCCGATGATTCATCCGGTTCTCCAGGGCAACACCGTCTTTTTCCAGGACTACACCGAGGACTTGTCCGCTGAATTCGCAGCCGCACCGCGCACCGCCAGCCTCTCGCTCGTCAACAACCGCTGTGCGCCGGTACCCATCGAACCCAACGTCGTTCTCGCCGACTGGGGTCCGGCAGGACTCACCGTGTGGGCGGCCTTCCAGGCTCCGCACCACCTGCGCAACACCATCGCCGCGTTCTTCGGGATCTCTCAGGACACAACCCGAGTGATCGCCCCCGACGTCGGCGGCGGTTTTGGCGCCAAGATCAACTTTGCTTCGGAGATATTCCTTGCTGCGGCGTTGTCGCGAGCACTCAGCCGTCCGGTCAAGTACACCCAGACACGCAGCGAGTGCATGGTTGCGATGTTCCACGGTCGCGCCCAGGAGCACAAGGTCGACGTTGCATTCGACGATTCGGGGAAGATTCTCGCGTTGAAGGTGCAGGTCACCCAGGACCAGGGTGCGTACCCCGATGCAACCGGCATGGGTTTGCCGGTCCTCACCACCGCCATGTCGGCGGGTTGCTACAAGATTCCGAAGGTCGCCGTGTCGTGGCGCAATGTCGTCACCAACACGACACCGGTTGCCGCCTACCGGGGCGCTGGTCGACCGGAAGCGTCTTACATGATCGAGCGCGTCATCGACCTGGTCGCCGACGAAACGGGTGTCGACCCGATCGAGGTACGCAAGACCAACTTCATTCCTGCCGATGGGTTCCCGTACCAGACCCACAGCCCGCTCGCGGTCTATGACAGTGGCAACTTCGCGGGCGCGCTCGACGAACTGCTTCGTCACGTCGACTACCCGGCCTTGAAGGCCGAGCAAGCGGCGCGCATGGCAGATCCGACCGAAAAGTTGCTCGGCATCGGGTTTTCTTCGTGGCTCGAGATCGCGGGCTTCGGCCCTCCCGGGTCGCTCGAGGCGTTCGGACACCTTGCATCGTGGGAGTCCGCCCAGGTTCGCGTGCAGCCCGACGGCAGCGCGATCATCTACACAGGTGCCTCACCGCACGGTCAAGGCACGGTCACCACGTTTGCCCAAATCGCTGCCGATCAGCTCGGCATCGACTTCGACCGCATCAGCGTGCGCCACGGTGACACGGCGGTCATTCCCCAGGGCATCGGAACAATGGGATCGCGCGCCGTTGCCGTGGGTGGCGAAGGCGTGAAGACGGCAAGCACCCGCGTCTTCGAGCGCGCGAAGAAGATCGCCGCGCATCTCCTCGAAGCCACCGAAGACGACATCGTTGTCGAGAACGAGGAGTTCCACGTGCGGGGGACCCCGTCGAAATCGGTGCCGTGGTCGCAGGTTGCGTGGAAGAGCTTCCAACCGCTCGAGCTGCCCGCTGGAATGGAGCCCGGATCACTCGACGCGACCGTGTTCCAGCAGGTCCCCAACTTCAGCTTCCCGTCGGGTGCGTATTGCTGTGTCGTTGAGATCGACCGCGAAACCGGTGAGGTGGAGATTCGCAACATGTACCTCGTCGATGATTGCGGCACGGTGATCAACCCGATGCTCGTCGAAGGTCAGGTGCACGGTGGAGTCGCCCAGGGCATCGCTCAGGCCCTCTACGAACACATGCAGTACGACGAGTCCGGAGTGCCGCGAACCGCGACACTGATGGACTATCTGGTGCCTGCCGCCCCCGATCTTCCCGGCTACGTCAGCGGGCGCACCGTCACTCTCAACCCCAGCAACACGCTCGGCGCGAAAGGTGTCGGCGAGTCGGGGTCGGTCGGGGCACCACCGGCCGTCATCAACGCGGTTGTCGATGCACTGAGTCACCTCGGTGTGAAGCACATCGACATGCCGGCAACACCACAAAAGATCTGGTCAATCCTCAGGGGGTCGAAGTGAGCACAATCGAAACGCACACGACACGCGTCACCGTCACGGTGAACGGTCGAGAGGTGAGCGAGGAAGTCGAGCCGCGCACGCTGCTCGTGCACTTCCTGCGCGAACAAGCCCGACTCACGGGAACGCACGTCGGATGCGATACCTCGAATTGCGGCGCATGCACGGTTCTCATCGACGGCGAAGCCGCCAAGTCGTGCACGGTGCTCGCGGTTCAGGCCAACGGCCACAAGGTGACCACGGTCGAGGGAGTCGGCAACGGAAGCGGTGGCTTCAGTCCGGTCCAAGAGGGATTCCGCCAGGAGCACGGCCTTCAGTGCGGTTACTGCACGCCGGGGATGATCATGGCCTGCACCGCCTTGCTCACCGAGAACCCAAAACCAAACGAGCACGAGATCCGCGAAGCGCTGGAAGGCAACCTGTGCCGTTGCACGGGGTACGAGACGATCGTTCGTGCCGTGCAGTGGGCGGCAACAAACGGAGGGGCGGGTGAGTGGGCATGATTCCCGCCCGTTTCGACTACAGGCAGGCAGGGTCCGTTGCCGAGGCCCTTCAGCTTCTCGTATCGTGCGACGACGCGAAGCTTCTTGCAGGAGGCCACTCGCTCGTGCCGCTCATGAAGATGCGCCTCGTCTCGCCGGCCACGCTCATCGACATCAGCGGTATTGCCGAGTTGCAGGGTGTCGCCGACACGGGCTCGGTTCTGCGCGTCGGGGCGCTCACACGGCATCGTGTTGTTGAACGCTCGCAGGTTGTGGCGCAACACGTTCCGCTTCTCGCCCATGTTGCCGGGCTCGTGGGTGATCCACAGGTTCGCAACCGCGGCACGATTGGCGGTTCACTCGTTCACGGAGACCCTGCAGCCGACCTGCCGTCGGTGGCTCTGGCAACCGGTGCAACGATGATTGTCACCGGACCCGCTGGAGAGCGGCGAATCACCGCCGCCGACTTCTTCGTCGACTTCCTCGAGACGGCGGTTGGTCCTGACGAGATTCTGACTGCCATCGAGTTTCCCAAGCGAACCGGGGCCGGCTTCGGCTACGAGAAGTTCGTGCGACGCTCGATGGACTACGCAATCGTCGGTGTCGCGGTGCAAGCGGGCGAACAGCCCGGCATTGCGCTCGTCAACATGGGTAGCGTTCCGCGTCGTGCCGAAGCTGCTTCTCAGGCGCTGGCAAGCGGCGCGGCCGTTGATGCGGTGGCGGCGCTTGCCGCCGACGGCACCAACCCGCCCGAGGACTTGAACGCGAATGCCGACTACCGCCGACACCTCGCCTCGGTGCTGACCAAGCGTGCTCTCCTCGCCGCGGGATACCGGTGACGGGACAGGGCTATCGCGTCGAGATCAATCGCGAGACCTGCATCAGCTCGGGTCGCTGTGTGGGTGACGCTCCTGGCGCATTCATTTTCGATGACGACGAACTCGCCACAGTCGGCGATGCAGTGACGGACCTTGCCGAGACAAAGCTCTTGCGCATCGCGCGTGACTGTCCCGGCGAGGCAATCATCGTGTACGGCACCGACGGTGTGCCCCTGCAGCTTCACTGAACGGCATCGATGGCAAAGATCCGTCGGGCGTTGCCCCCGAGGATTTTTGCCGTATCAGCCTGCGAGAGACCAAGTGAACTGATCTTTTCCAGGTAGTTCTCCTCGAGATCCCAACCCGCAAAGTTGCTTCCAAGCAGCACCTTGTTGGCGCCTTCCGTACGCACGAGAAAGTCGAGCGCGTCGGTGCGGTGAACCGCGGTGTCGAATGAGAACTGCGCCCACTGTTCGTCGAAGCTGCGCCGCAAGAGGCCCTTGCCCCACGGGCGTCGTTCGAGTGCGGCCTCGAGGCGGCCTTTTTGAAAGGGAGCGAAGCCGCCACCGTGGGCGACGTGCACGTGCAGGCTGGGATGCCGGTCGAGCACGCCGCCGAAGAGGAGATGGGCGACGGCGAGAGCTTCGTCGATCGCGAACCCGAGGATGATGTCCATGTCCCATGGACCAAAGATCGGGTCCGGGCCCCGGGACACCGTTCGGGGTTCGGGATGAACGATGAGAGGTACGCCGAGTGCTTCGTGTTCCGCCCAGAGTTCGTTCCATCGGGGGTCGGAAAGAGGGATGCCGTTCACGTCGGAGCCGATGTACGAGCTCTTCAGGCCCAGTTCGGTGACTGCACGACGCAGTTCGACACACGCGGCACCGGGATCCTGCATCGGCAGACCGGCTGCGCCAACGAGTCTCGGATGGTGGCGACAGATTTCTGCAATTTCGTCGTTCGTCCGTTGGTTGAAGCGGATCGCTTCGGTCGCGGGCTGGTGGTAAAAGAACGTGATCGGGTTGGGTGACACCAATTGCTGTTGGATGCCTAGTTGGTCCATGTGCTCGACGCGTTTCCGGGCATCCGAGAAGGGGCTGTCGACGAACTTCACGTTTTCGAGGACGTAGTCGCCGGCACGAAAAAATTGGGTGCCGTCGGATCGCACACCCATCTCGGGACCGGCATGCCCACAAGTGCCCATCACACCGGGCAGAAGAATGTGGGCGTGCACATCAAAGACATCGAATGTCTGGCTCATCGGGGGTTCCCTTGCTGGTCGAAGACGACGTGGTACGTGCGCCAGGTTGGTCGTGTGGTGCGCTCGTCGCGGACCGGCGGATACAGAGACGAACGCCGTGCACCTTTTGCCAACAGGCTTGAAATCATCACGGTGATTGCGCCGAGCAAGCGGTCTCCGTCGGATTGACCGGGCGGTAGCCCACCCGCAAGTTCCTGGCCGAGGCATGCGTGAAAGCCGGACCCGAAGGTCAGGCCCCACGGTGCCGCACCGTCGATGACGGTGCGCATCGGGTCGAAAGTGTCGGCATCGTCGCCGAAAACGGACGTGTCCCTGTTTGCGGCAACCATGTCGATGACGATTGTGTCCCCGGCGGCGAATCGGTCGCCTGTCGGCAGTTGTCCGTGGGCGACCGCGCACCGAACCGATTGCGGGCTGGCCGGGTGGAGTCGCAACGATTCGTGGACGAAGCGTTGAAGAGTGTCCGGTTCGGAAACGAGGGTCTGCAGCGTCCCGGGTCGTTCCGCATCGTGTTCGAAACAGTGGTGCAGCGCGTGAACGAGCGCAACCGAGGTGGAGTGCGAACCCACCCACGGAAAGTACGCAACCTCGCGTTCGATCACATCGGTCGGCATGCCGTGTTCCTCGCGGGCAGCGAGCAGCACGGTGAGAATGTCGCGCGGAAGGTCGCTCTCCGGTCGTCGCTCGGCGCGGATCTCGCGGATCAACGACTCTCGGCGGGCCCACGCAGGTGCGAGATACGTGGATCGAACCTCATCGAGAGCGGCGAGGCCGTCGGCAACGATCGCAGACTTGTCGCCGGTGGCATGAACAACCGTCGATGCCGCCGCGAGCCGTGTCATCAGGCCGGCAAGGCGCAAGAAATCCGCCGTGTCGGAGCCGATGTCGAGACCCGCAACCGAAGCCGCGAGTCTCAACATGGCGTGGCGTACGACGGGAACGATGTCGACGTCGGCGCCGTCACCACGGTGCGTCGCGAGGGATTCTTCGAGGAGCGTCGGAATCAGCTCGCGTTCCCAGTACGCGAAGGTGTCTCGTCGAAACAGGCGGTTCTCGAGCCGTCGTCGTTCCGTGTGTGGTGCACCGTGAAGGTTCACAATCACGCCGTCCATGAGCGCCCGACCTTCGTCGTAGAGGCCCTGACGCAAGTCACGGTGGCGCAGCGCCTCGCGGGCCGTGGACCACGACTCGAGGCGCAATGTCTCAGCCACGCATCCCTGCGGGTGGATCGAACAGAACGTGATACGACGACCAGTAGGGCCGACTCGTTGCGGTGTCGATTTGTGCGGGCCGATTCGGATCGGGCTTCACACCGCGGTCGAACATTGCCTGAACGGCCACCGTTGACAGGCCGTATTCGTAGTCGGCGGTCTCTTCGGATCGTTCATTCAGTCCGGCTGCGAGCTCTTGGCCGATGCACGCATGCATCCCGGATCCGAACGAGAGACCCCAGCGGCTCACGCCAGGACCCTGTTCGCCGCGGTGGGGGTTGAACTCGGCCGCGTCGGCACCGAACACCGACTTGTCGCGGTTGACCGACATGAGGTCGATGACGACCGTTGACCCGGCGGGCACCACGGTGCCGTTGCGCAACGTGACTTCGGCGAGGGCACGGCGCATGCCGGTCGGACTCGAGGGATTGAGACGGATCGTCTCGTAGACCGCGTGTTGAACGAACTCGCGGTTCGTGCGAACCAATTCGGCGTCCTCGGGATGTTTGGTAAGCCAGGCAAAGAGGTTGTCGATCGTCCGCACGAACGCGGTTGCCGACGTGTGGGCTCCGGCGAGGAGGAAGAAGGCAATTTCCCGAACCATTGTCTGCTGGTCGATGTGCAGGGAGTCCTCGTTGCGGAGCAACACCGTGAGAATGTCGAGAGGAAGCGCGTCCTCGCTGATCTTGCCCGCGCGCCACTGACGGATGAGCTCGTGCCGATGGGCGATCGATGGTGCCAGAAACTCGGCCTCGAAGCGACCCATCGACTCGCTGACCTCCACCTTCACCTCGTCGGGATTGCGAAGGGTGTGGGCAAGGGTTGCGCCCTCGATGAACTTCATCATGTACGAGTACAACCTGTTGGTTTCCTCGGGTGTTCCGAGCGGGCGGTCGACCCCGGCATTCAGCGCTGCGAGATTCATCATCAATTGGTGCGACAGATGGACGAGTTCGACTGAGCCGTAGCTGACGTGCGGTGCGAGCGTGTCGTCGATGATGCGGGGAAAATAGTCGCGCTCGTAGCGCACCAGTGTTTCGCGACGGAACAGCCGGTTCTCGAGTCGGCGCCGCGCGCGATGTTCGTCGCCGTGGAGATTGACAAGCACGCCCCCCATGACGATTTCACCCGCGTCGTAGAGCGCCTGGCGCAGATCTTTCTGTCGGTAGACGTCGCGTGCATCTTCGTATGAAGCGACGGTGAAGGTCTCCATCAGTTCTCCTTCGGGTTTTCGGTGATGACGCCGAGGCTCAGTCCGCCGTCGACGCTGACAACGGCACCGGTGGTCCACTCGGCGAGAGAAAGGTATTCGACACACTCGGCGATCTCTTCCGTGGTCCCGATACGGCCGAGAGCGTGGTGCGTCGCCATCGACTCGAGCCGCGCCATCGCCTCGTCGTGGGTGAAGTCGCCGGATCGTTCGTTGATCTCGGTCGGTACCGCACCCGGTCGCACTGCATTCACGCGCACACCGCGGGGACCGAGCTCTGCAGCGAGAACACGGGTCAGTGTCTCGACGGCACCCTTGCTGATCGCGTACGGGGCAGCCCCCGGATACGCGCGCTTCGTGTAGATGCTGCCGACGAAAATCACCGCGCCGCGTGCGGCGACGAGATGGGGGAGAGCGGCCTGCGTGAGCATCATTCCGCCGATCACGTTGGTTGCAAGAATCGACGCAAGACCTTCGTCGGTCCACTCTTCGATGGGTCGGCGCCACATGTTGCCGGCATTCGAGACGAGGACGTCGATCGCACCACCATGGCGCATCGCGGCGTCGATGATCGCGGTGCGATCGGCCGCCGAGGTGACATCGGCAACGAGCCAGGTGCACGCCGAGCCGAGGTCGGCGGCGACAGCACGCACTTTCTCCTCGCGACGCCCGCAGATCGTGACGCGCGCACCACCGTTCACAAATCGACGGGCGACACCTTCGCCTATGCCCGACCCGCCGCCGGTGACGACGACGGAGAGTCCCTTCATCGACCCCATCAGCGCGAGTTCCCGTTGCCGACGGAGTCGACGGACTGAGGGCGCGGAAGACGACTGATCACCGACATGGTGACGCCACCATCGACGAGGAGATTCTGTCCCGTGATGTAAGAAGCGTCGGGCGAACAGAGGAACGCGACGACGTTGGCGATGTCGTCTCCCGAGCCGAGTCGGCCGAGAGGCACCGCGCCTTCGCGCGCGGCACGCGCCTGGGGGTCGGCATATATCGGGGCGCCCATGCCCGCATTGATGAGACCCGGCGCGATGGCGTTCACCCGAATGCCGTGGGTACCCCATTCAATTGCCATCTGTTGGGTGAGAAGTGCGACCGCAGATTTGGTTGCCCCGTACGAACCGCCGTTTGGCCCGGGCGCGACACCGTTCATCGACGTGATGTTGATGATCGTGCCGGTGATGCCGTCGGTGATCATCCGCACTGCCGCAGCGCGAGCGACGTTGAACGTGCCGACGAGGTTGACGTCGACGACCGCGCGGAAGTCGTCGTACGACATGGTGAGCAGTGGTCCGAAGCGGACGATGCCTGCGTTGTTCACCACGACGTCGGGCGTGTTGTCGAGGGCTGCAATCGCTTTGTCGACAGCCGCCGCGTCGGTGATGTCGAGAGCAAGATCGGTGTCGGGTCCGGCGACATCGACGCGGACGACCCGGTATCCGTCGAGTTCGAGCCTGCGGCAGATCGAGCTGCCGATGCCGCCGGCTGCTCCCGTTACGATCGCGGTCTTCACTGTGTCCGCCCCACCCGTTCCGCGCCCCTTCGGCGCCCCCCGATGTTAGGGGTGAACGAGTTCCCACGTGAGGGGCACTGCCGACCATGCCTCGACCCGCTCCCCGCGCAGGGGTGAGCGGTCGGGAATCGGGGTGAGATCCACTTCTTTCCCGCGGGAGAGGAGGTGGCGGAACCGGGACTTGTCACCGAGGACGGTGATGTCGGTCTCGGGATGACCCTCGAGGACGAGAATGTCGGCCTTGGCGCCAGGGGCAATGACACCGATCTCACCCTTTTGGTCGAGTGCGATCGCATTGGTGGACGTGCCGCAGGCGATCGCCTCGAGCGGACTGAGACCGAGTTGGTTGACGAACACTTCCATTTCGCGCGCATGCCAGTTGCCGTACGGAGTGATTGAGAATCCGCTTTCGGAACCGCAGAGGAGTGGCACCCCCGCGTTGTAGGCGCGACGGAGGCGCGCACCGGTTTCCTCCATCTCGCCGGCGAAGACGGCTTGTGCGCCGGTGGTTGCGCCGGCTTTCGCGCCGTACTCGGCAAGGTTGGCCAGGAACGTGAAGACGGGACCAACGGTGACTTTGCGCTCAACGATTGCCTCGAGTGCGCGCTCACCCAGGAAGGAGCCGTGCCAGATGATGTCGACACCCGCCAGTGCGCAGTCGAGCGTTGCCTGGTCGCCGCGGCTGTGTGCAGTCACCCGAACGCCGAGGTCATGCGCAGTGTCGCACACGACCTTCAACTCTTCACGTGTCCACACCTGTATCTCGCCCTTGCGGGCGGGAATGAGCCCGGTGACGTGGATCTTGATGATGTCAGCGCCGTCTTTGACCTGGCGGCGTACGACGCGAATCATTTCGTCCTTGTTACGCACGACTTCGGCGTAGCCCGCGGTGCCTTCGTTCGGAATCATGCGACCCGCGGTGCCGCCGACCGCGGTCATGAGCGCGTAGGTACCCGACTTCATCCGCGGCCCTTCGGTGACACCCGCCTCGATGGCATCGCGCAGAGCGGGTCCGATGTTGAAGAGTCCATCGACATCGAGAAAGCTCGTCACACCCGCGCGGAGAATCTTTCGTGCGTTGTGCGCCGCAAGAAGTGCCGCCGAGATTGGTTCGCGCCTGTTGAAGAGTTCGTCGTTGCTCGCAGGCTCGCCCAGGGTCACGTGGACGTGGGCATCGATGAGTCCCGGCATGACGGTGAGTCCGGCTGCGTCGATGACCTTGACGTCTGCCGCACGCGCGGCCGCGCGTGAATCAGCGTCGGGACCAACCGCGACGATGAGGTCCCCGTCGGTGAGAACCGACGTCGAACGCTGCGGTGCCGAACCCGTTCCGTCGATGACGTCCCCGTTGCGCAGGAGAATGGCTGCCATGTCATCAGTCTAGAGAACGAAATTGACGAGGCAATGGGGGTTGGCGAGTGCCTCGGTGTTGCGCACCGTGCGACCGTTCACGACGTCGGCCACGGCAAGTTCGCTCAATTTTCCCGACCGGGTGCGGGGCAGTTCGGGAACCCCGACGATGAGCGACGGAACATGGCGCGGTGTCAAGCGCAACCGAATGAGATTGCGAATGCGGGCATGAAACGCATCGTCAAGTTGCTTGCCGACAACAGGTACCACGAAGAGCACGATCCGCGAGTCGTTCTCCCACGACTGGCCGATTGCGAGGCACTCGAGGACGTCGTCGTCTTCCTCGACGACCGCGTACAACTCGGCGGTGCCGATTCTCACGCCGGCGATGTTGAGGGTCGCGTCGGACCGGCCATGGATCACGAATCCGCCGGACGATGTTCGGGTCGCGAAGTCTCCGTGGGTCCACAGTTCGGGGAACCGTGTGAAGTAGGCGTTGTCGAAACGCGAACCATCGTCGCCCCAAAAGCCCAGCGGCACCGAGGGGAACGAATTGGCGCAGACGAGTTCCCCGACGCTGTCGACGATTTCCCGGCCGTCATCGTCGACGACGCGGACGTCCATGCCGAGCATTGTCCCCTGAATTTCTCCTCGCACGACGGGCTTTGTTGGGTCTCCACCGACAAAACAACCACACAAGTCTGTGCCGCCAGAGATTGACGCGAGATGAACGTCGCCGAGTTGTTGGTAGACCCAGTCGAAGCCATCGGGTGCGAGGGGCGATCCGGTGGAACACACCGTTCGCAACGCCGAGAAGTCGCGCGTCGGCCGCGGTTCGACGCCGTTCTTCTTCATCGCATCGATGTATTTGGCCGACGTGCCGAAAAGCGTCAAACGTTCGCTCTCACAGAGGTCCCACAACCGATCCATGTGCGGGTACGTCGGGCTGCCGTCGTACAGAACGATCGTGGCACCGGATGCAAGCATCGACACCAACCAGTTCCACATCATCCAGCCACATGTTGTGAAGTAGAAAATGTGATCACCGGGGCGCACGTCGCAGTGCAGCTGCTGCTCTTTCAGGTGGGTCAGCAGAACCCCCGCGGCACGGTGCACGATGCACTTGGGTTTCCCGGTGGTTCCCGAGGTGTAGAGGATCGTTCCCGGATGGTCGAAGTCGAATCGCGGGCGTGGTTCGCTGGTGGCGACCCCGCGGTAGTCGACCCAGGGGGTGGCGTCGTCGGGGCATTCGCCGACGACAACGGTACGAACAAGACCGGGAAGTCCGGTGCGGATCTGCGCGAGCGTATCTGTCAGGTTGATGCGCTTGCCCGCGTAGCTGTAGTGGCTCGAGGCAAGCAAAACCGTCGGCGTGGTCTGACCGAAACGCTCGAGGACACCGTGCGCTCCGAAGTCCGCCGATGTCGATGTGAACGTTGCACCAACTTCCATCGCAGCAAGAAAGAAAACGACCGTCTCGCGGCCGTTCGGCATCCATGCCGCCACCCGGTGCCCGGGGCCGACGTCGTCGTTTTTCAGTGCCGCCGCAACTGACGCGACTTCCTGCCGCAGTTCGTTCCATGTCATCGTGCGGCGGGCTCCTGCTTCATCCACTTCGACGATCGCAACTCGGGTTCTGTCGCCTTCGCGAACCTGCAGAAGCGTGTCGACGACGTTCAGACGCGCTTCGGGAAAGTACGACGTGCCACGTGGTCCGCGTCCGTGCACGAGCGTCGCCCGATCGCCGGGCGCTCCCTGCATGCTGCAGAATCCCCAGACTGCGTGCCAGAACGCGCCCGTGTCGGCGAGGGCAAAGCGTCGTGCCTCGTCGGTGTCGACGACACCGATCACCCTGAGGAACCGATGCATGTTCGAGCCCTCAACCGCATCAACCAGTGGCGTCCAGAGGGTGGTCATGGGCTTCGACGCTAGTTGTCGTGGCGTTCCGCCGACGGCGGCACGATCGACTCGAACAACTCATCCGATGTGCGGCCGTGGTCACTCAGCCACACTGTGTCGACCCGGATACCGGCATCTTCGACTTCGGCTACCGCGCGCACGGCTGCCTGTGCGAAGTCAGCCACCGCGTCGGGGTTGTCATCATCCGGGATGCCCATGATCGAAACACGACACGACGGAAGTTCCTCCGCGGTGTTCACTGCGTCACTGATGACGAGGTCGGCCCAGCGTGCGCTGTCGTTCTGAGACGCGAGGAGAGGATGGGCCGATACGTCGATTCCGACGGTGAACGTGCCCTCGGTGTCGCGCATCATTGCGATCAACACCCGGGTTGCCTCGGTGGGAAGCGCTGCGAGGTCGGGTTTACGCGAGACGGTCAGCAACGCGGATCGATCAACGACGCAGGTCACCTCGAGACGTCCGCACAAAGCCGCGGTGCGTCGGTGAAGGAGTGCGATGCAGGCAACTGCACCGAGAAAGCGCTGCGGATTGTTGTTGTCCCGTTCAAGCACCTCGCCTTCGAGACGGGTCAACAGTCCGAACGGGTTCTCGAACGGGATCACACCGACGATGTCGTCGGCCGTGCTCGAGACGACCTCGTCAACGAATCGGGACCAGTGCCGATCGGCGCTGCGGTCATCGGAAAAGGCCCGATCATCGATGAACCAGCCCGGTACCTTGCGCCCGCACAGCGATGCGTGCAGCCGTACGCCGAGCGAGGTCGCGCCCGCGGCAAACTCGATCAGGCGCTCGCGGGCGGCCCCGTCCACGCGTCCCGGACGGGGAATGAAGTCGGCCCATGGGATGCGAAGGCGAACGTCGCGACAGCCGACGGCTGCGAGCCGCGCGAGGTCAACCAGTCGTTGTTCAACTTCGTCGTGTGTTGCAGGCAGGGTCGCGCGGGTCGCGAACCGGACCATTCGCGTCACATCACGAAGGGTGAACGGGTCCAGAGTTCACCCGTGTCGTTGCGGTCGGCGATGACCGGATCACCCGACAGGGTGAAGACCGCGACTGGTTCGCTGAAGCCACGCAGTTCGAGCGGCGCGTGCGGGATCGTATGAACACCCTCGGGAAGGTCCTCGACTTGGTCGACCGGAATGAGCACCTCGAAGGCCCCTGCGGCGTCGCAGAGACGGGCGGCGGTGTTGACCGCCGAGCCGATGTAGTCGTCGCCCTCGAAGAGAAGGGCATAACCGGTGGAGAGACCGATGCGCAGGGTGAGGGGCGCGCATACCGTGGCGGCGCGGCGCTGTAGTTCCATCGAGAAGACCACGGCGTCGGCCTGGTCGACCGCGACGATCATGAGACCATCGCCCAGCCACTTGGCGATACGCACCCCCCGCTCAGAGGCCACGTCGCGCGCGACAGCCCGGAACGAGGCGAGAAGCTTGCCGGCGGCGTCGTCACCCTGGGTTTCGGTGAAATGTGTGAACCCCGAGAGGTCCACGAAGACGAAGGTACGGGGGACGCGCATGCACCTTCAGGTTACGCGAAGTAGGTTCTGTTTCATGTCGACCCGTTTCACCTATTCCCGCTGGGACGGGACGCAAAAGGGTTTCGAACTCGACGCCGATTCGCTTCTCGAGGCCGTTACCGACGACCTGCTGTACCACGGCGATGTCAACAGTGCACTGCGTCGACTCATGCAGCAGGGCATGACCGACCGTAATGGTGACCGCATCGCGGGACTGCGCGAGATGCTCGACAAGGTGCGTCAGCGCCGCGAAGAAATCCTCGAACGCTCCGACCTCGGTGGCGTATACAAGGAAATTTCCGACGCGCTCGATGACATCGTGGATGAAGAGCGTCACCAACTCGACCGCAACGTGTCGGAGGCGGATACGAGTGGTGACCAACGTCGTGCCGACAACGCGCGCAATGCCGCGGCTGAAAAGCACATGGAACTCGAGATGCTTCCGTCCGATCTTGCCGGCAAGGTACGTGGCCTGCAGAACTACAACTTCGAATCAGCCGAGGCGCAGCAGCGTTTCGAGGAACTGATGGACAAGCTGCGAGAGCAGTTGATGCAGCAGTTCGTCGACCAGATGTCGGGTGCGATGCAGAACATGACCCCCCAGGACATGCAGCGCATGAAGGACATGATGTCGGCCCTGAACGACATGCTCGATCGCCACGCGAACGGTGAGGATCCACGCTTCGACGAGTTCATGTCCGAGTTCGGCGAATTCTTCCCCGAGAACCCGCAAAACATCGAGGAACTCATCGAACTACTGGCCGAGCGCATGGCTCAGATGCAGGCGATGATGAATTCGATGACGCCCGAGCAGCGGGCCCAGTTGCAGCAACTGTCGGAACAGCTGCTTGGCGATATGGACATGCAGTGGCAGGCCAACCGTCTCGGAGAGCATCTCCAGAACATGGCTCCGCAGGCAGGTTGGGAACGCAGTTACGACTTCCGGGGCGAGCAGCCGATGGGCATGGGTGAGGCCATGCAGGCGATGCAGGAATTGTCGGGTCTCGAGGAACTCGAAAACTTCATGCGCAACGCGACGAATCCCGGGGCGCTGGCCGAGGCCGACATGGACAGGGTGCGCGAACTCCTCGGCGAGAACGAAGCCCAATCGCTCGAACGTCTTGCGCAAATGACGAAGATGCTCGAAGACGAAGGGCTGATCAATCAGACCGAGGGCCGGCTCGAACTGACCCCGAAGGGCCTGCGCAAGATCGGCCAGAACGCCCTGCGCGATCTCTTCAACAAGCTGGCGAAGGACAAGATTGGCCAGCACCAGATGCGTGAGTCGGGCGGCGGCCACGAGCGAATGTACGAAACGAAGCAGTACGAATACGGCGACCCGTTCCGTCTCGATCTGCAGCAGACGCTGCGCAATGCCCTGCGTCGGCAGGGAGGTGGCACCCCGGTGCGGCTCGAACCCGAGGATTTCGAGATTGAGCGTACCGAGCACGTCACCACAACATCCACTGTGTTGATGATCGACCTGTCGATGTCAATGCCGATGCGCGACAACTTTCTGCCCGCGAAGAAAGTTGCGATGGCATTGCACTCGTTGATCACGTCGCAGTACCCGCGCGACTACATCGGCCTCGTTGGTTTCAGTGAATCCGCACGCATTCTCACTGCCGCACAGATTCCGTCGGTGTCGTGGGATTTTGTGTACGGCACGAACATGCAGCACGGCTTCATGCTCGCCAGGCAACTGCTGGCGAAACAGCACGGCACGAAGCAGATCATCATGATCACCGACGGAGAGCCAACCGCGCACATAACGCGCAACGGTGACGTGTACTTCAACTATCCGCCGGTACGCGAAACCATCGAGGCGACGCTCGCCGAAGTGATGCGCTGTACGCGCGAGAAGATTGTGATCAACACTTTCATGCTCGACGCAACGAGCGGACTGCGTTCATTCATCGAGCGCATCACGGAGATGAATCACGGACGTGCATTTTTCACGACCCCCGAGACATTGGGTGACTACGTGCTCGTGGACTTCATCGAACACAAGCGCCGGCTTTCGCGGGCCCGCTGAGGCACGAAACCCTTGTAGCACAGGGGTTTCAGAGAGTTGACGGTGCGAAAGACCCTATTTTTTCGGGCTTGTTGGTGCCCTCACACGCGAACTTGCTTATTTTGCAAGGATTTGGCACAATGTCACCGATGTAATTACAAGCCTGCCATCACAGGCATGCCACAAGTTGGGGGACAGCGTCCGGTCAACACGAGCCGGACGGCGACGGTGGATGTCAGCGTGAGCAGGAGGGGAGGCAAACCATGCAATTCCCAGAACATGAATCTGCGGACAACTCAGAACTCAGCATCGAGCGTGGCTGGCAAGACGAGGCAAACTGCCTCGGCGTCGATCCTGATCTTTTCTTCCCCGAACGCGGTGCGTCCACCCGCGAGGCCAAGGAAGTGTGTCGGGGATGCGTCGTGCGCAACGAATGCCTCGAGTACGCGTTGGTGAACGGCGAGAAATTCGGTATCTGGGGCGGGCTCTCCGAGCGTGAGCGCCGTCGTTTGCGCCGGGCTCGCGCTCAGGCCAACAAAAAAGTCATCTGAGACGCGACTCGACCGTACGGTTGGGTCCGATGTCAAGTTGTGCCCAGCGGGTCTTGTCATTCTTTTGTAGGTGGCGTTCGGTGAGAAGACCCACCAGTTCGGCACGTGTCACGCGCGTTTCCGCACCGGCTGCCTCGGCCGCAACCATGTCGTAGGCCGAGGAAACACTGATTTCGTCGGGGTTGATGATGTTCATGCTCACCTGTGCCATGCCTTGGACCATGAACGCGAGTGTGCGCAATCCCGGTTGTCGAACACGTGCCGCGATGCTTTTCGCAAGCGACAGATCCGATGAGGCTAGGAACACGTTGTAGGCGATCAATACCGGCCGCACGCCGACACACACCGCACCTGCTGACGGATGAGGAGCATGCGGTCCGCGGTCGGGCATCAACGTCCTCCACGCGCCCCTGCGGATGTCGGGCAGTGTGCGCTCGGGTCCATAGAGAAACACCGGAAGGTTCAACTCGTCGGCCGCCCACGTTGCAAAATCATCTCTCGCGACCAGCGCGTCGTTTGATGACGAGCCGTCGAGAGGGACGAACGGAACGACGTCGACGACGCCGATACGGGGGTGTACCCCGGAGTGATCAGCGATGTCGAGAAGTTCGACGCAGCATCGCGTGAGCGCACGCGGCGCGTCGACACCGACCAGGGTGAACACGCTGCGGTTGTGGTCGGCATCGGAGTGGATGTCCAGCAGTCGCCTTTCAGGGGTATCAGACACCGCCCCGGCGATGCGGGAAACGAGACGGGTGTCCCTTCCTTCGCTCACGTTGGCCACGCATTCCAGCATGACCCTTTTCTACTTGGGCAGATGCTGTGGTGGGTTCCGGTGGTAGTTTCTCGGTATGTTCGCTTTTCTTGACGGCCCTGAACTGATCATCGTCGCGGTGATCGTTCTCGTTTTGTTCGGTGGCTCACAATTGCCGAAGCTTGCGAAGAACCTCGGTCAGGCCCAGAAGGAATTCAAAAAGGGTCTCGCTGACGGCCAGGCCGACGACGCCAACAAGAATTAAATGTGTCAGGCCGCGCCGTCGCGGCGACGCTTCTTGATGCGCCGACGTTCACGTTCGCTCGTGCCGCCCCACACCCCGTGCTCGATTTCTTCGACGATCGCATATTCCAGACAGAGGTCCTTCACTTCGCAGCGGCAGCAGATCTTGCGGGCCTTTTCCACTCCGCCGCCGTCGGAGGGAAAGAAGATCTCGGGGGCGCTGTCGCGGCACAGACCGAGGTCCATCCATTCCGTGGTGCGGAAGTTTCCGACGAAGGGGAGTGTGAGCACCGCAATCTGGGTGCGCTGCTTGGTCATGTGTCCTGCTGAACGGCTCATGCCCCTTCTGACGACGGGGGTGGGACAAAAGTTCCCCGACCCGTCGGGGTCGTTGCGCAGGTAGCCTGAGGCGCCCAGGAGGTACCCCGTGTCCGACACCACCACCAACGAGCCGCCCCGCGCCCATGTCCGCATCGTGTATTTGGGGCCTGTGGCGCCCCACTGGGAGCTGTACAGCGACTACGGCGACCGGGCCCTTCTTGAGGAGTTTCGTACCCGGGTTCTCGCCCGCCTCGTGCTCATCACCCGCGATGACCCTCAGTTCCGACGCAACAGCGAGCGCGTGGCCCGCGATGCGGAGCGCGAGCTGATTTCGATCGAGTGGGACCTCGGCACCGTCAGCGCCTGACGGTTCGCTCGGACGTCACCGTCCGTTCACGTCCCCGACAATCCACGCTCCCCGGATGCTCACCCGCCCGCCGTACCTTTCCGGAATAGACGAGCGCTTCTTCAACCGTGACCTGAGTTGGCTCGCCTTCAACGAGCGTGTGCTCTCACTCACCCGTGAGACTGCGATCCCTCTCCTCGAGCGGGTGAAGTTCTGCGCGATTTTTTCCTCGAACCTCGACGAGTTCTTCCAGGTGCGCGTCGCGGGTCTGAAGAACCAGATCGATGACGGTGTGTTGCTGCACGGTGTCGACGGCCGCAGCCCGGACCAGGTGCTTGCCGAAGTATCGGCCACGGTGCGGCGTCTCGTCGGCGAGCAGGAAGAATTGCTGACGACGGTCGTCCTGCCCGCTCTCGAAACCCACGGCATTCGTCTCGCCGCGTGGGGCGACCTCGACGAAGCCACACGCGGGCGCCTGACGACGGAATTCCGCCAACGAATTTTCCCCGTGTTGACGCCGCTCGTCGTCGATCCGGCACACCCGTTCCCGTACATCTCGGGGCTAGCTCTCAGTATTGGTGCGACCGTCGTCGACCCGACGACCGGTGACGAGAAGTTCACGCGAGTGAAGGTGCCGCCGTTGTTGCCGCGTCTCGTCGAGGCCGATGCTTCGGGAACCTTCATCACCGTCGAGAACGTCATCATCGCCCACTTGGCCGAGCTCTACGAGGGCATGGAAGTTCGTGATCCGTTTGTCTTCCGTGTCACCCGCGATGCCGACATCGAAGTCGACGATGAGGACGCCGACGACCTGCGTGAGGCGGTTGAGGAAGAACTTCGCCGCCGGCGATTCGGCCGGGCGGTGCGGTTGGAGACCGTGGCCGAGGTACCCACGGATGTCGTCGCTCTGCTCCTCGACGAACTCGAACTCGACGCGATCGACCATTTCGAAAGTCACCTTCCCCTCGACCTCACCTGTCTGCAGCGAATCTCCGGTCTGCCGCGGCGCGATCTGCGCGACGAACCCTGGCCGTCGGTGACCGCCGGGCGCATTCTCGCCGCACGGGAAGACGACGAACCGATCTTCAACCTCATCCGACGGCGCGATCTTGTCGTGCACCACCCCTACGAGTCGTTCCAAACGTCGACCGAAGCGTTCATCGAAGAAGCGTCGCGCGACCCGCGGGTGCAGTCGATCAAGATGACGCTCTACCGCACGTCGCCCGACAGTGCGATCATGCGCAACTTGATCTCGGCCGCCGAGCGTGGGGTGCAGGTGGTCGTGCTGGTCGAATTGAAGGCACGTTTCGACGAGGCACTGAATCTGAACTGGGCACGACAGCTCGAGCGCGCGGGTGTGCACGTGATGTACGGCATCGTCGGTTTGAAGACGCACGCAAAGGTGGCGATGGTCGTGCGCGACGAGCCCGACGGCCTGCGTCGCTATGTTCACTTCGGAACGGGCAATTACAACGCCAAGACTGCGGCGGTGTACGAGGACATCTGCATCTTCACCTGCAACCCGGAACTCGCCGATGACACGACCCGTCTGTTCAACCACCTGACGGGATTCAGCAGGACGAACTGGTACCGCCACCTACTTGTGGCACCGCATTTTCTGCGCCGCGAGATCGTCGACCTCATCCGCCGCGAACGCGACATGGGGGACAAGGGCCTCATTCGCATCAAGGTGAACTCGATCGCCGACGCCGACGTGATTGCCGAGCTGTACGAGGCATCACGGGCGGGGGTGCACATCGAGGTCATCGTGCGCGGGATCTGCATGCTGCGCCCCGGAGTGCCGGGACTGTCCGAAAACATCACGGTCCGCTCGATCCTCGGTCGCTATCTCGAGCACTCGCGCATCTATCACTTCGCCAACGCGGGTGGTCCGGCCAGACCGGCCTGGTACATCGGCTCGGCCGACTTGATGACGCGCAATCTCGACCGCCGTGTCGAAGTTCTGACACCCGTGCTTCTCGACAGGCACCGTGCCTGGTTGGAGCAAGCCCTCGGGTATCTGAACGATGACGACATTCCGCACTTCATGCTTGGGGCCGACGGTTCGTGGAGTCGCCGTGGTCGAGTCGACTTCAGCGATGATGCCCAAGAGCGGATGTACCGCTGGGCAAAGGACCAGCAAGAAAGACGTACGAGTGAACGGGTCGATCGAAGCGACTCGGGTAGCGTTGTCTGAGCAGGATGGTGGAGGCGATGGAAGAGCTTCGCAAGGGTTTTCACGGTGAGATCAACGAGGTTCGCCAGGCTCTGGCCACCCTCGCAGCCTCAGTCATCGAGGCAATCCCGCGCGCCACGACCGTGCTGCTGGCGGGTGACCTCGAAGGTGCGGAATACCTGATTCTCAGTGATGATGAGATCGATGCCCGGTCGCTCGATTTGGAGGACCGTTGCTACCGCCTCCTCGCGCTGCAGGCACCCGTCGCGGGCGAGCTACGCCAACTCATAGCGATTCTGAAGATGATCGGAGAGATCGAACGCAGTGCCGATCTCACCGTCAACATCGCGAAGGCCGCCCGCCGCATCTACGGACACGCGCTCGACCCGAAGCTGCGCGGAATCATCAGCAAGATGGGTGAGCAGGCACAACAACTTTTTGCTGCAGCGCTCGACGCGTTCGAGACCGATGACGTGGCCAAGGCGAGCGCACTCGATGACATGGATTCGTATCTCGACGGGCTGCAGAGACAGTTCGTGCAGGTGATCTTCGAGTGCAATCTCGCCGGAACGATCGACCTGCAGGTGGCAATCCAGCTGGCCGTCGTGGCACGTTTCTACGAGCGCATCGGTGACCATGCCGTGAACATGGGTGAGCGAGTTCTGTATGCGGTCAACGGTTGGCGTCCGGAGTTGAAGGGTGCGGCGCGCCACAAGGCTCGAGTTCCTGGTGAAGATACCGATGGGATTCCGATCCCCGACGTCGGTTCGGGGGCCTGACCATCGAAATCGCAGTCGGCGTCGTTCTCGGGCTGGTTGCTACGATCGTCGGCGTTCGACTGCTGGGAGTGCGAGCCCCGCGCTCCGTAACGCCGCCGCCACGGGTCGAGCACGCTCCGGTTGTCGCGCGTCTGACCGAATCGGCTGCGATCGATTTCGAGGCGTTGCTGAACGCGTTGCCGCTCGGGGTCGTACTGGCGAGGCGTGATGCCGTCACTGTGTTCCGTAATCGGGCAGCCGTGGCGGTCGTTGGATTACGGCACGTCGATCTTCTTGTCGAAGCCGCCGTCGACAGGCTGATCCGCCAGACGATCGAGGCTGGTGCGGCCAGAACCGAGACCTTGGAGATGTTCGGCCCGCCACCTCGTGTGCTCGTCGTGTCGACCGTCGAGATGGCCGACGGCGTGTGTTTGGCCGTGATCGAGGACATCAGCGAGCGCACCCGTATCGATGCGGTCCGCACCGATTTCGTGGCGAACATCAGTCACGAATTGAAGACACCCGTGGGAGCGCTCTCGGTCCTCGCAGAGACGATGCAGGACGAAACAGATGCAGAGGTCATCAAACACCTCGCGGCGCAGATGATGAAGGAAGCCCGCCGCATGTCGGAGACGATCGACGATCTTCTCGAACTGTCGAAGATCGAACTCGACACGCCACTGCGACAGAACAACGTAGATCTGGCTGCACTTGTTCACGAGGCCACCTTGCGCCACTCAAGGTCCGCTGCGGCAACCGATGTTCGGATCGTGACCGACGTGCCCGACGGACGCTTCGTCGTCACCGGGGATCGCACGCAGCTCTTGTCCGCTGTATCGAACCTCATCGACAACGCCGTCAAGTACAGCGAAGCAGGCGACACGGTGACCGCGCGACTCTTCCGCGAGCCCGGTCGGATCGTCATCGCTGTCGAGGACGAGGGAATTGGAATTCCGCAGGCCGACGTCGACCGCATCTTCGAACGCTTCTACCGGGTCGACAAGGCGCGGGGTCGCGGTACGGGCGGAACCGGACTCGGCTTGTCGATCGTGCGGCATATCATGGCGAATCATGGCGGCGAGGTGAACGTGACGTCACAGGAAGGTGAAGGATCCTCCTTCAGGCTTGTCCTGCCGGTGCAGATCGGTGATACTCCATGAGGTACGAATGAATGCCGCAGCCGCGAACGCCACCCAGACCATCCTCGTCGTGGAAGACGAGGAGTCCTTCATCGAGGCCCTGCAGGTCGGTTTGAAGCGCGAGGGTTTCCGCGTCGAAGTTGCCCGTGACGGCATGCAGGCTCTCGACCTCTTCGACCTCATCCGACCCGACCTGGTATTGCTGGACGTCATGCTGCCCAAGGTGTCGGGAATCGACGTGTGCCGGCAGCTTCGCAAGCGTTCGCAGGTGCCGATCATCATGGTGACGGCGAAGGCCGCCGAGATCGACACCGTGGTTGGGTTGGAAGTCGGTGCCGACGACTACATCACCAAGCCCTACCGCCTGCGAGAACTCGTGGCCCGGATGCGCGCGGTGATGCGTCGTGCGCCACTCGACCGAGCCGGCGAACTGACCGAGGGCGCGCTCGTCGTCGGTGACGTGCAACTCGACCCCGACCAGCACGAGGTCGTCATTCGCGGTGAGCGGACATCGTTGCCTTTGAAAGAGTTCGAACTGCTGCACATTCTGCTCGCGAACGCGGGTCGTGTGTTGCCGCGCGAGACCTTGATCGACAGGGTGTGGGGCAATGACTACGTCGGAGACACGAAAACCCTCGACGTCCACATCAAGCGTTTGCGGGCAAAGGTCGAAGACGACCCCGGCACCCCGCGCAAGATCGTGACGATCCGCGGCCTCGGTTACAAGTACGAGCGCCCGAAGTCCTGAGCCTCCAGCCACGCCGACCTACCATCGGCATGTGTCGAAGCGAACGGGGCAGGCCGACCTTCCACCGCGACCCGCATTCTTCGTCCTTGCCCGTACGCACGGGCTGATGGTGGCCGGCGAGGCGGTGATGACCGTCGCGCTCGCCGACTCGCTCTTCTTGTCGATCAGTCCCGATGCCGCACGCGGCAGGGTTATTCTCTTTCTTGCACTCAGCCTCGCGCCGTTCGCAGTCGTGGCACCGTTCATCGGCCCCCTCGTCGATCGCATGAAGGGAGGCCGACGCCTCGTCGTGATTCTCGCTGCAGCCTTGCGTGCATTGGTCTCGTTCCTCATGATCGGCCGCATCGACTCGCTGACGCTGTTCCCGTTGGCGTTTGCCGCACTGGTGTTGTCGAAGACCTACGCGGTCTCGAAGTCCGCACTCGTGCCCACCGTCGTGCCCGCCGAGCGCGAACTCGTCGACGCGAACAGCAAACTCGGCTTGTTGTCCGGTGTCGTCGGATTTGCCGCCGCGGTGCCCGCTGCCTTGGTGCAACTCGTCTCGCCGAACGCGACATTGGGCATCTCCATTTTCGTCTTCATCGCCGCCGTGCTGTCGGCTTGGCAGTTGCCTCGCGACATGCGAATCGCGACGTCACCTCGCAGTCGCATCGAGATCGAGGAGCTTCGGTCGCGGCGGGTACGTCGCGCCGTGGCCGCGATGCGTTTGATGCGCGGGCTGGTGGGACTCATGTTCTTCCATCTCGCGTTCTGGCTGCGCGACCAGAAGGCGGGCACGGTGTGGTTCGGATTCGCCGTGTCTCTCGCATCGATCGCAACGATGGCGGCCAATGCGGCGGCACCCATCGTGCGGCGCCGTCTGCGCGAGGAGACGATGATCATCGTGGCCCTCGGGGCGGTCGGAGTGGGCGGATTCGTCTGCACCTGGGTCGGTGGTGTCACCGGCGGGGTCATTCTCGCGGCGACGGTCAATGCGTTCGCCGCCACCTGCAAATTGGCGTACGAAGCGGTCGTGCAGTCCGACGCGCCGGATGCGAACCGGGCTCGGGCCTTTGCTTCGTTCGAGACACAATTCCAACTCGCCTGGGTGGGTGCCGGACTCGTTCCCGTCGTCCTGCGTTTGCCCGGTGAGTTCGGCTTCTTCGTCGTCGGTCTCGTCGGGTGTGTGGGAACGTTGTTGTTCGTGTTGCGAATGCGTGCGGCTAGGCAATTTCGAGGCGGGCGAGCCACAGGCCGGGCGCGTCGACCTCGGCGGGCGTAGGCAGCGCGTCGTCACGGTTCAACAAGTCGAGCACGCGTTCGGCAGATGAGCGTTCGATGATCCCGCGGATGAAGGAGCGTCCGCGTTCGACCGTCGCACGCGTGTGGTGGATACCGAGCAGATGTTCGACGAACTTGTCTGCGGGAGACGATTCGATGCGTCGGCGGCGCAGCGCTTCGGTGACTGCGGGGGCGCCGCCGAGTAGGCGTTGCGTCACCCCGTCGACGATCCAGTCGACGAGGCCGACCGTGCACGCCAACAGTGCATCGACTCGCGGACGCAGGGCCTCTTGTTCGGGTGAGATCACCGCACCGAGCAGCAAGGCCGGGTCGGACATCGTCTGTTGGAATGCCGCCATCGGGTTGGATGCGTCGATCTCCGTTCCCGACAGCTTCTCGATGACCGCATCGGGGTCGGGGGAGAACGCCGAGACATACGAGTTGACCGCGTCGATCAACGCAGCGCGCAAGTGTGGGGTCGACAACACCGCGTGTGCGGCGAGTTCGTGGATGAGAACCCACATGCGGATGTCGGCAAGCGGCAGGTCCCACTCGCCGGCAAACGAGTCGATGTTGGCGGGAACGACGAACAATGCCTTGTCGGGGTCGCGTGGGAGCAGCAGGTCATACTGCCCGAATGCGCGCGCGGCGAGTTGGCCGACCATCGAGCCGACGGTCATGCCGAGCATCATTGGCGCCATCGCCGACATGAGGCCGTTCATCATCGACGCCATCGGGTCGGCCGACGGGTCTGGTGACACGTCGGAGGCCGGCCGCTGGGCGAGGGCCGCGGCACGGTTGTCGAAGACGGGACGGTAGGCCTCGAGGGTGGAATGGCACCATTGCGCCGGGGTCACGCACTCGATGCGCGGCTCACGGGTCTCGACGCCGGCGAGGAAGTCGGCGAGGTGCCGATGTGCAAGCGGGGCAAGGTTTTCGCAGGCGATTCGCGCGGCGGGGTCGACGTTTGCGCCACCCTGGCCGAGCCCGACGTACGCGACCTGACGGGCAATATCCCAGTTGAGCGGGCCCTGGCCGGCGAGCGACTTCATGATGTCGCCGAGAAACGGCATCGCGCCGAACGGGTTGCCGTCGCCGAACGAACCGAACGGAAAGTTCCCCGATGGTGTGTCGTCGTCGGCCATGCCGTGATGATACGACCGTGTCGCCGTCGACGCTGTGTCGTCAGGGCAACTGGGACAACGACATGTTGACCGCTGAAATCGGTACGTATCCCTTGGCGTCGCCGCGACTCGTGAAGAGGCCGACGATTCGTCCGTCGGTGTCCTTGACGGGCGACGCCTCCGCGACGTCGACCATGAGAACTTCACCCGCGAGCGGGACGAACGTCGTTGGATCGAAGTTGACCGAGACACCAACGGATGCATCAATGGTATTGCCCGCGCCGACCGTGACACGCGAGCCCACGTCGGGGGCGACCGTCGAAGTTTCATACGCAACCGAAACGTCGACGCGTGTGTCGGCGCGAAGCACGGTGATTCCGAGTTCCTCGTCGAGATCGATGACCCGTAGTTGAACCGGCCGACCGTCGATGTCGACGACGATTGTGTCAGCGTCCCTGCTGGTGACGTCCCCGGTGGTGACGAACAAGTCCTCGGTCCCGTCGTTGACCGCAAGAACGAACCGACCACCGTCGACGATGAAGAAGCCGGGCGCCTCGATGAGTTCGGAGGGTGTCTTGTCGGCTGCCGACCCTGCGGCATTGCGCACGGACGGCAGAGCCTCGCGCGGTCCTTCGCGGGGAATCACGAGTGCCACAAGACCGACGACGAGGCCGAGGCCGAGCATTGCGACGAGGAAAGCGGTCAACGGATTGAGTGGTGGAGCAGACCGGCGGGCATTCGCGCGGCGTTGCAGGCCGATCTCGCTCGGGTGACGCCACGGGCGCTCGTGCCGGGGCGGCGGCGCAGGGACAGTCCTCAGGCGCTTGTCGTCGTTGACCATCGACATTGAAGGTAATTTCCCCCCGGCCTAATTGGGCGTCGGGCGCGAATACGTGGGCCATGGATACGCTTTGGAGCGTGTCAAGTCACATGCTTCCCGTCAACGGCTCGTCGAACGACTGGGTGGCGTTGACCGACCGGACGCTCGATGTCGGTGCCGCATACGAATGGGCGTTGCACCCGTCGTGTGGCGCGGTTGTGGTCTTTTCCGGAACCGTGCGCGACCGCGCCGACGGTCGCGACAACGTGACTCACCTCACCTATGAGGCGTACGAAGACAAAGCCATTGCGCGAATGGGCGGGATCGTCGCCGAGGCCCGCCGTCAGTGGCCGGCGGTCGTACGTGTCGCCTTGTTGCACCGCGTCGGGCGGCTGTCGCTTCTCGAGTCGTCGGTTCTCGTCGTGGTGTCGTCACCCCACCGCCCCGAGGCGTTCGAGGCGGGGCGTTTTTGCATCGATGCACTGAAAGTCGCCGTTCCGATCTGGAAACAAGAAGAGTGGTCCGAGGGCACCGACTGGGGTACGGGTGCGCACGACATCGGAAGCGTTCCACGGTCATGATTGCGACACAGACAGTCGTCGTGATTTTTGCCTTGCTCGCACTGGGCTGCGGTGCATCGCTGGCAACGGTTCTCTTCCGCCAGGAACGACAGACCGGCATCTACGACGGCATCGCGAATTTTCGCCGTCATATCGATGCGTTGTCACCCGAGGCACGTCGCAACGTCATCAGCAGACACGCACACACGCGTGGCGGTGACCGCGGCGAACCACGTCAGTAGGAGCCAGCGACCTACACTGGGCGCTCATGGCCCGCGACCTTGCTATCGACCTCGGGACGGCGAACACGCTCGTCTACATGAAGGGCCGCGGAATCGTGCTGAACGAACCCACGGTCATCGCCGTCAACCGCAAGACCAGCGAGGTTCTCGCCACCGGGCACGAAGCACGGAACATGATCGGGCGCACCCCCGGGTACATCGTGGCCGTCCGGCCTCTGCGCGGTGGAGCAATCACCGACTTCGACATCACCGAGCGCATGATTCGGCTGCTTCTCCAGCGGGTCGGCGTCTCGCGGTTCACTCGCCCCAAGGTCGTCATCTGCGTTCCCTCGGCGATCACCGAAGTCGAACGCCGCGCGGTCACCGATGCGACCCGACGTGCCGGTGCCTCCGATGCTCAGTTGATCGAACAGCCGATGGCTGCAGCCATCGGCGCGGAGCTTCCCATCGACGAACCCATCGGGAACATGGTCATCGACATCGGTGGCGGTACCAGCGAGACCGCGGTCATCAGTCTCGGTGGTGTCGTTGCACTCGAGGCGATTCGTGTCGGTAGCTTCGACATCGATGCAGCGATCCAGACGTACGTGCGTCGCGAGCACGGAATTGCGATCGGCGAGCGCACGGCTGAGGAAATCAAGATCCAAATCGGCACCGCTGCCCCAATGCCGAACGAGCGTGGTGCACAGGTGCGTGGCCGTGACCTCGTCACGGGTCTTCCCAAGAACATCGACCTTTCTGCCGAAGAGGTGCGATTTGCGATCGACGAAGTCGTGTCACAAATCGTGCAGTCGGTGACCCGCTGCTTGTCGAAGGTACCGCCCGAAATGGCACAGGATTTCCTGCAGCGCGGTATGTACCTCGTTGGCGGTGGTGGACTTCTGCGCGGCCTGGCCCAGCGCATAGAACACGAAACCGACGTGCCTGTTCGCATGTCACCAATGCCCCTCGAGGCCGTGGTGCTGGGCGCCGGGCACTGCGTGGAGAATTATCAGGTCCTGCGCAGCATGTTCATGGGCGCGAGACGCTAGGCGAGCGCCGCATGGGTACTGCGCGAGACGCTAGGCGAGCGCCGCATGGGTACTGCGCGAGACGCTAGGCGAGCGTACGGAAGGTGCGAATGCCGCCGCCGAGCGAGAGCACGTACACCTCGCCGGATGCAATCGTGCGAATTGCGGTGATGAACCCCGCACCCTTGGCGATTGTTCGCATCGACTGCACCTTCTGGCCGGTCACCTTCATCGCGGTGACGCGACCGGTGCAGTAGTCACCAAAGACGTACCAGCCACGCAGGGCGGGTAGAGACTCGCCGCGCACACGCGTGCCACCGATGACCGAGCATCCTTGCTCGCCGTGTGGGTACACGTAGACGGGCTGGTTGTGTCCTGATGCGGTCTGGTCTTTGTTGTTACGGGTGCGTCCCTCGAATGCGCTCCAACCAAAATTGGCGCCGCGACCCGAGCCGTCTTTTGCCCAAACGACGTTCACTTCCTCCCACTTGTTCTGGCCGACATCTGGTGCCCACAGGTTCATCTCGTCGTCGAATTCGAATCGCCACGGATTACGCAGTCCGATGGACCACACCTTCGGCGCCGCCGATTTTTCATCGCGCGCGAGGGGTTCGAGGCTGAGAATCTTGCCGAAGAACGATGACGGATCGAGCGCAAGTCGGGCCGGATCATTGCCGAACCCGCTGTCGCCGGTGCTCACGTAGAGACGACCCCCCGGCCCAAACGCAAGACTGCCGCCGTTGTGCACCGAAGGCCGGCTTCTCGGAAGCTGAAAGAGCACCGTCCGCGTGGCCGTATCGGCGGTGTTGTCGTCACGCATGACGTAGCGCGCCACGACGGTCCCAAAACGGGAGTCGGTGTAGTTCACGTAGAGATAGGTACCGTCCGGATGAAAAATCAGGCCAAGAAGCCCACGTTCCACATCGGCGCGGGTGAAGCGTTTCAGATTGAGCGCTGTCGTGCGTGTTCTCGTGGTGGGGTCGTAACGCACGATGAGGCCGTCTTGTTCTGCGATGTAGAGGCCCGGGTCGCGGTCCCGCGATGCGATGTCGACGGGAACCTTGGCGGAAGTCACCTTGACCAACGCCACTTTTGCACCCGAACCGGGTTCGGCATTCGATAGGCGGGGTTGGGCCGCCAACGCTGTGCCGATCGCAAGGACAGAGATGAAACACCGAAGACGACGCCGGATTCTGATGGCGTTCACGGTAATGCGATCAGCCGGCTGACGTGGCCACCCAGATTGAGAACGTAGACGTCGCCCGAAGCGACACTGCGTACGGCGGTCACCGATCCGGCATCGCCGATGAGGCGCACGACGCGTGTCGTCTTTGCGCCGACCACCTTGATGGCGGTGATGCGACCACTGCAGTAGTCGCCGTACACGTACCAACCCGTGAGTGCGGACAGCTTCTCGGATCGCACCTTCGTGCCACCGGAGATCGAACAGCCGTCCTCGCCGTGTTCGTAGACGTGGACCGGGGCGAGGTGGCTCTTCGCAGTTTGGTCGTTGTTGAAGCGGGTGAAGCCCTCGTAGGCACTCCATCCGAAGTTCGTGTTGCGACCCGACCCCGCGGAGGCAGGCGCGAGGCTGACCTCTTCCCATTTGTCCTGACCGACGTCTGCGACCCACAGATTCATCTCGTCGTCAAACTCGAAACGCCACGGATTGCGCAGGCCGACCGACCAGACTTGCGCGGCAGCAGATTTCTGGTTGCGCGCGAGAGGGTCGACGCTGACGATCTTGCCGAGCATCGACGATCTGTTCAGTGCGACGCGCTGGGGGTCGTCGCGCGAACCACCGTCACCCGTGCCGATGTAGAGACGCTCGCCTGGCCCGAACGCAAGCCCACCTCCGTTGTGGTTCGCGTAGGGCTGTTCGAGAGTGAAGAGCACGGTGCGCGAGGCGGGATCAGCGGTCTTATTGGTGCGCATGCGGTAGCGCGCAACCACGGTGTTGCCGTCGTCATCGGTGTAGTTGACGTAGAGAAAGCGCCCCTTCGGATGGAACACGAGGCCGAGTAACCCGCGCTCCCCCGATGCGCCGGTGCGGCCGGTGAGGTCGAGAGTGATCGACCTTGCTTTCGTCTTGGTATCGAAACGCACGATTTTGCCGTCCTGCTCGGCGATGTAGAGACCCGTATCACCGGACCGCGAGGAAATGTCGGTCGGTTTCGTGGCGGTCGTTACTTTGACGAGACGCGCCGTCGGGTCGTCAACCGCGGTGGCCTCCGCCGGTGTGGCGGCACCGATGACGGTGGCCGCGACGAGAAGTAGAGAAGTGCGAAACCTACGCATCTTCACTGACGCGCGCGAGGCCTTCCTGCACGACGGTGATCGCCAACTGACCGTCTTTCGTGTAGATCGAGCCACCGGCGAGGCCGCGGGCATTCGACGTCGAGATCGTGTACTGGTCGTAGAGCATCCACTCGTCGGCAC
>SXZT01000035.1 GCA_005787785.1 Actinomycetota bacterium
AAGTACCCCAGCGTGTATCTGATGGGCCCGAAGGCCACCGGAGAGGTGCTGTCGGTCGCCTACGCGGGCGCCGGCCAGCACCAGGATGCCGGAGCGAAGATGGTGCACGCCGCGCCGGAAACGTCGTCGAAGATCGTCTCGAAGTCGATCTCGAAGGACGGTGGCATCACCACCTACCGCGGCCTCGTGCGCATCGACGAAGGCGCACACGGCTGCAAGAGCCACGTTCAATGCGACGCTCTCATCCTCGACGAAACCAGCGAGTCGCGCACGTTCCCGTACATGGAAGTGGGCGAGCGCGACGCGCAAATCGGCCACGAAGCCACCGTGTCGAAGATCGCCGACGAGCAGTTGTTCTACCTGCAGAGTCGTGGTCTCTCGCAGGAACAGGCGATGTCGATGATCGTCAACGGTTTCATCGAGCCCGTCACCCGCACGCTGCCGATGGAGTACGCGGTCGAATGGAGCCGCTTGATCGAACTGCAGATGGAAGGTTCGGTCGGCTGATGCCGATGAAGACCGAGTGCAAGCACTACGAAACGCGCACCTACGCAAACGGTGACGCGATGCGCAAGTGCACACTCGATCTTGCCCCCGATGCTCCGTGGCGCTGCCCCGACAACTGCGGTCGTTACGAGCGTCGTCTGGCCGACGCGGCCTGGGTGCGCGGTGGTGCGTTCGCGCCGCGTACATCCGAAGAGCCGCCCGGTCTCGACGACGGATCGGCTGCCGCCGTGCTCGACGCAGCCGAAGACATCGTCAATGCGGCTGGCTTTGACCTGATAGAGGAACTGGCCAACGACAAGAAGCGTCGCTGGTGGAAATTTCGCCGCAAGAAGTAACGCACAACACCCCCCAAGGACCCCCCGACATGACCAGCCCCACACGACTCAGCGACGTCGCGCTGCCGACGGCCGACGAAGAGATCTGGCGATACAGCCGCATCGGCGAACTCGACCTTGCGAAGTACCGTGCAGGATGCGTCGACACCGTGGTTGCGGCATCCGGCGAGGCGGCGAACGTCGTGTCGCCGGGGTCGTTCGCCGACTGCGGCAAGGCCATGCCGATCGCAGTCGACGCTTTCGCCGAGATCAGCGCCATTCAGTCGACGGGTGACTCCGCCGACGTCACGGTCGTGCGCGTTCCGCGTGGCAAGGCCATCGTCGAGCCGATCGTCATCACCCGCACCGTCAGTGCATCGGGCGTCGTGGTAACCCCGCGTCTCGTCATCGATGCCGGCGAGAACAGCGAAGTAACCGTCATCGAACGCTTCGTCGGCGCCAACGACGTCGACTCGCTCGTCGTGCCGATCGTCGAGATGTCGGCGGCCCAGTCGGCGCGCATCACGTATCTCGCAATCAACGAACTGGGCAACCGCACGTGGCAAATCGCTCATCAGCAGTCGCTCGGTGAACGTGACTCGACGACCCGCATCTACACCGTCGCCCTCGGTGGGGATTATGCGCGCGTACGCACCGAAGCGCGCCTCGTCGGCACCGGAGCCTCAACCCAGCAGGTGGCCCTCTACTTCGCCGACAACAACCAGATGCACGACTTCCGCACGCTGCAGACACACGTCGCGCCGCGCACCCACAGCGACATGCTGTTCAAGGGTGCTGTTGCGGGCACGTCGAAGAGCGTCTACACCGGCCTCATCCGCATCGAGAAAGATGCACACGGGTCGCAGGCGTACCAAACGAACCGCAACCTCACGTTGTCCGAGGGAGCGTGGGCGGAAAGCGTGCCGAATCTCGAGATCGAAACGAACGACGTGAAGTGCAGTCATGCCAGCACGGTCGGCCCGATCGACGACGACCAGCGTTTCTATCTCGAGTCGCGTGGCATCCGCCCCGAAATCGCCGAGCGCCTCGTTGTCCTCGGCTTCTTCAACGAGGTCATCGAACGGCTGCCGAACCTTCCCGTCGTCGCAGGCTTGCGCGACAAGGTTGCGGCGAAGTTGGGCGGTGCGCTGTGAGCACGAAGATCGGCAAGGCAACCGATTTCGCCCCCGGCAGCGCGACCAAGGTTGCCGTCAACGGAACCAACGTCGCAGTCGTGCGCATCGGCGACGACTTCTACGCGATCAACGACACGTGTAGTCACGGGAACGTGTCGCTGTCCGAAGGCCAGGTGTGGGAAGAGACAAAGGAACTCGAGTGCATGAAGCACGGCAGCGCCTTCAGCCTGGAAACCGGCTGCCCGAACACACTTCCCGCCACCCAGCCGGTCGCCGTCTATCGCGTCGCCGTGAAGGGTGACGAGGTCTTCATCGAGGAGTCCGCACAATGAGCACACTGAAGATCAGCAACCTGCAGGCCGGTATCCCCGGCAAGCAGATCCTGAACGGGATCGAACTCACCGTGAAGTCCGGTGAGGTGCACGCAATCATGGGCCCCAACGGTGCCGGCAAGTCGACGATGTCGGGCGTCATCATGGGCAAGCCCGGCTATGACGTCATCTCGGGTTCCGTCAGCATCGACGGCGAAGAGTTGTTGGGTCGACCCGCATGGGAACGCGCCCTCGCCGGTCTGCACCTGGTGATGCAGTACCCAACCGAGGTGCCGGGGGTGCACATCGACGACGTGATGCGTGAAGCATTCGCCACCCGCGGACGTGATGCGAAAGAGCTCGATGCGCTGATCGCCTCGGAAGCCGCCCGCATCAACTTCAGCACGGACCTCGTCGCGCGCTCGTTGAACGTCGACCTTTCGGGCGGCGAGAAGAAGCGCAACGAGACCCTTCAGCTCTCGCTCCTGAAGCCAAAGTTCGCAATTCTCGACGAACTCGACTCGGGTCTCGACATCGACGCGCTGCGCGACTGCGCCCGTCGCGTCGAAGCTGCGACGACCGAGGACAACCTCGGGGTTCTCGTGATCACCCACTACGCGCGTTTGCTCGAAGAACTGAAGCCGGACTTCGTGCACATTCTCGCCGCGGGCAAGATCGTGAAGTCGGGCGGACCCGAGCTGGCCGACGAGCTGGAGAAGTCGGGCTACGTCGCTTTTCAGTGACTATTCGGTCAGGCCGGACTTCAGGAACTGATCGAAGCAATCGACGACCAGCAAGTCCCGCGGGTAGGTGAGGCGCATGCGTACCTTGTCGACCGTCAACCACTCGACTGCGTCGACTTCGTTGTTGGGGGAGTGCGCACCGCTCGCGACGGTCATCGTCCAGTAGCGGACCCGCTTGGGGCGGCCCTTTCTGTCGATGTACGACACGCGGGCGATTTCGTGGCCGAGCCGGCAGTGCAGTCCGGTTTCTTCGAAGACCTCGCGTAGTGCGCAGTCCTCTTCGCTCGAGTCGGCGTCGTCACGCTTTCCTTTCGGGAAGGTCCAATCGTCGTAGCCCTCGCCCGGTCGGTGAACCAACAGCAACTCGGCTTTTCCGTTGTCCGCCCAGCGCCACACGACGCCGCCGGCTGCGCGAATGATCTTGTCGGCCATCTATTTACATGCTGGCAGACACTGTGGTGTCGCGGCGAACCCGCAGGCCGGACCACACGACCGTCACTGCGAGACCGAGCATCGCGCCGAAACGGGTCTTCGTCTCGAGTGCCCAACCGAATGCGTCACGGAATTCACCTGCGATCAACTGGCCCGGATAGAACGCGATTGCGTTGACGAGTGCTGCCGTGAGGCCGGCTGCGATGAGTCGACGTTCGATGCCGTCGCGGTCGACCGCCGCGAGCTCGTAGGCGATGTGGTGGTCGGTGCCGTCGGCGCGACATGCCACGGAGAGGCGCGTCCGTGTGCGCATGATGCCCCGCACTTCCGTGGACCAGCCGATCAAGATGGCCGTGACCGTGACGGCGGTGTGGAAGGCGAGGGAGGCGAGCGAGTTCATGCCCCCATCCTGCGACGGGGGTGTCACACCCGCCTTAGTTGGCGCCGCGGACGAACTTCTTGCGAAGTTCCTCGACGAACACCACGCTGCTGCCCACGGTGGCGCAGATGAACCACTGGCCAACCGAGATCGAGGTGACGTTGAAGAGGTCTTGCAGCGGACCGACGACGGTGAGGAGTGCCTGAAAGAAGCCCGACATGCCGAGCGCGGCCCACAGTCTCCAGTTGGAGACCGTGCGGCGGTTGAAGACGCTGTGTGTTTCGTTGCGTGCGTTCAAGACGTTGAAGAACTGGAAGAACACGAACGTGCAGAACGCCATGGTTCCGGCGACGGACGCGCTGTCGTGGCTGGGTTCGCCCGGGGCGAGCTGCAACACGAGAAGCGTGCCGACGGCCATCACGATGGCAGAGGTGATGACCGCAGACCAGCGACGACGGGTGAGGATCGGCTCGTCCATCGGTCGTGGCGGCTGTTGCATGACGTTGGCCGTGGGCTTGTCGAATGCGAGAGCCATTGCGGGCGGGCCGTCCATGATGATGTTGACCCACAGAATCGCGATCGCCGCGAATGGCTTGCCGTCGGCGATGCCGAAGATCGAGGCGATGAGGAATAGGGCCGAGAAGCCGATTGCCGTCGACAACTGGAAGCGAACGAACGAAACGATGTTGTGGTAGACCGCACGGCCTTGGCGCACTGCACCGACGATGGTCGCGAAGTTGTCGTCGGTGAGCACCATCGTGGCTGCTTCCTTCGACACCTCGGTGCCGGTGATGCCCATGGCGATGCCCATGTCGGATTTCTTCAGGGCCGGTGCGTCGTTCACGCCGTCACCGGTCATTGCGACGACGCGCTTCTTCGACTGCAACAGGCCGACGAGACGCATCTTGTGCTCGGGTGCGACGCGGGCGAAGACTCCGATGTCGTCGATCTGGTCGCGTAGTTCGTCGTCGGACATCTTCTCGATGTCGGCACCGGTGACCGCGCGGCCTCCGATGCCGAGTTGCTTGCCGATGCTGGCGGCGGTCACGGCGTGGTCGCCCGTGATCATCTTCACCGAGATGCCCGCGCTGTGCGCTTCTTCGATGGCGAGCTTCGCCTCGGGGCGGGGCGGGTCGACGATGCCGACGAAGGTGAGGAGCGTAAGGTCGGTGAGTAGGTCTTCGACTTTTCCGCCGCCGTCGACGAACTCTTGCCACTCTGCGTTGGGGAGTTGACGCACGGCAAGCGCCAGCACGCGCAGACCATCCGCGGCCATGGTGTCGTAGTGCGCATCGAGGCCGGCGCGACTGGTGCCCATCGGTGCGGTGTCGTGGGAGACGAGCACCTGACTGCAGCGCGCCATCACGACGTCGGGCGCGCCCTTCACGTAGATGCGCACGAGGTCGGAGCCCGACGGAATGGGGAACCGGTGGACGGTGGCCATGTACTTCGTGGCCGAGTCGAAGGTCACCTCGGCGATGCGCGGGTATTCACCGCGCACCTGGGAAAGGTTGACGCCCAACTTTTCGGCGAGGACGACGAGTGCACCTTCGGTCGGGTCGCCAACCAGATCATCGGTGCCGTTGGCGTGGCGCACAACGGCATCGGCGCAGAGGGCCAGACCCCGGCCGCTGGTGGCGAGAGTGTCGGATGTCGACGCGCTGAGTCCTTCGACCGTTCCGGTCGACGAGTAACCGCTGCCCGTGACGTCGAAGAGACGACCTTCGAAGAGGAACTTGGTCGCGGTCATCTGGTTGAGGGTGAGGGTGCCCGTCTTGTCGCTGCAGATGACGCTGGTGCAGCCGAGAGTTTCGACTGCCGCGAGACGTTTGATGATGGCGTTTCGCGCCGCCAGCTGACTCACGCCGATGGCAAGGGTGACGACCGTGACTGCCGGGAGACCCTCGGGAATCGATGCGACCGCAAGTGCGACGGCCGTGAGCAACACGTCGCCGAAATCCTGACCGCGCGCGAGGTTGGTGATCATGACGAGAGCGACGACGATGCCCGCGAGATAGACGAGCTGGTGTGCGAGGCCGTCGAGCTGGCGCTGCAGCGGGGTCTTCTCCGTCGGCGTCGAGGCAAGAAGTCCGGCGATACGGCCGATCTCGGTGCCCATGCCCGTCTTGGTGACGACAATTTCGCCACGACCACGGGTAACCGTCGTGTTCATGAAGGCGTGCGAATGACGGTCGCCAATCGGTGCGTTCGGGTCGACGGGGTCGGTGTTCTTTTCGACTGGGTGGCTTTCGCCGGTGAGGGCGGCTTCGTCGACTTCGAGGTTGTTGGCGAAGAAGATCTCGCCGTCGGCGGGCAGGCGGTCGCCCGCCTCGACGAGAACGATGTCGCCGGGGACCACGGTCTCGGTTGGCACCATCATCACCGTGCCGTCACGACGCACGCGGACCTGTGCGGTGAGCATCTTCCTCAACGCGTCGAGTGACTTCTCGGCGCGGCTCTCTTGGATGAATCCGATGACGGCGTTGAAGACCACGACGACGAGAACGACGAGTGGTGTCTTTAGTTCACCCGACACCACCAGCGACACGACGGCGGCGCCGATGAGAATCAGGATGAGCATGTCCTTGAACTGGGCGAGCAACTTCTTCCAGCCGGGGGTGGTTTCGGCAGCCGCAAGTTGGTTGGGGCCGAACTCTTCGAGTCGACGCGCGGCCTCGGCCGAGGTGAGGCCGGTGGTGAAGCGGATTTGGATTGTGGTCAAGGACTTTATTCACAAGGTCATCGCGCGAAGACGGGCAATCCGGTCTTCCGTGCTGGGGTGGGTGGAAAAAAGACGTGCAATGTTCGGGCCGCCCGAGCGCTTGCTCTGGAACTCGGCAAGCGGGTTGTGGATGTAGGCCTGCGCCTGGGCAGGGGCGACCTGCATCGGAATCTGGCGCGCGTACACCTCGATGCGCTCGAGTGCATTTGCGAGGGGAACGCCGGTGCCGAGAAGTTCGGCGGCAGAGCGGTCGGCTTCGTATTCACGCGAACGCGACACTGCCATCTGCATGAGTGATGCGGCGATGGGGGCGAGCATCGACACGAGGATCAACGCAAACGGGTTCGGGCGATCGTCGTCGTTGTTTCCAGCGCCACCGAACATCGCGGCCCACATCGCCATGTTGGCAACGAAAGAAATGGCCGTTGCGATGGCCGCGGCAACCGAGCCAATGAGAATGTCGCGGTTGCGGACGTGCATTAGTTCGTGCGCCATCACGCCGCGCAGCTCGTCTTCGGGCATGGTGCGCAACAGGCCCTCGGTTGCGCACACGACCGCGTTGCGCGGCCCACGGCCGGTGGCAAAGGCATTGGGCTGGTCATTGGGGGAAATGGCGACCCTCGGCATCGGCATGTTGGCGCGCGTCGCCAGGTCTTCGATCATTCCGTAGAACATCGGCGCATCGGCCTTGGTGATGACGCGGGCATTCGCCGACTTCAGCGCAAGCTTGTCGCTGAACCAGTACGACCCGCCGACCATCACGAACGCGATGACCAGACCGAACGTGAGTGAGGTACTGCTGCCACCGCCGAGGACACCGGCGATCGTGACGATCAATCCGCCAAGGGCGGCGAGGAGAATGGCAGTTTTTGCGGTGTTCTTGAACATTCTGGGTTTTCCCTTCGACTGGTCCCCGAGAGGACGACTTCATTCGTCGAAGGTCTCTCCCGCCCGGATCGGGCCTGCGGTGCCGGGACCCGCTTGCGCGGCTCCGTGTTGACGACACCAGAGTCGAGGGATACTCCCCTTCCGACAACGAGTGTACGGCGGGGGTCACTCTCTTGCCAAGAACTGCCCAGAAAAGAAAGGATGACTGGATGAAAATCAGAGCTGCAGTTCTGACCGCCCACGACGCACCGTTCGAGGTACGCGAGCTGGAGATGGGGGACCCACGGCCAGGTGAAGTGCTGGTGCGCATCGTCGGCGCCGGTATGTGCCACACCGATCTTCTCGCGAGGATTCCCGGCACACCGTTTCCGATGCCCGTGGTGCTCGGCCACGAAGGTTCTGGAATCGTCGAGCGCGTCGGCGAGGGAGTGACGAAAGTCGCCACCGGCGACAAGGTCGTCTTGTCATATGCCAGCTGCGGCCGCTGCAACAACTGTGAAACCGGTCTTGCGCAGTATTGCGAACTGTTCGGCGCGCTTAACTTCATGGGATCGCGACTCGACGGCACGGCGCCGCTCAGTGCGGCCGACGGCGGAAAGATGGGTTGCTGCTGGTTCGGTCAGTCGAGCTTTGCGTCGCATGCGATGGCAAGCGAACGCAACGTCGTGAAGGTGACGGCGGATGACGTGAAGTTGGAGATTCTCGGACCACTCGGCTGCGGCTTTCAAACGGGCGCGGGTGCGGTTCTCAACTCCCTCGCCGCGCGGCCCACTAGTTCGATCGTGGTCTATGGCGCTGGCGCCGTGGGTCTTGCCGGGGTCATGGCCGCAAAGATTGCCGGCTGCGCGACGATCATTGCCGTTGACCTGCACGACAATCGCCTCTCCTTGGCAAAAGAAGTCGGGGCCACGCACACGATCAACGCAAAGACCACGACCGACGTGACGGCGGCAGTGCGCGAGATCACGGGTGGCGGTACCCAATACGGTCTCGACACCACCGGCGTGCCGGCCGTCATTCGTGGAGCAGTCGACGCACTGCGAGCGACGGGAACCCTTGCAGTCGTCGGAGTGGTGATGGGCGACATCGCCTTCTCGGCGTCGGGCTTCCTCGACGGCAAGAGCGTGAAGGGTGTGATCGAAGGTGATGCCTACCCGGCCGACTTCATCCCGAAACTGATTGAGTGGCACCGCCGCGGCATGTTCCCGATCGAGAAACTGGTGAAGACCTACCGCCTCGACCAGATCAACGAAGCGCAACACGACAGCGAGTCGGGCGCCACCATCAAGCCGATTTTCGTTTTGTAGCTGAGGCGGAACGCCGATGCGCAAATACGGCTAGCCGCCGCCCATGCCTTTGCGCCATTCCACTGGGTCGCGGCCGAGTTTTGTGTAGCGGTCGGTGATCCAGATGGGAAGTCCGATGTCGCCACCATCGGCGACGACGCGGGCCTGTTCGCCGTTTTCGTCCCAGATGTGGCAGGTGTTCAGGTTGAAACGCATCCGGGCAAGACGCTCCTCGCGCGTCGTGGGTTCGGGTTCCGCCTGGGCGGTTCCCTTCGCCACGTTCATTGCGCGCATCGACCACACGCTTTGAATCGCGACGGGTGCCATTGCCTGGAGGAGCGCGGTGGTGTGGGTGCAACCGCGCGGGCCGCCGAAGAGTTCGCGCACCTTGTGCGTGAACCCGCGTGCAATGCTGAGGCCGACGAGTTTTTCGTAGTGGGTGGTGATGGCCGGACAACCACCGTGCGGGTACACCTCGAATTCGACGCGCGCATCGGTGATGGTCATCTCGGGCATCGTGACGGTGAGCGCAACGATCATGTGGTGCAGCGGCAGCGGTTCCGGATCATCTGGGATGTAGAGGCCGGCCGGCTTCTCGTCGCGTACGGCCCCGCGCAGCACGATGGTGCGCTCGTCCTTTCTGTAGGCCTTCACGACGTAACTGCGGTCGTGGATTTCCTCGAGTGACGAATCAGCGGGCAGGGGGAGGATGTCGGTCATTTGATGTCTTTCACGATCTCGCCAACGTTGTGGTCCATGGCGGCGATGAGGGGGCGCATGTGCAGTTCTTCCAACAGTTCGTCACCACGTTCATTGCCTCCCTGCAGGTTCGAGGTGATCACCTGTGCAACACCCTGCTGCAGTAGTGCGGCGCGGTAGTCGTACCACAGGCGGTCAAGGGAGAAGCCCTTGAAACCCGGCTGGTCGGTGGCGAATTCGCTGACCTTGTTGAAGTAGTGACCGATGAGGTGATCTTCGTGCGCCCGGCGCATCTCGGGTGTCAGCGAAGCAGCAAGCAAATTGCAGACGTCCCATGCACCGACGTGGCGGGTGCTGAGCTGGAAGTCGATCATCGTGATCGTCTCCGAGCCGGCACTACCCCCGAAGAGGTAGTTCTCGGCGCGACAGTCGGTATGCGTGAAGGTTTGGTGGCCTTGCTGCACCCACCAATCGAGCATGTCGGGGTACAGGTCGCAGGCCTTGTGGAGAGCGTCGAGCATTGCACCGTCGAGCCGGGGACCGAAGTGTTCCTTGAAGTGCGGCCATTGTGCCGCGGCCATTGCCTTGCCGGCTTTGTAGAGGGGGTTGTTCATGGGAGGCAGCCAGGTGAGTTCGTACAGCTCTTTGGTTTCCCAGAATGCGGCGTGCAGCCGCGCAGCAGTTTCGAGAATGCGCTCGGCTTCGTCGAGCGTGAGGCCGGTGATCTGGTCGGGGCAGTGTGCACCGGTGATTTCCTCGATGAGGATCACGAAGGGCAGTCCGTCCGAGCCGCAGTCGGCGTAGAAGGGCTTGGGCACGCGGATCGGCAGGCTCGTTGCGACCTCTCGGTAGAAGTTCACCTCACGTAGATAAAAACCCATGGCTTGTGCGAGGAACTGATTCTCGGGGGCGGGCGACTGACATTTGGCGACGATGGTCGCCGGCCCCGCACCTTCGCCGTCGACGTACGTCAGTGTGAGGCGGGCAAGTTCGCCCAGAATGCCGACGCCCGTCCCGAATCGCTGAACGTCGAAACCCTTCACCCGACCCACGTCGGTGGGTAACACCTCGTTCAGCCAATCGACCGTGATGTCGGCGATTTGCGCAGGTATCTGTTGCATGCGGATCCCCCGGTCGCGGTGACGGAAAGTGTGTGGTTCAGTTCGACTGGTCGAGGCCGTCAAGCAGCGTGTTCCACGCCAGCGTGGCGCACTTGATGCGCACCGGGAACTTCACCACGCCGCGCAGTGCTTCAAGGTCGCCGAGAGGCCTGGACTCATCGAGCGGTGGGGCGTTCCCGTCTTCTTCCTCGATCGACATCATGTTCTTGAATCGACGGACGAGGTTGCGGATTTCCGCGACGGGCTTGCCCTTTACCGCAGCCGACATCATTGACGCGGAACTCTGGCTGATCGAGCAACCTTGACCACCGATCTTGATGTCGGTGACGATGCCATCTTGCACGTCGAGGTAGACCTGGATCTCGTCACCGCACAACGGGTTGTGCCCTTCGGCGCGAACGGCGGGTGGAGGGAGTTCACCCTGGTTACGGGGCGTCCGATAGTGGTCGAGAATGATCTCGCGGTAGAGGTCTTCCAATCCTGGCATCGGTGCTCCGGTCGTGGGTGTGCGCTTCGAAATCTAGAAGCCGAACAAGTCTCCGGCATTGGCCAGTGCATCCGCAAGTGCATCGGCATCGGCCGTTGAATTGTAGATGTAGAAGCTTGCACGGGCGGTGGCGTTGGCGCCCAGCAGCTTCATGAGGGGCTTGGCGCAATGATGACCCGCGCGGACGCAGACGTTGGCCTGGTCGAGAACCTGCGAGACGTCGTGCGGGTGGATGTCCTTGAATTTGAACGACAAGGTGGCTCCGCGCAGTGCCGGGTCGGTGGGGCCGTGGATGGTGATGTCGTCGCCGTAGCGGGCCTTCAACTTGTCGATGGCATACGCGGTGACTTCCACCTCGTGTTCGCGAACGTTGTCCATGCCGAGTGACGACAGGTACGAAATCGCGGCGTGCATGCCCACCGCCTCGGTGATGGGAGGTGTTCCTGCCTCGAATTTGGCCGGTAGTTCGGCGCAGGTGAAGCCGTCGAGGCGAACGTCGGCGATCATGTTGCCACCACCGAGGAAAGGGGGCATCGCGTCGAGCAACGCTTCGCGACCCCACAACACGCCGATACCCGAGGGCCCGCAGAGTTTGTGCGACGAGAATGCGAGGAAGTCAGCACCCCAGGCCTGCACGTCGGTGGGGTTGTGGGGCACGTACTGACAGCCATCAACGATGGCGATGGCGCCCGCCGCATGTGCCGCGTCGACGAGTTGCTTGACGGGCGTGAGCGTGCCGAGAACGTTGCTCATCGCGGTGAAGGCAAAGATCTTTGCCCCGTCGAGGAGTTCGGGCAGGGTCGTGAGGTCGAGCTGGCCGTCGGCGGTGAGAGGTACCCAACGCAGTTTCAGGCCGCGCTCGGTGGCGAGCATGTGCCACGGGACGATGTTCGCGTGGTGCTCCATGTGCGTGAGGACAACCACGTCACCCGCACGAAGGTTGGCCGAACCCCACGAGTGCGCAACGAGATTCAATGCCTCGGTGGCGTTCTTGGTGAAGACGACTTCGTGCACCTTCGGTGCGTTGATGAACCGGCGTACCGCGGCTCGCGCCGCTTCGAACGCGTCGGTGGACTCGGCGGCCAGTTGGTACGCGCTGCGATTGATCGGCGCGTACGAGGTCTCCATGAAGCGCGACATCGCGTCGATGACTTGCCGCGGCTTTTGTGAGGTGTTCGCGGAGTCGAGATAAACGAGTGGCTTGCCGTTGACTTCGCGCTCGAGAAGGGGGAAGTCCTTCTTCACAACAACGGGGTCGAAGTTCATCGCGGGATGCCGGCTTTCAGCGGTACGCCTCGTAGCCCGACTTTTCGAGCTCGACGGCGATTTCCATGCCACCCGACTTCACGATGCGGCCGTCGACCATGATGTGGACGAAATCGGGCTGCAGTTCGTCGAGCAGACGTTGGTAGTGGGTGATGAGCACAATGCCGAGGTTCGGCCGGTCGGCACGTACCTCGCGGACGCCCTTGGCGACGATGCGCAGGGCGTCGATG
>SXZT01000004.1 GCA_005787785.1 Actinomycetota bacterium
ACTGCAGTTCGATTTCAGGGGGTCAATGTAGCCCCGCCTGACTGCCGCTATGAAGCCGTCGACGCTTGCTGAGGGAAAGGAGGAATCAGATCGGAGACGGCACGGGGGGAAATCCGCCTGTGGCCATCGACTGCGCACGCTCTTGGGCAAGGCCCACGTAGCGGGGGTGGGTCATGATCCAGAACCGGCCGTCTCGGAGTGCCTCGACGACTTTGGCCGCGACTTCCTCCGGATCAATGGCCTCGGTTGCCGTGGTGAGACCCTGCGTGCCGAATGCCGCGCCCTGGACATTGCCTGGCCGGTTGCGCTCGCTCGTGCCGATCTTCGTGCGCACCACCCCGGGACACAGCACCGAAGCGAGGATGGGAACGCCCGCGTTGCGCGCATCGACGAGGAGCACCTCGGACAACGCGACGACACCTTGCTTGGCCACGTCGTAGGAGCAGATGCCCGGGAACGTGAGGATTCCGGCCGTCGACGCGGTGTTGATGACGTGGCCCGGCTCGCCAGACGCGATCATGCGCGGCACGAAAGTCTTCACGCCATAGATGGGGCCCCACAGGTCGACACCGATGACCCACTCCCAGCTCTCGATCGATGCTTCCCACACGCGGTCGCGGTGCACGACACCCGCGTTGTTGCAGAGAACGTGCACGTTGCCGAACTCTTCGTAGGCAAAATCGGCGAGGGCCTCGACCGAGCCGAGATCCGACACGTCACACCGCATCGCACGGCTGTCGATGCCCTTGTCGAGCAACGCATCGTTGGCCGAGGACAGTGCCGAGTCCTCGACGTCGGCGATCACCACGTTCATACCCGCGGCACCGAATCGTTCGGCCATCGCAAAGCCGATTCCCGATGCACCGCCCGTGATGACCGCGGTCTTGCCCGTCAGATCCCCAAGAACTCCCGACATGACTCCCCCTCTTTTGGCCGTCCCGCCGAAGCGTATGGTAGGCGAATGAGCGTCTTTGACTCCGTTCGAATGGATGGCCAGGTTGCGGTGGTGACCGGCTCCGGACAGGGAATCGGCAGGGGCATCGCGTGGGCACTCGCCGATGCCGGATGCGACGTCGTGGTGAATGCACGTCGCCTGTCGGACCTCGAAGAAACCGCAGCGGGTATCCGCGAACGCGGACGACGGGCGCTGATCGTCGAAGGCGACATCCGCGATTTCTCCGACGAGATCGCCCGCCGCACGATCGCCGAGTTCGGCCGTCTCGACATTTGGGTGAACAACGTCGGTGGGTCGGTCGAAAGCGCGACCTACGAATTGGCAAAGATGAGTGACGAGTTCTTCCGTGGGATGCTGGAATTGAACCTCACGTCCGCATTCCAGGGCGCGCGAGCCGCAGCAGCAAACATGCCGAACGGAGGCGTGATCATCAACATCGCCTCCGGCGCCGGCATGCGTGGTTCGCCGATGACGGGCGCCTATGCGGCAGCCAAAGCGGGAATGATCAACCTCACCCAGACGCTCGCACTCGAACTGGCCGAACGCGGCATCCGTGTGAACACGGTGTCACCCGGCCCGGTCGTCACCGAGGCGTATCTCAGTGTTCTCGGTATCAGCGATCAGTTGGAGAAACTGCGACAGACGATCCCGCTCGGTCGACTGGGCACGATCGACGACATCGGTGCAGCGGTCATGTTCCTCGCTTCGCCCGCGGCATCGTGGGTCACGGGTCAGAACATCCTCGTCGCCGGTGGTCGCACCGAACGCAGCTACCAGTACGGCGGCAGAAAGCAGCAGGGCGAGTGATGGCGCACTTCGAAATTCCGTACGACCCGGTCGCAGTGTCCGACCTGCACCATCGCCTCGACAACACTCGGTTTCCACTCGGTGTCGCCAACGACGACTGGAAGTACGGCATGCAGCGCGGTTGGCTCGAGAGCTTTCTGCACTACTGGCGACACGAGTTCGACTGGCAGGCCAAGGTTGCCGAGATGAACGAGGTGACGAACCATCGCGTCGTCATCGACGGCATTCCCATTCACTTCGTTCACCTGCGCGGCAACGGCACGAACCCGATGCCGATCATCACGACACACGGCTGGCCGTGGACCTATTGGGACTACATGCCGGTGGCGCACCGACTCGCCGCTGCAAACTTCGACGTCGTCGTTCCGGCCCTGCCGGGATTTGGCTGGTCGTCACCGCTTCCGGTGGGGCATCTGACGACGCGCGATGTTTCGAATCTCTGGAACAAGTTGATGACCGAAGTGCTGGGCTACCCCAAGTACGCGGTGCACGGCGGTGATTGGGGCGCAATCGTCACGAGCGAACTCGCCCACGCACACGCCACGACGATCCACGGCGCGCACATGACTCTTCCCATTTTCCCCGGACTAGATCGTGGTTCGCTGAGCGCCGCGGATTACGACGAAGAAGAACAGCACTATCCGCAGTTGATGAAGCAGCGCATGGCGACGGCCACCAGCCACTACACGGTGCAGGGAATCGAACCTGAAACGCTGTCCTACGCGATGCACGACTCCCCTGCCGGAATGGCTGCATGGCTCATCGAGCGGCGGCGTCTGTGGAGCGACTCCCTCACCGAGTCGGGCCACCGCGACGTCGAAAAGACCCACTCGCTCGAGGATTTGGCAACGCTTGTCAGCATCTACTGGTTCTCGGGCTCGTTCTGGAGTTCGTGCCGCATGTACTACGGGCGCACGAACGAGCCATGGAAGCCCGCACACGATCGCACACCGATCATGGAGGCCCCCACCGCGATGGCCGTGTTCCCGGAGGACCTCATCTTCATTCCGAGGCGCGGGGCGGAAAAGGTTGCAAACATCCAACGCTGGACACGCATGCCCGCCGGTGGACACTTCGCCGCCGCCGAACAGCCCGACCTCGTCGCCAACGACGTCGCTGCCTTCTTCGACACCTATCGGTGAGCGAATTCTTCCACCATCCGGTGGAAGTGATGCAGGCCCGGTTCGTTGCGACCAAACGTCAGATGATCGTTTGCCCCACTGCGCAGCCCCGCCCCGATCTTGTGGTTGAGGAAGTAGTCCTCTTCGAGAATGACGTCACGGATGAACCGTGCACGCTTGTCGAGTTCGACCCGACGCTCGTCGGAGTCGATCGGGGATCGTGAGTACGTCGACTGAATCGTGATGCTCGTGTCGACCGTCGGCCCGGGCAGTACCTGGGAAATGAGAACCGCCTCGGGTGCCACGGTGACTGCAACATTCGGAAACACCTTGTAGATGCTCGACATGTGGTTGAGCGGTTCCCACTCGGTCTCGGGACGATCGCGCAGTTCGAGAACGTTGCGCCTCGGAAAACCATTGCGCTGATGCTGCTCGAAGGCGTCGAAAGCAATCACGTCGTTGTAGGTAATGAGATTGATCGTGTTCCGGTGGAGCGAGGCGAAATGGTATGCCTCGAAGTAGGTGTCCATCGCCAACTTCCAGTTCGCCGCGTCGATGGAATACGACACGAACCATTCGCACGAACCGAAATTGAACCCGCCGAACTCTCGGTCGAGTGCCTCGCCGAGCCACTCGGCGACGTTCAGGGGAACGCCGGGGGTGAGAATCCCCCACAACATTCCGTGACGCTCTTCGAGCGGAAGCTGTCGAAGCCCGTGTTCGGAACGGTCGAGTCCATCGAATGCATCAGCCGAGGGCAGGCCCACGAGACAACCGACCGTGTCGTAGGTCCACGCGTGGTAGACGCAGGTGTAGCGGCGCTGCTTGCCTCGTTCGTCATCGATGATCGGCGCACCACGGTGACGACAAACATTCACGAAACTCCGCGCCACACCGTCGTCTCCACGGATCAGCAGGACGGGGATGTCACAGATGGTCAGCGCACGGTACGAGCCCGGTTCGGGGAGATCGCCCGAGAGGCCGAGCAACAGCGGGGACTTTCCGAAAAGAACTTCGCGCTCACGCTGCCACTTGGCTGTATCGGTGTAGTTCGTCACGGGTTCACGGAAGACGTCATTGGCGTGGTCGGTCGTACCGTTCTCGACATGGGCGATGAGACGCTTCGTCAGGGCGATCATCTCGCCGCGCAGCGGGTCTTTTCCAACTGAATCTGCCCCCATGCCGACAGGTTAGTTTTCTCCCATGGCCATCGATCCGAACAACTACCCGCTCCGCCCGAACGACATCACGAACGAGTGGCTGACAGCCGCTCTTCAGTCCGGCGGCCACCTTCCCTCCGGTGGATCCGTGACCTCGATGAAACGTCGCCCCGTGGGCGAGGGCGTCGGCATGCTCGGCCTCATCGAGGTGGTCACCCCCACCTACTCGGGGAATGCTGAAGACGCGCCGAAGTCAGTTGTCGTCAAGTACCCCACCGAAGTCGAGGCGAACCTTGTCGTCGCCACCACGTTCAACGTGTACCAACGCGAAGTGCAGTTCTGTCAACGCGTTGCACCCAAGGCCGGCATGCGTGTACCCAAGGTCTTCTTCTCCGCGTTCAACGGACAGACCTCATTCATCATCGTGATGGAGGACCTCTCCGAATACACGATGGGCGACCAGGTCGAAGGGTGCAGCATCGCACGCGCCGAGGTCGCAATGCGCGAGCTCGGAATGTTGCACGCTTCGTTCTGGGAAAAGGTCGACACTCCCGCATACGACTTTCTCCCGTACCACTTCCCCGGACTTCATGCCGAGGCGATGCTCGGAGGCGCGAAGGCCGGATGGGACAACATGGTTGCGATCTTCGGCGATCTCATCTCAGACGCACTGAAGGCAAGCAAGGATCGTTTCCTCGATGCCGTGCCGAAGATGCAGGAATGGCTGGTGCAGCACCCCTACACCCTCATTCACGGCGACTTCCGAATGGACAACCTGATGTTCGGCACGAAGCCCGACCACTCGGCTCTCGCAGCCATCGACTTCCAGGGCACTCTGCGCTGCAAAGGCATTCAGGACGTCGCTTATCTGCTCAGCCACAACATGGACGAGAAGGAATGTCGCGCCAACGAGCGACGTCTCGTCGAGATCTGGCGCGCCACGCTCGAGTCGAACGGCGTGAAGGGCTACACCTCAGACCAGGCCTGGGACGACTACAAGCGCGCGGTTCTTTACCTGTGGGTCTACGTCGCTGTCATCTCCGGCACGCTCGACCCGTCGAACGAACGCGGCAAGGCATTCATGAGTGCGATGGTCAGCAGGTCGAACGCCGCAATCCGCGACCTCGACCTGCTGCCACTCATCGACTCGTTCTGAGGCGTCGGCCCCAGGGAACGTTTACTTCTTCGCAGCAGCTTTCTTTGCCGGAGCCTTCTTCGCTGCCGGCCTTCGTGCCCGCCTTTGTGCCGACATTCGTGCCCTTCTTGGCCGAGGTCACAGCAGACGGCTTTGCCCCGCCCATGTTCGACGCGGCCGAAGCCGACGTCGCGCCAAATCCGCCGACCAGCAGCACGGTCGAGATGGCTGCACCTGCGATTTTCTTCGACTTGGTCATGTCACTCCTTTTGTCAGCCGGGGTCACCGGCGGTTGTCACCCGCCTCCAGGGAGAGACGCAAAAACATTGTGACGAACCGATCTTGAGCCAGCCCCCGCAATACCTTTGGGGTTGCTGGAGAAATCGGGGGCACGTCATTCAGGTTTTCTCAAGGTTTCGATGACAGATTGAGGGGGTGGCCGGTCAAAGTCGCGCGCGCATTCTCGTCGTGGACGACGAGGAGAACATCTCGTACCTCTTGGCATCCGCATGGAAATCCGCGGGCTTGCAGTCGAGACCGCAGCGACGGGCAAGTTGGCGTTGGACCTCGTCGAGAATTGGCGCCCCGACATCGTGGTACTCGACGTCGCACTTCCCGACATGACCGGCTTCGATGTTCTCGGGCAGATCCGGGCGACCAACAACAAGGTCCCCGTTCTCTTTCTCACCGCCCGCGGAGAAACGAACGACCGTGTACGTGGCCTTACAAACGGCGCCGACGACTACGTCGTCAAACCATTCTCCCTCGAAGAAGTGACGGCGCGCGTCACGGCATGTCTCCGCAGGGCGGGTGTCACGACCACGGAAAGCCGACACACGATTGCTGATCTCGTCGTCGACGACGATGCCCATCGAGTTTGGCGGGGCCAGGACGAGATACATCTCACCGGGACCGAATACCGATTGCTGCGCTGCCTCGTGTCGAATGCTGGCCGCGTGGTGTCGCGTTCGCAGATTCTCGAACACGTGTGGCAATTCGATTTCGGCGGCGACTCGTCCATCATCGAGTCCTTCATCAGCAATCTCCGCAAGAAGGTCGACGGTGATCGACCAAAACTCATTCACACCGTTCGTGGCATCGGCTACAGCGTCCGCGAGCGATGAGAACTCTTCGTACGCGCGTACTTGTCGGCTACGCGTTGATCGTCGTACTACTGGTGGTCGGTGCGATGATCACTGCACGCACTCAACGCGATCACCTCTACGGCGCCGTCGATGAACGCATCGAACGTGTCATTGCAGCCCCAAGGTTCATCGAAAAGCGCATCGAAGCCGGACGAGCCGGCCGGTCAGCCGGCGCGGGCCTGTCGGATACGTACCTCGGCCTGGTTCCGAACGTCGACGTCGAAGTGCAGACTCTCTCCGCGCCGGACGACGACCCGGGATTTGTCCCCGAGGTCTCATCTCTCTTCGGCGCCCCGGGCACACGGACTGTTACGGCTGCTGCTGGCACCACCGAACGGGCCCGCGCGGCAGTAGCCGAACTTCCGGACGGTTCCTTCGCTGTCGTCGCAATTCCACTCACCTCAACCGACCGCTCGATTTCGCGCCTGCGTACGACTCTTTTGTTCGTTGCCATCGGAGTGTTACTAGTTATCAGTCTGTTGACAGGCTGGATTCTCCTTCTCGGCATACGACCGATCCGGGCTCTCACAACCGCGGCAGGCGAAGTTGCCGTCGGAAAGTCACCCGACGTTTCTGCAGTCCCGACTGCGTCCCGCGAGGCAAGCGACTTGAAGGCAGCAATCAATGCACTCATCACGACTGCAAAGACGAACGAAGAGAAGATGAGGCGATTCGTAGCGGATGCCTCGCACGAGTTGCGCACCCCCCTAACGACGCTCCGTGGCTACGCCTCCCTGGTGAACTCCGACAGCGAATTGCAGCCGGAAGTCGTGAGCGATTCCTTGTCACGAATCAGCGAGGAGTCTCTGCGAATGTCGCGACTCGTCGACGACCTGTTGGCACTCACCCGATCCGAAGAGTCGGACGCGATCGAACTGATCGAATTCGACCTTGTCGGTGTGATCGAGGACATTGCCGCAGATCTTCGCGTGGTTCAACCCGATCGCACCATCTCGCTCGACCTACCCAAACGGGGTCCTGTCACTGCCGACAAAGGTTTGATCACTCAGGCATTGTTGGCAATGGCGACCAATGCGCTGCGGCACACGCCCGCATCGGCTTCCCTCACGGTCTCACTGTCCGTACAAGACGGTTCGACACGAGTCGAAGTCGTCGACACCGGACCGGGCATCGAAGCAACCCATCTCCCGCATCTCTTCGAACGCTTCCATCGCGTGACCAGTGTCGGCTCCCAGGCAGGATCAGGTCTCGGACTTGCCATCGTGGCGTCGATCATCGAGCGACACGGCGGCTTGGTCGGAGCCGATTCGATCGTGGGAGTCGGCAGCACTTTCTGGTTCGAGCTACCGAACCAACCCCGCGGCACCTAGGCGCTGCGGTCGGCTGACTTGTCGAGGCGGGCGTTGGTGTATTTCGGGCCACCGACCCAGCCGCACAACTGCGGATCGCAGTCGTACATCTCGCCTTCGAGATGACGGCCGTCGATGGCGAAGATGCCCCAGACGCCGTCCTTGCTGACCTTGATGTTGCCGTTGGCGTCGCGCTCGTAGAGCTTGCGGTCGATCGGATGAACGATTCCCCACATGGTCAGACTCCCAGCCACTTGTCGAGAAGCATGTGGAACCAACGGATCTTTGATTCCTGGTAGTTGGCCAGCGTGACGCCGGGCTTCACCGAGGTCTCGCAGCCGATCTGCACGCGCTCCATGTTGTAAACGTCCTGATCGAACACCTTGCCGAGGCTGGCGAGAATCTCCGCACTCGACCACGGCTCGTCGAACTCGAGCGTTTGCATCTTGGCCGGGGCCGGACGCTCACCGTGGAACGGCGAGAGGAAGAAGCACTCCATGAGTGATTCCTTGTGGTTGTCGCCGAGGGGACGGAATCGGTAGACGATGCGGTTGAACGCACCCCACGGGTGGAAGTTCGGGAACACCGTGTAGTCGATGGCGTCGAGGTACTCGGCGTCGGACCACGTGTCGACCATGTCGCCCGCCAGCGGACGCCAGCGCTCGCGGGCCGCTGCAGCACCAACTTCGCGTGCGGTCTTGCCCTCGGGAATCTGCACGGGCACTTCCTCGTCGACGCGGGTGTCGAGCATGGCGCGCATGATGTCGATTTCATGGATCGAGTACTTCAACAGCGGACTGGGCGTACCGCCTGGGGTGATGACGCGACCGAAGTTTTCCCACACGTCGACCTGGCTGTTGGTGTCACCTAGGTAGTGCATGATCTGCGGGTGCGTCGCGTTCACGTGGTATGCCTCGCTGAACGCTTCCTGGGCGATCTTCCAGTTGCACTTCAATTTCTTGCCGACATGCGCCGCAACGTAACGGTTGCCGAGATCCCAGCGTTCGAACTGGTTGATGAAGTCGCCAAGAAAGGCTTCGAGTGACTCGGCCCTGGCATCAGGGTTGATGAACACGAAACCGGCCCACGTGCCAACCTTGACTTCGGGCAGGTTGAACTCGGCGGGATTGACGTGCTCGAAGTCCCAGCCAGCCGGAATTTCCTTCAGGTTGCCCTCGTTGGTCCATGCAAAGCCGTGGAATGCACACCGCAGTTCGTCACAGCGTCCGTCGAAATGCTTGAGTTGACGACCGCGGTGCAGACAGGCGTTGACGTACGCCTTGACATGGCCGGTGCTGGTGCGCATGACGATGTACGACTTGTTGCAGATGTCGTAGACGATGTAGTCACCGGGGTTCGGGATGTGCTCCTCGCGACATGCGAACTGCCACGCGCGACTCCACAGCCGCTCTTTTTCGAGTTCGTGCCACTCGCGCTTGTAGAAGCGATCGGACGACACGTCTGCCGAGCCGAGGTACGGGCGCGACTCAAGGCGGAGAACTTCGGGAACCGGATGCGTGTCGGTGTCGAGCAGTTCTTGATACGAAATTCCCGGCGACCTACGGAGTGCTGGATCGGTTGCTGTCATGCCCCCACGTTAGGGGTTCGGCACGTCCGGCGCGATGGCGGAACGCACCGGAATGGGTCAGAAGACCTGCAACAGATCGACCACAAAAATCAGGGTTTCGCCGCCCTTGATGACCCCACCCGCACCACGACTGCCGTAGCCCATGTCCGGGGGGATCGTGAGTTGTCGACGGCCGCCGACCTTCATACCGGCGACGCCCTGGTCCCAGCCCTGGATGACCTGGCCGGCCCCGAGGAGGAACTCGAACGACTCGCGACGATCCCATGAGGCATCGAACTGCTTGCCGTTGCTCCAAGCGACTCCGACGTAGTGGACATCGACGTTCTTGCCCTTCACCGCCTCGTCGCCGGTACCGACGACGAGGTCTTCGATGATGAGTTCGGCGGGCGGGTTTCCTGCGGGGACGTTGACGCTGGGCTTGGAGGACATGTCACCTAACGTAACCCGACATGGGGGAACGTCTGAAAAACATGCGATTGAACAACATGCGATTGAACAACAAGGTTGCCATTATCACCGGTGGTGCGTCGGGAATCGGTGCGGGAACCGTCGAACGGTTCATCGCCGAGGGCGCTCGGTGCGTCGTTGCGGACATCCAAGAAGAGGCCGGCCGAAAGTTGGCGGCCGCACACGGGGCCAATGCGATCTTCGTACGCTGCGATGTCGGCAAGGAAAGCGACGTCGAGGCCCTAGTCGACGCGGCAACGTCGCACTTCGGCCGGATTGATTGCATGTTCAACAATGCGGGCATTCTCGGCGCGGTCGGACCGGTTGCCGACATTCCCGGTGCCGAGTGGCAGCGCTCGATCGACGTGTTGCTGAGCAGCGTCTTCTACGGCATCAAGCACGCGGCGCGGGCGATGATCGCCCAGGGTCGCGACGCCGATGGTGCAGCGGGCACCATCATCAACACCACCAGCACCGCCGGCCTGCGCGCGGGTCTCGGACCCCACGTTTACACAGCAGCGAAACACGGCGTCGTCGGCCTCACCCAATCTGTTGCAACGGAACTGGGCCGCCACGGCATTCGCACCAACGCAATCGCCCCCGGTGGCACCACGACGGGTCTCACCGCGTGGCTGGTCACCGGTAGTTCCGACAACCTGGACGAAGCAACGAAGAAAATCGGTGTGTCGAACCCAATGGGTCGCGGCGGCCGTGTCGAGGACATCGCCAATGCTGCCCTCTTTCTTGCCTCCGACGAGTCGTCATACGTGAACGGTCACGTGATGGTGGTCGATGGTGCGGGTGAGGTGATCGGCGATCGCAACCACCGCTTCGTGCAACTCGGATCACAAATCGTTCAGGAAACCGGCCGCATCGGACTGAAAGGCGACTGACCGCGATGGAGCCGAGTTTTTCCGACAAACAGGCCATCATTGACGTTGCGATTGCCTATACGTGGGCGCTCGACATGCGGAACTTTGACGAACTCGACAACGTCTTCACCCCCGACGCGAACGGAATGCTCCACGGCGTCGAGTGCATCGGTCGCGATGCCATCAAGACACGCATCAGCAAGGCGGTTGCGTGGTTCGACCGTACCCAGCACCTCGTCGGCAGTCACCAAGTGGTCGTCACGGGCGACAACGCGACGCACCGCTGCCAACTACAGGGAATGCACGTGAAGACCGGCACCGAGGGAGGCGACAACTACTGGATCGCGGGGTACTACGACGACAAGTTGGTGCGCACCCCCGAGGGCTGGCGCATCACGTTCCGTCTCATGCAGGGAACGTGGCGCCACGGCAACCCGGGGGTACTGCCGCGCTAGCGGCGCTCGCCGAGCGCCCTGATCGGACGCAACTGTGGTCGCAGAGCGAACCGTTCCCGTACCGCGTGGCGTATGTAAGCAACGGCTTCTTCCGCATCGTCGGTCACGAGAACGAGGTCGAGGTCCGTGCGGTCGATCATCCTGTGATCGACCATCGCATCGAGCTGTTCCTGCAGATCACGCCAGAAGACGCTGCCCATGACAACAACGGGAAAGTCGTGGATCTTTCCCGTTTGAATGAGGGTCAAGGCTTCAAAAAGTTCGTCCATCGTGCCAAAGCCACCGGGCATGACCACGAAGGCGTACGAGTACTTGACCAGCATCACCTTGCGGACGAAGAAATAGTTGAAGTCGATGCTGACGTCGAGATGATCGTTCGGCTTTTGTTCGTGCGGCAGACGGATGTTGCACCCGATACTCATCACGTCCGCGTCGCGGGCACCACGATTCGCAGCCTCCATCACGCCGGGCCCACCACCGGTGATGATCGAGAACCCTTCTTCACCAAGCCGTCGGGCGACCTCTCGTGCCGTGTCGTATTCGATCGACCCCTCCGCGACCCGGGCCGAGCCGAAAATCGTGACGCACGGTCCGACGAAGTGCAGCTTGCGGAACCCGCGCAGCAACTCGCGGGTCACGCGCACAACCGTTCCCAATTCACGCAGACGGGGACGGGGGCCCTGCAGGAGTCTTCGTTCGTGGCGTTGGTTGATCTTCATGGGGTCAAATGCGCTCGAGCGCCGCTCCGTCGAACAGCGCCGTGATTCCGTGTCGTTCTTCATCGGCGGTCATCGCGGCATCTTCTGGGCGTCGCAGATCACCGGCGGCCGCGGCAAGTACGAGCGGCAACAGTCGTGCATCGCTGGTGGAGTTGAGGAACAGATGTTGTTGGGACAGAACGAAGCACACCGCCCGGGCGATTGCTGCAGGATCGGTGATCGGCTCGTACCAACTGAACTTCTTCACATCCCCGTCACCCCAGCGGCCACGGGCGATCGATTTGATGGTCTGCACCGCAACGTTCCGTTCGGCACACAAGGCCAGCAACTCTTCGACGTCGCGGCGATAGTCGTCCCAACCCAACATGGAGTGGTTGTAGGGGAAGAGAACCGAGTCGTAGTCACGGGCAGCCAGACTGCGCACGTGCATGCGCGGAATCCGACGACCGTGACCGGTCACACCCACGAACCGCACGAGACCCTCGTCGCGCGCGGCGAACATCGCATCGACCGCACCGCCCCTGGCGTGGGCAATCTCCCACTCGTCGGGTTCGACGAGGTTGTGCAGTTGGATCAGGTCGACGGAGTCGACCCCCATGCGTTCGAGTGACGCCTCGAGTTCGCGCCGCGCCGCGGGGCCCGTGCGCTCCCCCGTCTTCGTCGCAAGAAAAACCGACGTCCGGTTCGCCGTCAACCAGGGTGCCAGGTTCGTTTCGGCTCGACCGTTGCCGTAACTCGCCGCGACATCGATGTGGTTGACGCCATGTTCACTGATCAACTCGAGAGTGACCGCCGACCGCTCGGCGCTCATGGCGCCAAGTGCGGCCGCACCGAAGATCACCCGGCTCGACTGGTGGCCAGTGCGGCCGAAAGTTGAACGCGGGACCATGGTGCCAGTATTGCCTCACCCAAGTGCTGATGAAAGTCCCGCCGTGTCGACCATCGTCGATGAAACACTCGACTCATGAGTTTCGGTGGCTGGTGGTCGAAGTCGAAGCGTGGGCGTCACACACCGCATCGTCGATCAAAATGGCTTCGCCAACAACAGCGAGAAGAAAAACGCCGCGAGGTCGAACAGGATTTCGCCGGGCGAACCGAGCCCCACGAGTCGAGGTGGCTCGACTGATTGTCAGTCGGCCAGACCGGCCGCAATCGCACGGTTGGTTTGCTCGCGGAACTTCATCACGTCGAAACCCACGATCAATTTCACCGGTGTTTCGATGATCACCCGGTGTGGGGAGTCGAGGAACTTGGCGAAGGCCTGGCGGTACTTGTCCTGCGGGTTCGCGGCCGCACCCGACAACGTGCCGTAGAACCACTTCTTCAGTTCGTCGAAGCCCGCATCGCCGTTCTGGTGAACCTTCGAGTCACCCTTGTAGCTGGCGGTGCGACCATCCTTGTTGATGACGATGCCCGACTGCGGACGCTTGCGCAGCGCCGGCACTCGCTTGCGCCGCTCGGCGCAGGTCGTCCAGAACGTGCCGTCTTTGTAGACGTACGCCACGACGACGCCGACCGGATGGCCTTCCTTCGTCGTCCAGTTGAAGATGCACTCCCCGCCCTGGCCCACCAGTTCCGCCAGCTCGGCATCGCTGAGCTGCATACCTGCGAGATCTTCATAGTCGAAGTCCGACATGTTCCCCCCCGATTGTCATTCCGGCCCCCGCCGGCACCATCCCAAACTAGGCGACGATAAGCGGGCAAGCCGACACAGCGGAAAACCATCGGACCCTCATCGGCTACTCTCACGGCATGATCACAGGACGTTGTTTGTGCGAAGCCGTGACCTTCGAGTTGACAGGCGACATCATTGCCACGGCGGTGTGTCATTGCGACCGCTGTCAGCGACAGGGTGGGTCGGCCTTCTCGGTGAACCTTGTGGCCCACGAGTCGCAGTTGAAGGTCAACGGTGAACTGAAGACTTTCGAAGAGCGCGGTGAGCGCAAAGATGACGTGTACGTGCGCCGCAAGTTCTGTCCGGGCTGCGGGTCGCCGATCGTGTCGGAGCTTGCAAAGTCGAACGGCATCATCGCGGTGAAGGCGGGCGTGCTCGACGACAAGTCGTCGGTGAACCCCACCGTTGAAGCGTGGTGCGTCGACCGCCAGCCGTGGGTGTCGTTGCCGGGCATGGCCATGTCGATGGAGCGCGAAGAGCCCTAGGCAACGGCGCGACAGAGAACGAAAAAGGCCCGGACCGTGTGGTCCGGGCCTTTCCTACGATGGTGGGGTATGCACCTAAGTCCCCGGCCCAGCGTGGGGGCGGGTTTCCCGGATGCCGGGTCGGGATTTCTAATCGAAAATCGGGCGATTGCTAAAACCGGTCATGCACGTGGCGCAAGCTTTGCAAGGCGCGCAAGGGCTTCTTTTACTGCTTTTTCACCCCGTTGCGCGTGGCTTAGCTGCCGGTGGGCCCTCACTTGAGCTTCCTTTTGACGCGCTCTCTCGCCGGGAGACTCTTGTTTCCCTTCGTACCAAATCGCTGGATGGGCCATGAGCTCAGTCACCCAAACACCATGAATCTCAACTTTGGCTGCCGTTACCGCCACACGAAATTTCTTGTCCAACACTCGGTCATGGGCATCGGAGAGAAGAGTCTCTAAATCATGACAATGGATCTCACCGGAAGTTGTCTCCCACGGATGCTGCAGGCGACCACCTGAAGCACTTGCCTGACCAAACACCCACTCAGCTTTCGACAATGCTTCCCGTGCACGATTAGCAGCTTTGGTAGCCATCCGAGGCTGCCCCCACGGG
>SXZT01000005.1 GCA_005787785.1 Actinomycetota bacterium
GGCTGTCATCGTGTTCGCGCTCGCTGCCACCGTCGTCGAACTGCGCCGCTGGCTCGACCATCGTCGCGACATCCACCACCTCCACGACCATCCGCACTTCCACGAACATGTCCACCACTGACGACGCCCCATCGATCGCCGCCGCGTCGTTGGCGGTCGGTTACGGACATCGACCCGTCGTCGACGGTGTCGGATTCACGCTGTTCCCGGGTCAGATGTTGGTGCTCATCGGCACGAACGGTTCCGGAAAGTCGACGCTCTTGAAGACCCTCGCAGGTTTGCTCGAACCCCAGGGTGGCGACGTGACCGTTCTCGGCGAACGCCCGGGCTCCCAGCCTGCCCGTGTCGCCTACCTGCCGCAGCACCCCGTTTCGTCCCACACGCTGCCGTTGCGTGTCGAGGACGTCGTGACCATGGGGCGCTTCGCACGCCGTGGACTGTTCGGCCGGATCGACTCGGACGATCGTCGGGCGGTGCATGAGTCGATGAAGCGCACGGGTGCCGATGGTTACGCGCAGAGTCCGCTTCGTGACCTGTCGGGCGGTCAACAGCAACGTGCCCATCTCGCCCAGGTGCTGTCGCGTCGCGCGGAAGTCCTGCTGCTCGACGAACCGACTGCAGGTCTCGACGTCGCAGGTCGCCGATTGGTGGCTGATCTCGTTGCGCAGGAACGTGCTCGCGGCGTTACCGTCGTCATGGCAACTCATGAGTTGGGCGATGCCGACACCGCGGACGCGGTAATCCTCCTTGCGCAGCGTGTCGTCGCGCAGGGCCCGCCCGACACGGCGTTGACCGACGCAGCGCTGCGCGAGGTGTTCGGCTTCACCCAGCCACACTGAGCCGGTGCTGTCAGCGCAGGCGAACGGGCAGTTTCCGTCGACCCCACAGAATCTCCGGAGCGAGACGTTCCGTCGGGCCGTTCGCACGCATCGTCGGAAAGCGCGTTGCGAGCGTCTCGATCGCGATTCGCGCCGTTTGCCGTGCAAGCGGCGCGCCAAGGCAATGGTGAATGCCCCAGCCGAAGCTGTAGTGGCGCTTCAATTGCATCTCGTCGCGGTCGATGTCGAATTCGTCGGGGTTCGGAAACGCTTCCGGATCGCGATTGGCCGACGCATAGAGCGCCATCACCTTCGACTTTGCGGGTATGCGGACGTCACGGATGGTCGTTTCCTCGACGTTCGTACGGAAGAGGCCGAGCACCGGCGGGTCGTAGCGCAGGCTTTCTTCGATGGCGTTCGGGATGAGGGAATGGTCGGCGACGATGCGATCCCAGCGCGATGTGTCCTCGAGCATGCGCCACATGAAGTTGGTGACGAGCGAGGTCGTCGTTTCGTGACCGGCGACCAGCAATTGCAGAACCATCGACTCCATCTCGATGAGAGGTATCCGCTCGCCGTCGAGCAGCCGAAGCGAGTACTCGGTGAGAAGCCCGGGTCGGGGAGTACCACCTTCGTCGGCGATCCGTCGGCGCTGCGAGACTGCGGCGTTGATGTAGGCCTTGATTTCGGCGGTCGGTTTCACGGCCTGTTTCGGGTCGGAAAGACCGAGCACCAACTGGTCCGCCCACGCCTTGATGAGGTGGCGGTCGCCGGGGTCGACGCCCATCAGGTCGATGAAGCCGAGAATCGGCAACGGGCAGGCGAAGTCGTCGTGCAATTCGGCCTCGTTGCCGGCCGATTCCATTTCGTCGGCGAGGCCGACCGCGAGTGCACGCGTCGAGTCGGCCAGTTTGCGTACCTCGAGCGGGTTGAACTCGTTGCGCATGAGGACGCGGCGCTTCGTGTGTTCGGGCTGGTCGTAGTGCTGCAGGTTGCCGCGGCCGTCCTCGCCCGAATAGGCGATGCCCGCGCCGTGGCGGTTCACCCAGAAATTCGGCTCGGTGAGGATTGCGTGGACGTCGTCACGGTGGGCGATGGTGAGAAAGTCGATCCCGGCCATCGTGGTGTGGTGCACGGGACATTCGTCGCGGAGTTGGCGGTAGGCCGGGAATGGGTCGTCGACGACGGCAGGGTCGGTCGGGCTGTACGGGCATTGCGCAGCGTTCAGTGATGATTCCCCCATGGGGGAAGTATCGCATGGCGAGCCAGTGCCCTCGGCAGGATTCGAACCTGCGCATCCGGCTCCGGAGGCCGACGCTCTATCCCCTGAGCTACGAGGGCCGACCGGTGACCCGGAGGCGCCGTCAGGCTACCCGTGTGCGCGGAACTGACACCGCAGAACGCCGTCCCGTCGGCAACAATGAGAAACGGCATGGCCGACCCCTTCCAACTTCTTTCGCAATGCTTCGCCGATGCATTCGCCGCGCTCGCGGGTTCGCCCGTCGACCCGGTCGTTCGGCCCAGTGAACATGCGGACGCGCAGGTGAACGGGGCGCTGTCGCTTGCGAAATCACTCGGGCGGGCGCCACGTGACGTCGCAAATGACGTTCTCGGTCGTGTCGGCGATGTCTCTGACATGTGCGAGACGGTCGAGGTTGCGGGGCCGGGGTTCATGAACGTGGTTTTCGCCGCGGGCTTTCTCGCCGATCAGTTGCGCGCCGCGCTCGCCGACACCCGGTTGGGCGTGCAGGCTGCGCCGATCGCCGAAATCGTGGTCAGTGACTATTCGGCGCCGAACGTCGCCAAGGAGATGCACGTCGGCCACCTGCGCTCGACGGTGATTGGCGACGCTCTCGTGCGGATGCACGAATTCGTCGGCAACCGCGTCGTGCGCGAGAACCACATCGGGGACTGGGGAAC
>SXZT01000001.1 GCA_005787785.1 Actinomycetota bacterium
CGGCCGGCGACTACTTCTACGCCGAGCCGTACCACCAGCAGTACCTGGGCAAGAACCCGAATGGTTACTGCGGTTTGGGCGGCACGGGAGTGTCGTGTCCCGCGGGTGTCGCCGGAGTCTGACGAATCAGGCGGCCGCGATGGCGAGCTGCTCGGTGGTCGGCTTGCGGAAGAGCGCGATCATCACGATGCCGGCCAAGAAGATGGTGATCGACACGTAGGCCCATCCCTGTTGCACGCCGTGTGCGACGTCCCTGCTCTTCACGGCAGCAGTCAGCAGTGAGCCGACAATCGCAAGACCGAGTGCGGCACCGACCTGACGTGCGGTGTTCGAGAGCGCCGAACCCATCGCGAAGCGTGTGTGTGGCAAATATGCGGTCGCCGCGCTCGAGAACGTGGAGATGCTGAGTCCGATACCGAAGCCGCTGATCACGTTGTAGGGGAAGAAGTGCGTCCAGAACGACGGTTCCTTCACCATGAAGATGTTCATGAGTGTCATCGACGCGGCGAAGATGAAACAACCGAGTCCAATGACCTTGCCGTGACCGAAGCGCTGTGCCGCGCGACCCGCCGGTGCGGCAACGAGCGCCGCCATGAACGGCCCCGGCACCGTTGCCCAACCCGACTTCAAGACGCCGTATCCCCACACTGCCTGGAGCCACTGCGTGTTGACGAAGATCATCGCGAAGAAACCGGCGGAGAAAACGAGGCCGGCAAGCGTCGATGCCGTGACGAAGGGAAGTTTCAGCAATCGCAGATCGAGAACCGGTGCGGCACTGCGTCGACACGTGACGACGAACGCGGCACTGGCAACCGCGGCACCGACGAGAATGCCGATGGTGGTGGGCGTGGCCCAGCCCCACTCGTCACTTTGCACGATCGCGAGAGCGAGAAGACCGACGCTGAGGACGGCGAGCAACGCGCCGGGCACGTCGACGTGCTTTCGGGCGGTTTCGTCGAGGCTTTCGCGCAGGAAGCGCACGCCGATGGCCGCAGCGACGAGGCACACGGGTACGTTCACGAAAAAGACCCAGCGCCAGTTGGCGACGTCGATGAGCGCACCACCAATGATCGGCCCGAGCGCAGCCGACAGACCTCCGACGGCACCCCAGATACCGATGGCGGCGCTGCGTCGTTCGACGGGGAATTCCGGCAGAACGAGTGCAAGCGATGCGGGAGAGAGGATGGCCCCGCCGATGGCCTGCAAAACGCGCGAGGCGATGAGCATTTCGGGGTTCTGCGCGATGCCGCACAACGCCGAGCCGATGGCGAAGATGACAAGGCCGCGGATGAAGGCTTTCTTGCGGCCGTAAGCGTCGGCAAGGCGTCCGGCGGTGAGCAGGGTCGCTGCGTAGGCGATGTTGTAACCGGAGAAGAGCCATGTGAGCTCGCGGCGCGTGTCGGCGCCGAACTCGGCAAGGAGCGAGCCGAATGCGACGTTGAGAATCGTCACGTCGAGAGAGACAAGCGCAATGCCCGTCGAAGTGAGCGCGAGAGTTTTCGCGCCGCGGGACATTGCCATGTTGTTACCCCCAACCGTGTTCGCGAATGTCCTTGCCGTCGGCGTCTTTCGACCTTCCCTGCCAGCGGAGTGCACCCGGTGTCTTCGAAAGGCGCGCCACCAGCCCCTGCATGGGCGTGCTCTCCACTTGTTCGATCATCCTACGTGCGGCGAAGTGCGGGTCTCGCGCGATGTCGGCCATGTCGTAGACGGGCCCGACGGCAGCATCGGCTTCTTCGAAGACGCGGATCACCTCGGCCTGCGTGCGTTGCGCACACCATGCCGTGAGCAGTGAATTGATCTCTTCACGATGTTCGACGCGGAGATTGAACGTCGCAAAGCGCGGGTTGTCGGCGACACCGAGAAGCGCGAGTACGCGCGCGGCCACCGAGTCGCTGGAAGTCGAGATGCCGACCCACTTGCCGTCACTGCACTGAAACGTGCCGCGCGGAACGGTGTATGGAATGCCCGAGCCGAGACGTTGTTGTTGCTCGCCGGTGAGGGCGTAGAGCGCGGGCAACGGTCCCATCATCTGGAAGATGCTGTCGAGCAACGACACATCGACCACTTGGCCTTCGCCCGCGTGCAGGGCGACCATCGTCGCGAACGCCGCGACGATGCCCGTGATTTCATCGGTCAACGCGATGGGTGGCAGCAACGGTCCGCGGTCGGCCTCACCGCTGATCGCCGACAACCCGCTCATGGCCTCGGCGATGGAGGCGAAGCCTGCTTTTTGCGCGTACGGGCCGTCCTGGCCGAAACCGGTGACGCGCGTGACGACGAGTTTCGGATTGCGCGCGTGCAACACCTCGGGACCGAGGCCGAGGCGTTCGAGTGTGCCTGGACGAAAGTTCTCGACGAGCACGTGTGCCTCGTCAAGCAACGAGAGCAACACGCCGCGGTCGGGATCGACCTTGAGATCCAGTCCGATGGTGCGCTTGTTGCGGTTGACCATCTTCCACCACAGACCCGTGCCGTCGCGCGGGTCGCGCCACGCCATGTTGCGCATCGAGTCGCCCGTTTCGGGGTGTTCGACCTTGATGACGTCGGCGCCGTAGTCGGCGAGGTAGCGCGCACAATTCGGTCCGGCGAGAACCGTCGAGATGTCGACGACGCGAATGTCGGCGAGCGGAAGCCGTGACATCGCGGCGTGCCGACCCGGAACCTTGTCGCCTAGAACCAGGGACGGTCGCGACGCGCGGTCGACGGGCGTGCCCACCAACGACCACTGAACTTCCACGCACTGTGACGATCGCGCAGCGGTGAGGCGACCATTCCACCCGTCGGTATGGCCGCACTGAGGGCAGCGGTGATCGCGGCCGCTTCTTCCTCTGAGGGAGACGGGGAAATGGAAACGTTCTGGTTCATGCGCGGATTACCACCGAGGACACCATCTTGTCGTGCCACGTCTGCTTTTCCGAATCCCAGAGCATCCAGAGGTAGCCAAGGTAGAAAACCCAGCCCGAAACGAACGACCCGAGGAGCCGTCCGACGGCCCGACCGGTGCCAATGGGCTGGGCGGTGCGCCGGCACACCACGCGCACACGCATGCGGCGTGACACGGCGCCGGCGCCGGACTGTGCCACCCAGCGGATGGGAATGACGATCGCAAAGACGACGCCGACGACGAGTGCGGTGATGCCGAGTCCGATGGGGGCCCATTCGATCTGGCCGGACGTGCAGGCGATCGATTCGTTCGTGGTGTCGCAGTTCTGCACACCGAGCGCGATGAGGAAGATGCCACCGACGAGGATCGGCGAGGCGTAGATGATCGCGACGATGTTGTCGCCGATGCGCGCAAGGAACCGCACCCAAAAGCCTGCGTACTGCCAGGCGACACGGGTCGAGGGATCGGGGGGCGGCAGTGAGTTCATCGACGCCGACTACAGCGGCATGTTGCCGTGCTTGCGGCGCGGCAGTTCTTCACGCTTGGTCTGCAACATCTGCAGGCCGTTGATGAGCTTGATGCGCGTCTCTGCCGGGTCGATGACGTCGTCGATGTAGCCACGTTCGGCCGCGCTGTAAGGGTTGGCGTACTTCTCGGTGTAGTCGGCGACGAGTTCGGCCCGACGTGCGACCGGATCGGCGGCCTGCTGCAGTTCGCGGCGGTAGACGATTTCGACCGCACCCTGCGGGCCCATGACCGCGAGTTCGGCGGTCGGCCACGCGTAGGCGAGGTCGGCACCGATGGACTTCGAGTTCATCACGACGTACGCGCCGCCGTAGGCCTTGCGCGTGATGATCTGAATGCGTGGCACGGTGGATTCGCAGTACGCGTAGAGCAACTTCGCGCCGTGACGGATGATGCCGTCGTGTTCCTGGTTGACACCCGGAAGGAAGCCGGGAACGTCGACGAAGGTGATCAGTGGAATGTTGAAGGCGTCGC
>SXZT01000036.1 GCA_005787785.1 Actinomycetota bacterium
GATGTCGAACACCACGTTGCCTCCGGGGTCGGTGGGCATCGAGCAGACGTACGTCGTGGAGTTGGGTGACTCGCCGATCAAGTTGGCAACGATGTACGGCATCAGCGTCGAGGAGTTGTTGATGTACAACGGCTGGGTGTCCGTCACTCAGTTTCCGTATCCCGGTCAATCTCTGCGTATTCCACCGACTGCAAAGACGACGACCGATCAAGCGATGTCGCAAACGACACTCACGCCGCAAGGTCCCGCCGGACAAGGTTGTGGGTCGCGTCCCGCGGGAACGTACGAAGTCCAACCGGGCGATTCGTTGTCGCTCATTGGTTCGAAGTTCTGCGTGAAAATCGCCGCGCTGATGGCGGCCAACGGCTGGTTCGACGCGAACTCGGTACAGCTCTTCGCGGGTCAGTCGATCGTCATTCCGGCCGTCGGCCAGTAGCCCGCTGCGCCGAGCCTGTGGCCGGACCGCTGTGCCGATCCGAAAAGTAAACGAACTTCTTTCTTTTTTCTGGTTGCCGAAATTCGCGTCGTCCTACCTCCGTGGTGCGTACCTTGCGGGACATGCGTACACGTCAGTTCCTCGCTCGCTATGCCACGGCATCGATGCTCGTCGTGGCGGGCACCGCCGTCGTGGGCCTCGCCGGTTCGGGGGGTGCCGTCAGTGCAGCCACCAATGGCACTGTCACGGGCAAGGTATTTCTCGACAGAGACTCCGACGGTGCAATCGACACGGGCGAAGGCGGTGTCGCGTCGGTCGAAGTGAAGGCCTACGACTCGGCCGGCACGGCGGTCGGTACCGCAACCACCGGATCGGACGGTACGTACTCGCTGACGGTCGCCAACTCTGCATCGACGCAAGTGCGCATCGAATTCGCGACCCCCAACGGCTACCAGTCGTCGTTCGCCGGCACCGACAGCGGCACCAGCATCCAGTTCGTCACGGTCCCCGCGACCTCGGTCGACTATGGCGTTCTCATCCCGGGTAACTATTGCGCCGACAACGTGGTCGACCCGATGGTCGCGACCAACTGCCAGAGTCCGGGTAAGGCAACGACCACATCGGCCAACAACAACGTCGCCGAGAACGCGGCGATCGCCTACACGACATGGACCGGTCGTGCGGACTTCACCAAGATCGTCGACAACCAAACAGTCGGTGCAACATGGGGCCTTGCCTCGCAGGCAAGTACCGGTTTGGTGTGGGCATCCGCTTTCTTGCGTCGTCATTCGGCGTTCGGTCCGAAGGGCATCGGCGGTCTCTACGCTTCGCACCCGCTGACCGGCCTGGTGACCAGCTTCGACCTGGCGCAGTACATGACACTCAGCGCCGACAACACACAGTTCACCGACGCGGCGCGTGGTTTCCGTGATGACATCAGTCTTTCGCTCGACGCGCAATCGTTTGCCGGCGTGGGCAAGGTGGGTATCGGTGACATCGAGTTTTCGGCCGACGGAGCACAGCTGTACGTGGTGAACCTCTACGAGCGCAAGCTCTACACGTTCCCGGTCGGGGGAACGGTCGCTGCGCCGACACTCGGCACGCCCACCAGTGTCGCCATCACCGATCCGGGTTGTGCGAATGCAAATGACGCGCGTCCATTCGGCCTGAAGGTCCTGCCGGACGGCATTCTCGTGGGCGTCGTCTGCTCGAACGAGACCGCCAACGCCGCATCATTCTCGGGCACGCGTCGGCCAGGTTCGGGCTACATCAGGAAGATCTCGACGGCCGGTGCATGGTCGACCGTGACCACGATCAACTTCGGTTACGACCGCGCAGGCGAAGAAGAAAGCTGCAAGATCGTGGCGGACCTGACTGATACAAACCAAAGCAAAGACAAGAAGTGTGAGGCTGCGCGCTGGAAAGCTTGGACCGACAGCTTCTCCGCGATCAAGACGCATGCCGCTGCCAATGGTCTCAGCGACAAGGCGTTCTACTTCTCCCAACCCCTCATCATGGGCATCGACGTGCTTGCCGACGGCTCGATCATCGCCGGTATCTCGGATCGTTTGTCGCGCCAGCTCGGCAACCAGAACCTTGATCCAACCGACACGGGCGTCACGGCGAACAACCCGGGTGGAAGCCTTCGTTGGATTAGTGGAACCACGCGGGGCGACACCTTGCTGCTGTGCAATACGGGCACATTGGCCACCCCGGTGTACGCACAAGAATCTGACGGAACCTGCGGTACGCGTACGTCCACCGGTACGGCACGCACATACTCGGGGCTCAATGCCGCCAGTTCCTATCGTGAGTTCTTCGACGACCGGATCGACGAGTCGTATGCGCCTTCGAGCCACCAGGAAAACTCTCAAGGTGCGGTTGCGGTGTGGCCGCCATCGGGAACACAAGAAGTCCTCGTGACGGCAATGGACCCGGGTTGGCAGTTCTACCGGGGCGGCGTTCGTTGGTACAAGAGTTCGGATGGCACATTTTCGAAAAATGCCACGAACGTCTACCACACGGTCCTGCAGGGTTACGCCGAAGTCACAGGGGCTCGAATGCCCATTGCCGATCCAGGCAACCAGTACTTTGGATCCAACTTCGGTAAGTCATCGGGCATGGGTGACCTCGAAGTGTTGTGCAACATGGCGCCGGTGCAGATCGGCAACCGGGTGTGGATCGACACCGACAAGGACGGAATCCAGGATCCGGGTGAAACGCCGGTGAAGGGCGTGACGGTGCGCGTCTATGACGCGACGGGAACGACTTTGTTGGGAACAGCGATCACCGATGAAAACGGCGAGTACTACTTCTCGTCGAACGTCACAGAGGCTGCGGCGGGTGACGGCAACAACGTGGGTGGTGGCATCGCGGCGGGTGCTGCCTACGTGATTCGTTTCGACAACCCGGCCGACTACGCCGCGGGTGGACCGTTGTCCGGCTATTTGTTGACAACGAAGGACGCGACCGACGCGGCGTCGGGCCTCGACGACTCGATCGACTCTGATGCAAGCACGGTGTCGGAATATCCGCAGATCACGACGTACAAGTTGCTGCCGGGCGTGAATGACCACACGTTCGACGTGGGGTTCTACGCAACCACCACCCCGGTAGGTATGGGTAACTACACGTGGGTCGATGCCGACAAGGACGGCTCGCAGGATGCCGACGAACAACCCCTAGCGGGAGTAGTTGTGACGCTCTTCAATCCGGACGGTACGCCCGCGCTCGATCTCGCCGGGAAGGCCGCGACGGCGACGACCGATGCGAAGGGGTACTACTTCATCGACAACCTCACGGCAGGTAGCTACTACGCGAAGTTCACGTTGCCGGCGAACTACACCTTCACGAAGAAGGGCGACGGAACGTCGGCACTCGACTCGAACCCCGACACCGCGACGGGTATCACTCCGGTATTCACCATCGGTGCCTCGGCATCCGGTGACACCGTGGCCGACACCGATTCGGCGACATTGGCGCGGTTCGTGAATCCGACGATCGACGCAGGCGTGATCTTCAACGGTCCGAAGGTTTCGGTCGGTGACTACGTGTGGTGGGACCTCGACCGTGACGGCATCCAGGACAAGGGTGAGACACCGATTGCGGGCGTCACCTTGTCGATCACGAAGGCGGACGGTTCGCCCGTCACCGATGTGAACGGCAAAGCCATCACCACGACGACGACCGATGCGAACGGCAAGTACAGCTTCGACAACCTGCCGCCCGGTCAGTACAAGGTGACGGTGGTTCCGCCCGCAGGTGCGACCGCCACCAAGGCCACGGCAGGTAAGAACGTTGCGAAGGACTCGTCGACGGGTTCTGCCACGTCGCGCAACATGACCGCCGACGGCGATCGCGACCCGACACTCGACTTCGGCTTCTACAAGCCGAGCGTCTCCTTGGGTAACCGCGTGTGGCGCGACACCAACGGTGACGGCATTCAAAGCAAGGCCGACAAGGGCCTTGGTGGGTTCAAACTGACACTGCGAACGATGGACGGCGAGCCGGTGACCGATGTGTACGGCCGTCCGGTCAAGCCATTGCGCACGAAGTCCGACGGCTCGTACCTGTTCAAGGATCTTCCGCCGGGTCAGTATCAGGTGGAGATTGCCTATCCGAAGGGTTATCTGCCGACCACCGAAGGCCGCCCGGATCGTGGCCTCAACTCCTCGACGCTGTACGCGAAGTCGAAGGTGTTGACGGCGGGCCAGACCGACATCACGTTGGACTTCGGTGTGGTGTCACGCCCGGGCCAGACCTTCCAGTTGTTGCCGGCCACCCGATAGTTCGAAGTGGTGCACGTCGTCCGAAGTGGCGGCGTGCACCAACTAGATCTTCGTGACTTTGTCTTTCAGGAACTGGTAGTACTCGTCGTCGGTGACGGCATCGTCGCCGAGAAGGGTGTTGTAGTACAGCAACTGGTTGACGATGACGATGAAGAAGATTCGCTCGTCGTAGACCTGACCCTCGGGGAGGCGGGCGACGGTGCTCGCCGACCATTCCTTCAGCAACTTGAACCGTGCCTGAGCAATGGTCTTGAGCCTTGCTTCGAGAGCCGGGTTAGTCGCAGCGACGGCGAGAATCTGCAGTCGCAACTTCAGGTCGGGGTTCGTGTAGGCATCGCTCGGCTTCGGAGCAAGCGCGAGCAATTGATCGACCGTGAGCGGGCCCGTTGCGGGGAGGGAACTTACCAGCCGCTTCGCGGTGCGATCGAGGATCTCTTCATAGAGATCACCAAGCACCTGTGCAAGCAAGCCGTCGCGGTCGCCGAAGTAGCGGTAGATGATCGAGACCGAATAGTGCGCGTTGGCCGCGACCTCGGCGACACGCAAGCCGAGGATTCCGTGCTTTTCGACTTCGGCCCGCGCACTCTTCAGGATCATCTCGCGCGGATCGCCGTTGGCCTCACGATCTGCGTTGCGCGGCCTTCCCATCGCTCTGCAAACTAGATCGCCGTGCTAGACGCACGGCGAGAAAATTATTTCTTTTTGGTACCTGAACTCTTGTTCAGACGACTTCGCGTCAGCCCAGATCGGGCCAGCGACGTTTCTGTCGGCGGCGTTGGCCTGCGGCACCGGTCTTGCGGTGCTCGTACAGCGCCCACTGGCGACGCCATCCCGTGTAGTCAGGCCCCGTGAGTGGTGTCGAGGCTCCCGATGCTGCGCGTCGGCGGGCGGTCCAAAAGTCGCTCGTCGATTCATCACCCAGCAGCGTGACGGCACGCTCGATGCGCTCGCTGTAGCGGCGGGTGTTCTCGTCCTCTTCGGGCCACAGTGGCGCACCGAACACGACGCGGGTGTGGCCGCGTTTCGGGCGCTTCATTCCCTTGCCGAAGATGGCACCGGTGCCGTCGATGAAAACGGGAACCACCGGTGCGCCGGTTTTCGCACTCAGGTACGCAGCCCCGGCCTTGAACTCCTGGCCCCAACCGTCGGGCGAACGGCCGCCCTCGGGGTAGATGACAAGGCTCCAATCGCGTGCGAGGAGGCGGCGAAGCTCGTCGGATGACTTGCGGCTCGTGGTTTCGCGGTCGATGGGGATCGCATTCAGCGCGATGGCGGCAATGGTGCCCTTGATGCGCTTGTCGAAGAAATAGTCGGCCGCCGCTGCAACGACGAGTCGGTCACGCCACGGCTTGGGTACCGCGGTGACCATGAGGGGAGTGTCGAGATGGGAATGGTGGTTCGGCGCGAAGATGACTCCGCCGATTGCGTCGTTGTTCGCAAGGTCGCTGAGACGGTCGACGCCTTCGACTTTCGGTCGTGCGAGGAATCGCACCATGCCATTGACGGGTCCGGCGACAAGGAGTCGACGCACGAAGCGAGACCCGGGTCCGCGTGCAAAGTCGGTGTCGAAGTCGGCGCCGAGTGTCGACTTCTTCGCGGGCACGTCGACGCCGCGCGGGATACTCGGTGCGCGGTAGGGGAAACCCTTCGTGCGCCACAGCTTCACGGGCCTCATCGCCAGGCCTTCGAGGCCTTCGGCGAGACCCGCGGCGCGTTGCAGAACACGGCGAGAGACCTCGCTGCGTGTCTTCTGCTTCGGGTAGTCGCGGGCCATGGGAGTCGGTTCCTACTTGACGTCCGCCACCATGATCGGCGGCGTGTGGAGGTGGGTGATCGTGGGGCTGCGGCCAACCACGTCGCTGGCGATTTCAAGTGCATCGTTCAACGTCGATGCGGGGGTGAATCCGAGACGGCGCACGGTGGGCGCGTCGCCGCCCACGATGATCACCTTGCCGCAGTGCTGCAGGCCGTGGCTTCCCCAGTACCACATGTAGAAGGGGTGCACGCCGTGGTACGCGTAACTCGTGCGGTAGAGGTGGCGGTACCAGTCGTCTTCGGCGAATCGCTTCTCGAAACGGGCCTCCAACTCGTGGGGCACCGTCGTCTCGGTGAGCACTTGTTCGAAGAAGTCGATGTAACTCGGGTGGTGAACGGGGTGGAACTCGTTCGTCGTCGGGTGGGTCATGATGACGACCCCGCCTTCGCGTACCAAGGGCTTGCCGCGGTACAGGTTGAAGAAGTAGCCGAGGCCGGTGCACATCACCAGGATCGGGTTCATGATCGAGTTCACGTTGTAGGGGCAGATGAAGGGAATGCCCATCGTGAGGATGTCGGTCTGGCCCTGCACCTCGACGAGTTGCTGCTTCCACACGTTCTCGGTGGTGACCTTGTGGACCGCCTCGACCTCACCGCACTGGATGCTCGTCATGTTGTGTGGCGCTTCGATGCCGTGGAAGATGTTCCGCGCCATGCGGGCCGGTGTGCGGTTGAGACCCGCCTTTGCGGCGACGAACTTTGCGCGGTCCCGGCCGTTCCATTCCCACTCGCGCTTGGCGAGAAAGTCGAAGGGCTTGGGGAACGTGTCGTTGTTGACCGTCGTTTCGATCTGGAAGATCTTCGGGCCGTGCTTGCGCATCACTTCGCCCATGCGCCAGTTGCTCTTGTGCAGTTCGCTCTTGTGGGCGTCCATGAAGGAACGGCTGTTCTGCATCGTGTGGGTGTTGTGGTGATGGCGCAACGACCTGTACGAGGCGAGACCCGTCGCGGTGCTCTTCCATCCGCCGTCCATCGCGACGAGGTTGATGTTCACGTACACCAAGAGGTCGCTCTCGGCGGCGCGCTTGTTGATTTCGACCTCTTCGCCGTGGGGTGTCTCGCCGAGCAGGACGAGATTGTCCGGGTCTTCCGCGTCGTGCTGGTACAGCATTCCGCGTGGCGCGAAGGCGTCGTAGATGCGGTCACCGAGTTGGTGACGCAGTTCGTCCTCGGTCATGCGGCGGTGCAGTGCGAGTGCGGCGATGATGTGCACGTCGTCGACACCGGCCTCGGCGGCCATGTCGAGAACGGCCTCGATGATGCGCTGACGGATGTCGGGGCGGGTCATCTTCGGCAGGGGAAGGCTGATGTCGTCGAAGGCGATCGTCAATTTCATACCCGGAAAGAGAAGAGTGGGCAGCGGATCCATGTCGATCGGGTTCAGCAGCGAATGGCGGATCGCGCCATCGATGTCGTCGATGACCTTGTGCGGTTCGGGGGCGTAGATGATTCGCGACCGGTCGGCGGGAAGCTTCTCGAGCGAGAAGTTCTCACCTCTCCAGAAGAGAATCGGTGGTGTCGAGCGGTCGACTTCGAGGACGAAACCCGGGCGTGGCATCAGTGCTGCCCCTCTTTCTTCGATGTGGAGTCTTTCTTCGATCGTTCACCGCGGAGGTCGAAGGCCACCTTGATGGCACCACGGGGCCCTGCCTCGGCGGCGTGACGCAATGCGTGTGAGTAGTCGGAGAGTGGGTACGTGGCCGACAACAGACGTTCCGTGCGGAACGTGCCGGCAAGATCGATCGCGAGGTCGAAGGTGCGGCGGCGCGATCCATCAGGGAGGGTTTCGGTGCCGTAGGTGTAGGAACCCTTCAGTTCCGTTTCGCGGTGCCACAGGCCGGTGAGGTCGACGTCGACCTGTGCGGGCATGCCCATCAACACGACGCGACCGCGCGGGCGGGTGATGCGAATGGATGTTGCGATGCTGTCGCTGTTGCCGACGGCATCGATGGTGGCGTGCGCGCCAGACGACAGGTAGTCGCCAACGACGTGGCAGCCCACGACGTGGCGCACCGTGCGGGAGAGTTCGCTCGACTTCACGACTGTCGTGGCGCCCAGTTCCTTTGCCGCGCGCATCTGGGCGGGGTAGCGGGCACCGACGACCACGTGGGCGTGGGGTGCAAAGGCGCGCAGCCCGGCCACCGCGCAGAGTCCCATGGTTCCCGCACCCTGCACGGCGATGACGGGTGACTCGACCCCGCGCACCGACTCGATCGCCTGGAGTGCCGAATGGATGCCGCCCGCGAGTGGTTCGATCAACACCGCGCGTTCATCGCTCATGTCGTCGGGGATGCGGTGGATCTGTGATTCGTGCGCGACTAGCTCGGTGGCCCACCCGCCGCCCGTGGAGTTGCAAAAGCCGATCTGGATGCCGGGTTCGAGTGGCGGCAGTGCCAGGTGTGCGTAGTCGTCGCCGTCGCCGGGTGCGGCATTCTCGAAGGGAAGTGCGTGTCCGCGTGCGGCGTGTCCGAGCACCGGTTCGATGACGACCCGTTCGCCTGATTCCAGTTCGCCGACGATCTCGTGGCCGGGAACGAAGGGAAAGCTGACCCAGTTCTCGAAGTAGGTCGAGGCGTGCCCTTCGACCGTGGCGAGGTCGCTGCCGCAGATGCCGGTGAGGCGCGGATACACGCGATGCCAACCGCTGCCCGGAAGAGCAGGTGCGTCGTCGTCGCCGAGGGTGAGTGGACCGATCTTTGCGGCCGAACCCGTGTCGATGCCCGAGACCAGTCGCGCGAGCATGAAGCGGCCGGTGTTGCGGTCGATGCGAAGAGCCTTCATCGCTGACGCTCGTTCATCGTTGTCTCTCGTTCATCATCGGTGCCAACGGAAGAAGCTTCTTCGGTGCGCCTGCGGCCTTTTCCCATTCCTCGACGAGCCAGCCACGCTTGCGGGCGATCGCGGCGAGTCGAGTCTCGGGGTTGACCGCAACGGGGTGGCCGACGGCCTCGAGGAGCGGCAGGTCCGAGGTCGAGTCGGCGTAGGCGACGCATTCGTCGAGTGAGTAGCCGTTCGCGTCGCAATAGTCGGAGAGAACCTGCGCACGCGTCTCGCCCGTCGGTGGCACCTTGCTCAACTGGCCGCTGTAGGTGCCGTCGGGGCGAATCGACATCTCCGCTGCAACGATCTCGTCGAAGAGCGGACGCAGGGACTCGACATTGAACGAGAGGGCGCCGGTGATGAGGATCGTCTTGTGTCCGAGAGCGCGGTGTTCGCGCACGCGGCGGATGGCGGCGGGGAACGACTTGGCGACGATGATGTGGGTCATCATTTCCAAGGCGTCACGCTCGATCTGTTCGACGGGTGCGTCTTCGTACCGGCGGTAGAAGTACCGCAGGAAGTCACCGCGGTCCTTGCGGTCCATGCTGAGGAGCGTCGGTGCTTCACGCAGGGTGCGCAGCACGTAACGCATGCGCTCGGGGCCGTTCAGATGGCGCGTGGCGAGCCACGAATAACTCTCGACGACGTTCGAGGCGATGAGCGTGGTTTCCAGATCGAATGCGGCGACCTGGCGGGTCGGGGACAGCACGTTGGCGCGCAGTCTTGCGCTGCGGTCGGTCTTCGTCTTGCCCGGGGTCATCTTCACGCGCGCGTGTTCGACAACC
>SXZT01000006.1 GCA_005787785.1 Actinomycetota bacterium
CCTTGGTCGTAGGTTCGATCCCTACCTGGCCTACCAAACCCGTGACGGGCGAGTCAGCCGTTGCTGTGGGCGATTTCGTGGAACAGCGGAATGCCAACGGCCAAGTTGAACGGGAACGTCATGCCAAGCGCGGCGCCGAGCGACAGGCCGACATCGGCGTCGGGCAGGCCAACACGCACCGCGGCCGGTGCAGCGATGTAACTGGCGCTCGCCGCCATCGCACCGAGAACGGCCGCGCCACCCACCGAGAGACCCGCAAGGCTGCCGCCGAACACGCCGACGGTTCCGAACACGAGGGGCATGCCGATTGCGAACACGATGAGCCTGAAGCCGACTTCTTTCATGGTGCGCAAACGTTGAGCGGCGAGCGTGCCGAGGTCGAGAAGGAAGAGCACGAGCACTCCCGCGAAGAGGTCGCGGAACAGTGGCTCGACCTTCTCGATGCCGGATTGGTTCGCGAAACAGCCGATCAGCAGGCCACCAACGAGCAGCACGATGCTCTTGCCGGTGATGACCTCGTGTACCGCCGATCGCAGATTCCCCCCACCCAAGGCGCGACTTCCGATCACCATGGCAACGACGATGCCCGGAATCTCGAGCAGAGCAACGAGCGCCGGCAGGTATCCCTCCTCCAGCGTTCCCGCGGCCCGTGCGAAGGTCTCCGCTGCTGAAAACGTGACCGCAGAGACCGATTCGTAGTGCGCCGCAAGCGACGCGGCATCGGCGACGCTTATGCCGACGAAACTTCGTGCGACTCGGTAGGCGACGAATGGGACGGCGAGGCCGATGGCGAACAGCAGGTACGTGGAGAGAAGTGATGTCACCGCCTCGGGGAACCGCAGGTCGCTGCGCAAGACGGTGGCAACGAGGCCGAGGGCAAACGCCAAGACCGCGGGCGAGCCGAGGTTCAGGCTGATGAGGTCGGAGACGGACATCGTCCCCGAATCTATGACTTCAGATACCTGTTATTCAATTCAGGTAACGAAAGTCACAGGTTCTGAGAGCGCTGTTTTTCGACGGCGATCTTCAAGACCACCCGACCCTTTTCGATGGGAAATGCGTACGGGCTGCCGGTGTAGCGCACCGCGCATGCGTCGATGTGGTCGCGGGCTTCCTGGCCGGCAACCTCTGCGACACAACGTCCGCGCACCTCGGCGTATGCATAGGCATTGTCGGCCTTCCACATGGCAACGGTGACGGATGGATTGGCCTTGATCGAGTCGTACTTGATCCGGCCAAGGTCGGTGTTGATCAGAATGTGGTCGTCGTCGGCGTCGACCCACATGACGTGGCTGGCGATGCGGCCGCTCGGCAACATGAACGACAGGGTGCCGAAGTTGACGCCCTTGGCGAGGTCGCGGATTGCGGGATCGAGTTTTTGGAAGGTCATGCCGTGACGCTACTTCGCACGGTCGATCAACCGGTCTCGCAACTCGCGTTTCAGGATCTTTCCCGCTCCCGACAGCGGTAGCGGGTCGCTCTGCAGCGTCCACGACTTCGGGACCTTGTAGCCCGCGATCGTCTTGCGTGCGTGAGCATCGAGGTCGGCTTCTGTTGCGGCACCCGGCGCGCACACCACGAATGCGTGCACCGCCTCGCCCCAAATCTCGTGCGGTCGACCGACGACGGCAACCTGTGTGACGCCCGGAAAGGTGGCGATCGCATTCTCGACCTCGAGTGAGTACACGTTCTCGCCGCCCGAGACGATCATGACCTTCACGCGGTCCGCGAGGAACACGTATCCGTTGTCATCCATGCGCCCCGCGTCGCCCGATCGGTACCAGCCGTCGACGTGCGCGTGCGCCGTCGCCTCGGGCTTGTTCCAATAGCCCAGCATGGCCGAGTCACATCGAATCCACAGTTCACCCACGGCGCCGACCGGAAGCGACTCGGTCGTTTCGGGATCCCTGATCTCGACCTCGACTCCGATGCACGGTCGACCGACCGACTTCAGGATGTTGCCGCCAACCCTGTGGTCGTAGGGCGTGAGCGCGCACACGGTGGCCGCGAACTCGGTCATGCCGTACGCCTGGAAGTAGTTGAGGTTGGGGTAGAGGGACATGTAGCGCGCCAACAGGGCATCGGGCATGGGCGCCGCGCCGTAACCCATCAGCGTGAGTGACTCGAACATCGAAGGTTCGAAGTCGGGATGGTGCAGGATCAACCCGAACATCGTCGGCACCCCCGCGATCGCGGTGATGCGATGCTCACGAACCGCATTCATCACGGCCTTTGGTTCGAAGCCGGGCAACAGATAGACCGAACCACCCGTCGGGATGAGCAGTGCCCACGTCATGATGCTGCCGACGTGGAACAGCGGCATGAACGCGAGATAGCGCCAACCGGGCTCGATGAGCATCCCCATTTGGCTGCGGTAGGTGATGAGCGCGATGGCCTTTTGCGGCAGGATCACGCCTTTCGGCAGGCCCGTGGTGCCCCCGGTGTACATCAGCACCGCCGGCTGATCGTCGTCGGGTTCGGCCGGAATCGGGCAGGGTGCCTGCACCGCCATCAGGTCGTCGAAGCGCATGTCATGGGGTGCGTCGGAACCACCGATCAGCACGACAGTGCGTAGGTGTTCGAGTCGCGGACGAATCTCGTGGACGACCCCCGCAAACGCCTCGTCGACGAACAGCACCGTCGTGCCCGAGTCGTTCAGGATGTACACGTATTCGTCGGGCGCCAGACGACTGTTGAGTGGGTTGATGATCGCCATGCCCAGAAGGCACGCGTGCCAGAGCTCGATGTATTCGTGGCACGACCCGGCAAGAACGCCGACGCGGTCGGACGGTGACACTCCGAGCCCACGCAAAACGCCGACGAGCCGCGTCACACGGTCGATGTGCTGCCCGTAGGTGACGTCGTGTCCACTCGCCAGATCGATCAACGCACGGTCGTCGGCGAACATGAGTCCGCGTTTCAGGATGCGCGAAAAGTTCAGTTCCCCCACGCGGGGGAGACTAGTCCTCGCGCGGTTGTGCCGCGTCCGGTCAGTCGCGGCGACAGTCGGCGATGAGTTCGTTGTAACGCCCGATCACGCGCTCGTTGGTCTGCAATTCCTCGGTCGTGAACTCGGTGTAAACGCCCGTTGCAACGCACTCCGCATCGGAGTCGGGCTCCGACCGCCAGATGTACGAGATGTCACCCGATCGCCAAAACAGCTGGCGCGTGTCGACCTCGGTCGGTAGTTCGATCGACACTTTCGGGCCGGGGTCGCAGGCCTCGACGCTGAAGTATTCGTCGTGGCCGGTCACCTTGGGCGAACGAAGCCCCGGAAGCTTCGCCCACTCGGTGAAGGCCTCCCGCAGTTCCTCGGTCGCCTCGTCGGTCTCGCCGCGGAGGTTCAGGACCGCGCAGAAGTCGTCGTCACCGAGATCGAAGCCCGCATATGAACCGTTGCCCCACAGGTCGCTCAGTCGCAAGGCCTCGGGCGCGTCCCATGTGCGCGCAAGCAACAGAAAAAGATCGAGCTGGCTGATTTGTCCGGACACCGCAAGATCGGAATTCTTCGGCAACTTCGGTTCTTCGATGTCTTCGGGAACGTCCTTTGCGAAGTACTTCGACGGCAGGATCGTCTGCTCGAGCGACTTGGGTTGCTTCTTCATGAACGCATCGAGGAGAGCGCCGCGACCCTTGCGCTCGAGCGCCTCGACGAACGTCGGTCCGAACACGTACGGCGAGAACTGTTGCGCAGAGAGAATCTCGGGCACCTCCTTCACCGCGGAGTCGTCTTCGCCCTCCATCACCTCGTCGTACTGCGCCTGTTCTTCTTCGGAGAAGTTGTCGCTCGTGTACTTCGATTCAATCGACAGGGCGTGACCTTCGATCAGCACCGTCAAGGCTTCGTCGTGGCCAGCGTCCTCGGCGCGTTGGCGCATGCGAACCAAACCGAAACGCTGGTCTTGAAGCGCGTGTACGAGTTCGTGCACCACTGTCGCGCGAATCGCGGGCGACAATTTGCCGTCGACCACGTCGTCGGGGTTCGTGCGGATCACGATCTCGCGGTCCTCAGGCGAGTAGTACGCAAGGATGCCGCTCGCGTTCAGGGCGTTCTGGTCCTCGAACAGGTCGACTTCGCCGTCGGCCAGACCGAGCGCGCGCAACAGGCGACCCGTGGCTTCGTAATAGTCGCGGTCTTTTTCGGTGAGGTCTTCCTCGTCGTCGGTGACGAGCTTCTCGAACTCCTTGTCGGGAAGGAACCGCGACCGCACCGGGTTTTCGAACTCGAACTCGGCGTGGCGCTCCACGTAGTCGGCCAAATCGGCGACGCGCGGGTCCCACTCGTTGGGCCAGTCGTAGGCGAACGGCTGCCATTCGCCCATCGCCCACGAACCACCACCGAGAACCACCAACGCAACGACTGCCGCCGCGACACGACGCACGATCGAACTCATGTGTCTCCCAACCACGACGGTGCACGCTCGAGCAGGCCGAGGCTGACCTCGCGACACTTGTCGAGCACCGTGCACAGCGCTTCGTCGCGCACTGCATACACGTCGGCCAACGAAACCGCGACCTTTGCAACCAAACTCAGGCTGCGCTCGGGTGCATCGGTGACCGAAGGGTACGAATCGATCGCCGACACCTCGACCGGCAGGTCGAGGCCACCGATACCTGCGAGTTCTGTGGCGAGAATCAAAAGGTCGGGCGGCTGGGGTAGTGGCGGCAGGGTCCACGTGAAGAGGAGGTGGAATTCGAAGCCAGTCGGGGGTTCCTCGTCGGGGTCGTCCATCTTGACCACCGCGTCCTCGAAGCCGAGAAGTACCCGGGGGTCGACCTCGAGCGACAGGTGCAGGTCGATGGGTCCGTTGCAGGCCTCTTCGGGGTGCAGGTCGACTTCCCACGACTGACGCAGCGAATAGGTCTCGACGAAGTGCCGCTCGTCGTGAACGTGGAAGCCGTGGTCGACCGCGTGGCTCTTGAGATCGGAAACGAAGCCCGCGACGTCGATCACTGCCACGCCGTGACACTACCTTTCTGTTGTGTCCATTGGCGCCTCGATCACCCGCGACTCCTCCGACGAGGCAATTTTGTACGCATTGCGCAACGTTGCGCACATCGCCCAACTCACCATTGCTGCCGCTCGGGATTGGAGCCTCACCGGAGTGCAGCGTGGTCAGTACGCGGCCGACGTGATGGTGAACGATGCCGTTGTTGCCGCTCTTCGTGAATTCGGTTGGGGGATCCTCAGCGAGGAATCGGGTGCGTCCGGTTTTGATGCGGCAGACATCTCGGGTCTCGCCGACCAACTCGTCGTCATCGTCGACCCCGTCGATGGCAGCACCAACGCCAGTCGGGGAATCGCGTGGCACGCTGTGTCGTTGTGTTGCGTCGACGCCGAAGGGCCGCGCGTCGCCGTCGTGGCGCAACTCGCCCAACCTCACACCGAATATGCAGCGGTTCGCGGACGCGGCGCGTGGAAGAACGGCGAAGCGATTCGCCGCGGCGAAGCACGTGCGTTCGCGAGCACGGTCATCGGTGTCTCGGGGCCACCACCTGCCAATCCGGGTTGGTGGCAGTTCCGTGCCAACGGCGCAGCCGCGCTCGACCTGTGTCTTGTCGCTGACGGCAGCCTCGACGGTTATCTCGACTGCGACGAACACGGTGTGTGGGACTACGCCGGCGCGCTTCTCGTGTGTCGCGAGTCGGGTGTCGGCATCGTCGACGCATTCGGTCGCGATCTTCTGCCGCTCAACCACGCAGACCGTCGCACACCCGTTGCCGCCGCATCAACCGACATACTCGATCGCCTCATCACCTTGCGCCGCTAGCGAAACGCTCCGACCCTTGCCACGGGTGCCTCTGTAGGTAAAACTGCGTTCAATGTCGTTCAAGGGTCGCTCGGTCTCGCTTGTTGTTGCATTTGCGTTCGTCTTCGCTGCCTGTGGCGGGGGGGGAGGCGGTGGCGGTGCCGACGTCTCCGTGCCTGTTGCGACGGGTGAGAACCAGGCGTCGGGTCTGATCCCGAATCCCAACGGTTTCGCATTCCCGAACTTCGGGTCGGCGGCAACCGCCGAGGTGTTCAACGAGGCTGACCTCGTCGAGATGTTCGGCAACACGCCGGAGGTGTGCGTCGACGGAGCCGAACCGTGTGTGGCAACCGCCGAAGCTGCCGGATGGGCACGCATGGTCAACGAATCACGCGCTGCAGGCCACTGCGAGGGCTTTGCGGTGTTGGCGGCATCCCGATTCATGGCGGCCGAGCAGCCGAACACGGTCGAACTGGTGAATCAGGGTGACGTCACCCACGCGTTGATGCGCGGATTCGCGACTCAGTTCTTCGACGAAACCAAAGAGGCGACGAAGTCGATCGTCAA
>SXZT01000007.1 GCA_005787785.1 Actinomycetota bacterium
AAGGAGAGGGTCGGGGGTTCGAGTCCCTCAACGCCCACTGATTCCAGAGGGTCCGATGGAGTGAGCTTCAATGGGTGCGTTGAACCACCGTTCAATCTGCTCTAGTCTGACGCCGTGGCCTTGAAAAAAGTGATTGCCGGTGCTCTGCTGGTGCTGTCGATCGCCGCATGTGGCGGCAGTTCGGACTCTCGCGACCGCAACGTCGGAGTTTCCTTGGCGGGCACGACCTGTACGAAGCTTGGTGAGGTCTCGAAGAAGAAAGGTTCTTCGTACGTCTGCGCCGCAGTGAGCTTGAAGGGTGCCGGTGCGGCCGCGAAAAAGAACGGAATCCTTTACGGCGTTGCAGCAGTGAAGAACTGGCGTTGCGAAAAACTTGGTACCACCCGCTATCAAAACGGAGTCTTTTCAGTCTGTTCGGGGGGCAAAGACAAGAAGAGCCGGAAGTGGGCCTTGACGGTTGCCTTGCCGGCAAACATCACCTCGTTGGTGTCGCTGAGCGAGACGACTCAGGCGGGTGCGCTCGAGGCGATCGGCGTCACGCCGCCTCCGGAACTCGTTCCGGCACCCGGGCCGAACGTTCCCGTTGCCGGCGGGCAGAGTGCATCGGGCGATGGCACCGGTGCGATCGTCGGAACCACGACCACCTCTTCGTTGCCGCTGGCCTTCGTCGTGAAACAGGCACCGAGCGCAGAATCAACACCCACGACCGTTGCTGCGCCGACCACGGTCGTGGCGCCGACGGCGACGGTTGGACCGGCGACGGTCACGACGATTGGACCGGTCACGACGGTTGCCGCGCCAGCCACGACGGTTGCTCCGGTAACGACGGCTTCAGGCGCGACGACAGTGGCGCCGACGACGGTCGAACCAACGACTGTCACGACAACTGCTCCGGCGACGACGGCTTCGGGCGCGACGACAGTGGCGCCGGTGACCACAGCCACGACGCCAGCGACTACGCCGCCGACGACAACGCCAGCTCCCGCGACGACAGTGGTGCCGGTGACCACAGCCACGACGCCACCGACGACGGTTGCGCCGACAACCACCGCTCCAAAGAATCTCACGTGTGCAGAGGGCGGGGCCTGCAAGGCCGGTGACGTCGGCCCAGCGGGCGGAGTCGTCGTTCTCAACAATTTCAATCTCAGCGCACCTGCCGTGTTGATCGAGGTTGCGCCCGTCACGTGGTACGGCTCCTACTCAGCCGCCAATTCGTACGCCGAAGGACTGGTCTACGGACGCAAGAGCGATTGGCGTTTGCCGACGGTGCTCGACCTCCTGTCGATGCGACGTGACCGCGCGTTGTTCCGCTGCCCCGGTGTCAAACGGTGCTGGCGCGGGTTTGCAAATGCGGTTTATCTCGCCGCGAACGAAAACCAAGGCATTAAGGGCGTCGACTTTGGTGGCATCAGCCCGATGGCGCAAAGCGTCACGGGTGGTGCATACGTGCGACCCGTGCGGACGATCGTTCCGATCGTCGGTGAGATTCAGGTCCTTCCCGTGTTGGAGCCGTCGTGATCAATCGTGTGAACCTTCGCAGGACAGCAATTGTCCTTCTTGTTTCGGCAATCGTCGCGGGCTGCGGTTCGTCGTCTGATTCCGACTCTCGCGACCGCAACGTTGGCGTGTCATCGAAGCCGTGCGCCGAAGGCGGCCCGTGCGCTGTCGGTGACGTCGGACCAGGTGGGGGCATCGTCTTCGTCGGTGGATCCCAGCCGGGAGTCGACATGTGGGAAGTCGCGCCGGTCAACGGGTGGGGCGCCCAGGCTGCTGCGCAACAAATGGCGGACGACCTCGACTTCGGTGGTGTCACCGATTGGCAGCTTCCGACGAAGGATCTGTTGAAGACCCTGCACCAGGAAGCCGATCGGTTCGCCTGCGGCGAAGGCACCGACTGCATCGGCGCCTTCGCGCCCGACGGTTATTGGACGTCCGAGACCTCGGGAAGTGATGGTCGTGTGGTCTCGTTCGACACCGGCGACGACTTCCTTGACACCAACTCTGCGTCGTACGTCGTGCGACCCGTGCGCAAGTTCCAGATCGTCCCGCCCGTCACCACGACAACGGCAGCGCCTTCAACGACCACAACTACGACGATTCCCGACTCCGCACTCGTGAAGTTGGCGGTGGCGTCCGTCTCGCCGGTGTGCACGAGCTGGCCCGGTGGAGAAGATGTCAACAAATCTATCGATGGCAACAAAGGAACGAAGTTCCTGTGCGTCGCCGGTCCGGCCGGCCTCGGTTTTGGTGGAGTCGACTTCACGCTGAGAGCAGACTCGTCGGTGAATGCACTGAAGTTGACCACCGCGAATGACTGCCCCGGACGCGACCCGACCGGCGTTCTCGTCCAGGCGGGGCCGGGGTCGTCCGGCCCGTGGACGACAGTGGCCTCGAAGGTCATCTCGCTGAGCCGCACGCGCGGTACGCAGTCGGCATTGCTGCGCCTCGACGTCGACGGCTCGGTTAGTCCGACGCGCTACTACCGGGTGCTCTTTACTGATCGCATTCCCGTCGAGTCGTGGGACTGTTGGTTTGACAAGGGCACAGAAGTCCAGGTGAGCGAAATTGAATTGTGGGGCGTGAGTGGAGAAATCGCTCCGTCGACCACCGCAACGACGTCGACGACAACTTCGACGTCAACTACGACCACGTCGACCACGACCACGTCGTCTTCGACCACGACCACCTCGACCACGACCACGATTCCGGCGACAACGACGACGACTGTTCCGCCGTGTGATCCTGCGTCGTGTCGCGTGGGCGACAAGGGTCCCGGCGGTGGAACGATCGTCTATGACGCGGGTTCGAATCAGTCGTGGGGGCGCTTCATCGAGATGGCACCGTCCGGCTGGTCGGGAACGGCCACCGATCCGGTGGTGACGACGTGGTGTTCGCCGAAGGCGTCTGACCGTGTTTCGCTGTCCGAAGATTTGGGTGCCGGTGCCACAAACACCGAGCGTCTGCGTACTTTGTGCAATCAATCGATTGCGACGCCTGTCATCAATTCCCGCGCGGGCGGCAAGGCCGACTGGGTGGTTCCGTCGTCGGCTGACATGGTGGCTGTGTGTGACTATGTCAAGCGTTCCAGTTCGAATTGCCGGATGGGTAACCCCGTCGTCAGGGGCTTTGGGGTGACGATTTATTGGACATCGAGTGGGACGCTCTCTCTCGGCCAGTTCCTCGTGTGGGAAGACTCAGATGCTGTCCGTAGAGGTGGAAACTGGGACGCGGTGATTCGACCGGTGCGCTACTTCAGTGCCCCCACAGCCACGACCACCTCGACGACCACCACCGTGCCTCGTACGACCACGACTTCATCCACGACGACGACGATTCCGCCCACAACGACGACCACCGTCGCACCGCAACGGGATGCAACCGAGTGTCGGCGCGGCGGAACCTGCGTCGTCGGTGACGTCGGCCCCGGTGGTGGCACCGTTTTCTACGCAGCTGCCAGCCAGCAGTGGTGGGGGCAGTATTTGGAGTACGCGCCGGACAACTGGTTCGGCAGTAGTTCCGCGCGGGACTACGGCGGACTTTGTTCGAAGAAATCCGGGATCTCGGGGTCGTTCTCCAATTTGATCGGCGCCGGAAAGGCGAACTCGGAAGTCTTGAAGAATCAGTGCGCCCCGGATTACGTCTGCTGGAAATGCGGCACGATCGCAACGTCTTACCAAGGGAACGGAAGAACCGACTGGTATGCACCGTCGAAAGACGAGGCTGCCGCGATTCAGGCATACTGGTTGCAAACCCGTCAACAGGGTCGGGCGTTTGCAACATCCAATGTCGTCAACGGAAACAAATTCCTGATTTCTTACGCGACAGGTGGCCAGCCGGCGGTCTACGAAGGCGACATCTACAGCGGTTCCAACTACTGGAATTATCAACACCTGCCGATTCGTGCATTCAGCAGAGTCAGCTGTGCAAACGGCGGTTTCTGCCAGATCGGAGACACCGGTCCGGGCGGTGGGGTCGTCTTCTACACCGGGGCATTCCTGAACACCCAAACCAACACCATGATGTACAACCTCGAAATGGCCCCCAATGGCTGGGCAACGGGCCCCGGGTTGCCCAACTATGACGGCTATTGCAGCACGAAGAGCGGTTTGAGGGGACCGTTCGGGACGGCCATCGGGACCGGGCAGGCCAATACCGCTCTTCTCCAGAGTCAGTGCCCCGATGTTCCGGTGTGCCGAGGGTGTGGACGTCTCGAGACGCGTTATCGAGGCGGTGGCAAGTCGGATTGGTTCATCCCGTCACGCGACGAGGCGATCGCGATGGTGCGGAACCTCGTGGTTGCACGTTCATACAGCCTGAGCCAAGGCTCGATTGCGACATCCTCGGTCATCTTGCCCGGCGGCTCGTCGTACTTCTCGGTGTTGATGAACGGTCTGACGAGTGATTCGGTGATTTTCACCACCAACTACACGTTGTCTCCGCGACGTCCGATCAGGGCTTTCTGAAACGGTACGACACGCTGAGCCATTGTGTTCGGGCAGGTCGATCCGAGCCTTCTGATCAATTCAGGTTGAACTCGACACCGCAGATCGTGAACGTTCGTCCGCGATCCGTGGCGCGGGTCGCCGTCAGGCTGACGCCACAGAGGCTCTCTGAGTGCCCGTTGTGTGCATAATTGTTGTCGGTGTCGATGTCGATGTCGATGTCGAGTTCGCCCCAGCGGTTGCGCAGATGATCGGGGTCCGGTGAGCCGAGAGTGATGCTCGTAATTGCCGAAGCGATGGTCGAGGGCATCGCTTCGCGCCAGTTGGGCCCGGCCCAGTGCCACTCGCCGGGTTGGTGCGGTTGGTCGATCGAGACGAGGGTGCCGCCGGTGTCTTTCGGGTGGAGGTGTCGTCCGCGGATCTGGCGGAAGTCGCCCTGCCACACGGTGCGCACCCCGAGGGATGCAAGGTGGGTCATTCGAGCGTCGAGGTCGTCGACTTCGAAGATCGCCATGTAACCGCAGTCGCCCCCCATTTTTTCGAGCAGGCGGCCGGCGGTCGTGCCGTCGGTGACGGGAGAGACGATCTCGAGGAACTGGTTTCCGATTCTGAAGAGCGCATTCTGCAATCCGAATTCGGCAACACCCGGGTCGCGGAAACACACGTCGACGTCGAGATGCCGTTTGACATCGGCGATCGCCGCATCGAGGTCGCATGCGACGAGGGCAACTTGGCGCAAGGCGATCACGAGGACACTGTAAATCGCTTTCAGGAAAACAGAAAACTTCTCTTTTTCTCGTTCGGTTGACTTCTTCTCAATGATTGACGGGGCACGACAGCGACGAAGCAGTGCGCTTGCATTCCTTCGCGGTGTTCCCGTCGCCGTGGTGATGTTGGTCCCGGTCGCTTCGTCGTTCGATGGGACAGGCGTCGACGCTGTTGTGTCGCAGGCATCGACGTGTCCGGTGGGTGTTGGTGTCGGCGGCCAGCCTGCGGCAACGTCGGGTGCGACGTTGGGCGGCGACGGTTGTGTGGTCTTCGAACATTCGGGCCAGTACTCGACATTCACCTACACGGGTGCCGACCAGACGTGGACGGTTCCCTCGGGGGTGACGAGTGTCGTCATTCGGGCAATCGGCGCCGGCGGCGGTGGCGGACGATCGGGTCAAGCAACGCAGGGTGGCGGCGGCGGATATGCAACGGGCCGAATGAACGTCACGGCGGGCCAGCAATTCACCGTGATCGTCGGTGGTGGTGGACGTCGTCACTGTTCGACCGACGTTCCGTTGCTCTCCGACACGACGGGTCGACACAACTTCTCCTACGGCGGTGGAGCCGCCGGAAACGGAACCTCGGGATTCGATTGCGCGTTCGCGTCGGGTGGTGGCCGCTCGGCGGTGCGCGTTCTCGGTGCGACGGACGACCTGATCACGGCCGGTGGCGGCGGCGGTGGTGGCTACAACACCGCGGGAGGAGCCGGAGGCGGGACGTCGGGTTTGCCCGGTGTCGGTGCGCAGGGCGGAGGTGGCGGTACGCAATCCGCAGGCGGTGTGTCGCCCACGCCCGAGGTCGGTGTCGACGGCATCAGGTACGCGGGTGGATGGGCCGGGTACAGCGCGACCGATCGCAATGCCCCGTCGGAAGGTGGCGGTGGTGGCGGTGGCTACTACGGCGGCGGCGCCGGTGGTGACAACGGTGGCGGAGGCGGCGGATCGAGTTGGCTCGGCACACTGAGCGACGCATCGACGGTGGCGGGGAGTGGGGCCAACGCAGGCATTGCCGCGCCGTCTAACTCGTCGTTGCCGACGGTTCCTTCGACCGGAGTGATCGGTGCGTCGATGACGGGAACGCCGGGAACGTGGTCACACGCGGCGAGCGGCACGTACAAGTGGCAACACTCGACCGACGGGACGTCGTTCACCGATGTTGCCGGAGCGACCGGTCTCACGTTCACGCCCTCCGAACCCGGTTATGTACGGATGGTCGAGACGCGTTCGAACCTCCTCGGTTCGACCTCGGTGAACTCGGCATCGGCAAGCGTTCCTGACACGCGATTGTCGGCTCTCGCAGTGTCGACGGGGGAGTTGTCACCCGCGTTCGCGTCGTCGCGCACCTCGTACGCGATCGCAGTCGGTTATCGCACGCGAACGATCCGAATCACGCCCACCGCATCGTCGGGGTCGGCCAGCATTCGTGTGGGCGCTGCGGCCGTGGTTTCGGGGTCGGCATCGCAGCAGGTCGACTTGTCCGTCGGTTCCAATCAGATCGTTGTGCGGGTGGAGGTTGGTGGTGCCGCCACCGAGACGATCATCGATGTCGCGCGTGCCGCGGCGACGGCACCGGCAGCGCCGACGATCAGCGCCGTTGACGAGGGTGATGCGAAGTTGGTTGTGTCATTCGACGGACCCGCCGACGACGGGGGTGAGGCCGTCGATCGCTATGAGTACTCGATCGATGGCACGACGTGGGTCAACGTAGACCGCGCATCGACGACATTCGAGATCACGGGTCTTGCCAATGGCACGGAATACGAGGTTCGTGTGCGCGCCGTCAATGTGGTGGGATTCGGCGCGCAGTCGGCCGTGAAGACGGGTAGGCCGCGCGCCGCTGTGACCCCCGCGATCGCGTCGACGACACCACCAACGTCGACCCCGACGTCGACAACGGTGCCCGTATCGACCACCTCGGTCGCGACATCGACGACGGTGCAGAGGAAGCAGTCCCGCGCCGTTCCCACCTCCGCGACGACTCCGACGAGAACGACTGTCGTCACAACCGAACCGCCTGCGACGACCGAGCCGCCGACCACGGTCGCATCATCGTCGACATCGATTGTTCCGACGACGATGCCCGAGTCGTCGACGTCGACCACGATCGAAGACGACGTCGTTTCGACAACGGTGCCTGCGATGAGCACCGCAACTGAGCCACGTTTCGAATTGATTCCCGAATTCGGTGTGGGTGCACCGGTCGCCGGGGCCCTCGTGCGCGCGACGGCGGTCGGGTTGCTGCCGGGGAGCGAGGTTCGCCTCGAGGTGCACTCGCAGCCGACACTCGTCGCGTCGGGGGTGACCGATGCGTCGGGCGACGCCACGCTGTCGGGAGCTTTGCCAACCGGATTGGCTCCTGGGTCGCACATGTTGTCCCTCGCCGGTACCGCCGTTTCGGGTGAATCGCTCTTCTCGGTGGTTGCCTTCGCAGTCGACGCCGACGGGACGGCATCGTCCATCGTGCCCGGCGGAGGAGTCCTGTCGGCATTGCCCGATTCCGCGCAGGTTGCGCGTGCCGTTGCAACCGGAAGCACCCCGTACGACGCCTCTCGTGATGCGTCCGGGGCTGTGGCGCTTGCGGGCGCCGCGGTCGTGTTGCTTGGCCTTGCGGGCGCGGGCAGTTCCAAATCATCCGGGGCGGCAGAACCGACCGAGAGCGACACGGATGGCGATGCTCCGACGGCGGCTGACGAGCAGCGCGACGAAACCTCCGAGGGCAGCCTTGCGTCCGCCGAGGCCAAGATTCTGAACACCGAGGGGACAGCGGCCGAAGCATGGGGCGACAGGTCGGTGTTGTGGGCCCTGCCGGGGTGGGGTGCGCTGCGCGCTCTTCTCACGGCCTGCATGCGCCGCACCGAACGATGGTCGACGCTCGTGGTGCGGGTTCTCCAGGACGGCACCTGGTGTCGCGCGGCATTCGGGTCGGGGGCTGTGTTGCCGTGGTTGGTTGGTGCTGCAGTCGGGTTTGCTGCTGCGCGCTCGGTCGATGGTCTCGCGGTTCCGCCTGCGTTCGGATTCATCGTCGCCATCGTCGTCGTGTCGTTCATCGACGCGCTTGCCGGTGCATTCGGCTGGCTGGCCTTCACCCTGATCGTCGCGGCGAGCGGAGGGCTGCGTTCGTGGTTCGACCTGCGAACGGTCCTCGGCTTGGCGGTGCTCTTCGTTGCATTGCCTCTGATTGCGGCGTCATTCAGGCCGCTCGTGCGCGGCATCGCGGGCTCAACCGATTCGATCGCGACCCGACTGTTCGACTTCCTCGCCGCACCACTCTTCCTGTCGTACGCGGCGGCATCTGCGTACAAGGCGTTGAACGGTCTGAGTGGACTCGATGTCGTGGCCACCACGGAAGCATCGAGTCTTCGTTGGCTGTGTCTTGCGCTCGTCTTTGGGCGCATGCTGGCGGAGGAAGCAACGGTGCGGTGGTTTCCCGCGCGACGTGCAGCGGCAGCGCTGTCGGTTGGTCACGCGCAACTGCGGGTTGTGTCGTACGTGAACATCGCCTTGCTCCTCGGCGTCTACGCGTTGACGGCCGGCCCGTACATGGGAACTGGCGCCCGGACGTGGCTCATCATGGGGCTCATGTGCGTGGTGCCCCTGCTGAAGACGCGAAAAGAGCGTTTGCCCAATGCGCGCTTCATTCACCGCTGGCTGCCACGGGGCATCCTGCGAAGTGTCGTGATGTTGTACGTGATGGCCTATTACGGGCGCTGGCTCCTCGATGTCACGGGCGCAGACACGAAACAGATCGTGCCGCTCATGTTGCTCCCCGGCATCGTGATCGGTGTGTCGGATTGCTTCGGTCGAACCGGCGGAGGCTGGCCCGAGTCGCGCTGGAAGAACGCTGCGGGGGCGGTGCTGTGGGTCGTGTCGTTCTCTGTGGTGGCGGGCTGGCTCACGCCCTAACATCGGCGCATGGCGACCCTGACGAGCGACTTTGCAAAGGCAACCCCGAACGAACATGCGCTGATCGACGAGTTCAGATCGGTCACGTGGGCATCGTTGGACGAGCGTGTGAACCGTTTGGTCAACGGCCTGCGCGCGCGTGGTCTCGCAACGGGCGACACCGTGGCGATCGTTGCGGGCAACCAATGTGAATGGTTCGAGTTGGCGCAGGCCTGTGCCCACGGTGGATGGACCTACGTGCCGGTGAACTGGCACTGGGTGGCCGACGAGCTGGCGTACGTGTTCGCCGACGCCGGTGCAAAGGCGGTGTTCGTCGATCAGCGCTACGAATCGGCGGTTGCCGAGGCATTGGGCGACCCGCGTGGTGCCGGTGTGCAGGTGGTGGTGGGTGTGCATTGTGACGCGTCTGCGAAGGTTGCGTCGGATTCGCGGTACGTGCCGTACGAAGACGTGGTTGCTGCGGGCGACCCGTCGGAACCGGTGGACCAGATGCTGGGTGGGCCGATGTTCTACACGTCCGGCACGACCGGCCGACCGAAGGGTGTGCGTGGTGCGCTGTCAGGGGGCATGGCGATGACGCCCGACATCATGAAGTTGATTGCGGCGGGTTTCGCGAACTGGTTGCCCGTGCCCGGTCGCACGTTCTTGTGCGGGCCCTTCTACCACTCGGCACAGTGGGCATTTTCTTTCCTGCCGATGATCGGTGGGTCGTCGGTCGTGATGCAGCACAAGTACGACTCGGCCGATGCGATTCGTCTGATCGACGAGCACTCGTGCACGAACGTACACCTCGTGCCCACGCAGATGAAGCGTCTCCTCGACCTGCCCGACAACGTGAAGGCATCATTCGACGGATCGTCGTTGGTCGCCGTTTGGCACGGTGCGGCACCGTGTCCTCCGGCGGTGAAGAAGGGACTCATCGAATGGTGGGGGCCGAAGATCACCGAGTACTACGGCAGCACCGAAGGTTCGATCATCTCCGTCGTCTCGTCGGAGGAATGGATGCGCAAGGGCGGCAGCGTCGGCAAGCCGCTCGAGACCGTCGATGTTTTGGTGGTCGACGACGCGGGCAACCAGGTGGCCCAAGGCAGCGAAGGCACGCTGTATTTCCGCAACAAGATGGGAATGTCGTTCACGTACCACAACGACGAAGAGAAGACGAAGGCCGCACACCTCGAGCCTGGTGTCTTTACCACGGGCGATGTCGGTTACCTCGACGACGAGGGTTACCTGTGGTTGTCCGACCGCAAGATCGACATGATCATCAGCGGTGGCGTGAACATCTATCCCGCCGAGATCGAGGGCGTCCTCGCGGTGCACCCGTCCGTCGAGGACGTGGCCGTGATCGGTGTGCCCGACGAGGAGTTCGGCGAAAGCGTGAAGGCGCTCGTGCAGGTGGCCGATGGCGTCGTGGCGTCCGACGATCTCGCACAAGAGTTGATTGCGCACTGCAGGAAGCTCCTCGCGGGTTACAAGGCCCCGCGATCCGTCGACTTCATCGCCGAAATCCCGCGCACCGGAACCGGAAAGATACAAAAAGCACCCCTCCGTGCGAAGTATTGGGAAGGAAGGTCGCGCAAGATCTAGCTGTGAAACGACTCTCTGCGTTTGTTGCCGTCGTTGGCTGTGTCCTCGCCGGTGTTCAGGTCTCGGCACAAGGTGCAAGTGCGACGGCGAAAGCCCCGGTGTGTGCATCGAGTGCGAATCTGAATCTCATCGAGAGTTGTGCCCTCGGAACCGTCGGCCCCGGTGGCGGTGTTGTCTTCTACGACGCCGGAAAGCTCGAGTGGTGGGGTCGGTACCTGGAAGCAGCGGTTCTCCGTACACAGGTCGGCGCAACGTGGTCATCTCCGGCGAACTCGCAGACCTCGCTGTACAGCGGGGATGCTGCAACCGTTCAGCGCCAACGCATCGATGCCAAGGCGATCGGTATGGGGCTCGTCAATACGGAGTTGATCATCAAACAATCGGGACCGGGCGCCTACGCGGCGATGCGTGCAGCAAAGTTCGAAAAGAACGGACTCGATGATTGGTTCCTGCCGTCGAAGGACGAATTGAACGAGTTCTACAACTACCGTGCGACAAGGACAGGTTCTGTTGAGCCGATTGATGGGCCGGTGTGGTCGTCGACTGAGGCGTGGAAGAACATCGCGTGGTACCAGTTGTTCCAGGACGGCACACAGTTCAGTGACAGCTACATCCTCGCCTCGAAGGGTGGAAACAAGAATCGGCGCACGAACGTCAAGTATCCGGGCACCGATTTCCCGAGCCTGCCGTACTCCGTCGTCGCAGTTCGCGCGTTTCCGCAGGGAAGCGGTGGTGTGCCGCCGACGTCGTTCCCCAAGTTGACGGGGAACAGCTGCACGAACGTAGGACCCTGTGCGGTCGGTGATGTCGGCCCTGCCGGTGGGATCGTGTTCTACGACGCCGGGCGTCCGATGACGTGGGGGCGCTATCTCGAGGTTTCTCCGAAAGACGCCGAGAAGATCGGCTGGCCGTGGCGCAAGCCCGGATACTCGCCCGAAAACGACCGCATCTACGACGAAGTGGGGCTGCCCTCCCGTATCAAGCGTGTGAGGTCGAAGTTCATCGGGCAGGGCTTCGCCAATACGCGGACCATCATCAACAAATACGGCCCCGGCATGTACGCGGCTCGAGCCGCCTGGGACTACCAAATCAACGGATATGACGATTGGTTCCTGCCATCGGCCGATGAGTTGGACGTGATGTACAACGTGCTCTATGCGGTCGAAGAGCCACTGATCGGTTTCGCTCCGACCTACTACTGGTCGTCGAGTGAATACAACCTGAAGAATGCATGGACCGTCCTCTTCCGCAGTGGTCAGCGTTTCGATCGCGAAGGCTGGTTCACGGACAAGGACACCGGCAGGCCAAACGCAATGCGCGTGCGGCCCATCCGGGCGTTCGGTTGATGCTGCTCAGCGCCGCGTGGAGCGACCGGTGACGGCCCTCAGCCGCTGCTGTGCCTTCCACTTCCACCATCTCAGGTAGTGGCGGGGGCGGGCGAGGCCGCGCACGGGCTTGCGTGGCGGCCGAGCGCTGCGATTGAGCCTGTAGGTGTGCCAGTCGGGCAGGGCATCGAGAGGCACGTCGGTGAACGTCGCGACGAGGGCGGGGATGATTGACCCATCCTTCGCAAGCGCGGCGTCGTAGTCGATGACCGAGAAGCGACCCCGGAAAGTCGATTGGTACACGGTCGCCAGGGACCCGTAGTCGACGAGCCAGGAATCGTCGGCAACGTAGGCGAACGACGTCGGGTCGCTGCTGCGCCGGAAGAAGTCGTGTTCGAGATGTTGCTTCCACGACGAGAGGAATCCTGCAGGCGAACGCAGAGTCAGTACCACGTCGGTCGTCGCCGGATCGAACAGTTCCGCAAGACGCCGCATTTCGGTTGGGGTGCGCAGCAGACACAACGCCTCGCATGACACGACGATCGGCGAGTCCGCGGCATCGACCTGAAGACGTACCGACCGGTGAACATCGTGCCGCCATTGCTGCCACGCATCGGATCCGCGTTCCGGAAAGAAGCCGAGGGCCATCGCGGGTGTTTGGCGGCCGTCATCGATGCACGCGGCCGCGATCTCGCGCGCGTCGGGAAAGGCGCCGTGGAACCACCGGCATCCGGTGACCGCATTGATGGCTGACTCGTTGTCGGAGAACCAGCGCTGGAACGACGTGGTGCCGGTTTTCAGCGTGCCGATGTGGAGAATGACCCGACCCATACGATGGGGCAAGTATGGCAAGTGAACCGCTCTCGTACGTGTCTTACCTGAAGGTCGACGAACTGCTTTCTCTGCAGGAACCGAAATCCGAATCATGAAGACGCTCGTCGGCCAGGTTGACATTCTCGAAACCATGACGCCTCTCGAGTCGACGCTGTTCAGCCCGGTCTTTCCCGAGTTGTGGGCGATTCGCAGTCGCTTCTGACTAGGGCTTCAAGCGCTTGTAGGTGGTGATTCCGGCGACGGTCTGTGCGTCGCCGTATTCGCCACTGGCAATGAGCTGTGCAAGAACTTTCGCCGCTTCGCCACCCATCGTGTTTTCCGGGATGACGAGCCACTTGATCTTCGACGGGCTCTCGAGAAGCGACGGATCGCCGAGAAAGTTCGTGCGCACCCACGGGTTGGGGAACGTGTAGATGATGCGGCGTTGGCTGGCGTGGGGGACGAATGCATAGTGGGCCGACACCGGATCGTCGGGGCCGACGCGGTCGAGAGCCGCCTTCCAGCCGTCGACGACCTGCTCGCCGTGCGGCCAGTAACCCGCCCGGTATTTGTTGCCGAATGGCATGAGGCCCCACGCGTTGGCGGCGATGCACGAGGCGAGAAGGGTGAAGGTGACGGCGATGACGCCGAGTGGCTTTGCGCGGCGCGCAAGGAAAGCGGCGCCCTCGATTGCGCCGAGCATCATCGCGGCAACGGGCACTGCTTGGTAGTGGTACATCATTGCCCAGGTGAAGTCGGCCGTGGTGAGGATGTTGATGAAGATCTGTGGCACGCCCATGAGGATCGTGAGCGGTGCCAGGAAGGGGATGAAGGCCAGGGGCGACGACAACTGGCCGAGATAACCCGTGAAGTTGTTGTTCGACAGACGATCGAAGAAGAGCGATGGTTCGGAGATCGACGTCTTGACGACGTCGAAGGGTGTCTTGCCGAGCTCGCCGTAGAGCATCCCGTATGCGCTGGTTTCGCCGGCGAGTGTCGGAACCATCCACACACCGATGACGAGGAAGTAGAGCGCGGCAAAGCCGAGCAACAAACCCCCGAACTTCCAGCGCTTCTTCGCGATGAGGAGGATCGCGATGCCCATGACCGCGAGCGAAATGTCTTCTTTCCACAACATCGCAGCGAGCAACCATGCAAAGGCGATGATGTTGCGTCGGCGAACGTCGGCACCAAAGCCTTCCGGGCGTGTCGTGGCGTAGTGGTAACCCATCATCAGGAAGGGGAGAGCGAGGGTTTCGGGATGCCAGGTCTCCCATGCGAGGAACGACACCGTGGGAAGCAGCAGCCAAGTGATGCCGAGCATCGCCGCAAGGACGTCATTGCGCAGACGATTGCGCGCGATGAGGTACACGGGAACCGCTCCGAGTGCGAGCGCGGCCACCTGGATGACGTTCCACAGGTTCGGCCCGCCGCCCAGCCACACGAAGGGCACGAGCAACCAGTACATGAACATCGCGTGATGTCCAAAGACGGGGAGGCCGCAGACGGTGTTGAACCATTCACCCTTCGAGAGAAGCCACAGCGACTGGTCGTGGATGCCGAGGTCGAAGTCGAAGGTGGCGAACGAGTTGTGTCTGTCGACGACGAGACGTCCGACGATCCAGATCCAGGCGATGATCGCACCCGTGAGTACGGCTGCGGGCAGCGTACGGAGTGTCTTCATTTGCCGTTGAGGGCGGCAACAACGGGGGCGAAGGACTCGACGTCCTCGGCGCCGACGATGATGTAGCTGAATCCCCATCGCTCGCGACGGGCGATCAGGTCCTCGACGATCTTGTTCGTCGGTCCGATGAGGGCAAATGGGGTTTCGGCGACCATCGCCGGCTCGACGCCGATCATCCGGGCCATCCCTGTGATCGTGCCGTCTGCATCGTCGGTGACCTTCACGAAGAACGCACGGATATTCATCTCGATTGACGCGAGACGGGCACCGGCTGCATCGCGGACGATGTTGACCTTCTCGTCGACGGCGGCTGCTGTCATCGTGGAAATTGCATCGGGTCCGACGACGCCGGCTGTCATCGTGCCGTTGATGCCGATGATGTCGGCCTCGCGCGCAGCCAACGAGAGGACCCGCTTGCCGCCACCACCGATGAGAATCGGTGGGCATGGTTTTTGCACCGGCTTTGGCTGGCCGTCGTAGTTCGTGACCGTGTAGTGGCGGCCCGAGAACGAAAACGCACCCTCGGCCATCGCGCGCTTCATGATCTCGAGCCCCTCGATGAAGCGGTCGATGCGCACACCTGCCGAGTCGTAGGGGATGCCGGCCTGTTCGTAGTCGCTGATCATCCAACCCGCGCCGAGGCCGATCTCGAGGCGACCCTCCGACAGCAGATCGATCGTGGCGAGTTCCTTTGCGAGCACGACGGGGTGCTTGTAGTCGTTGTCCCAGACGAGGGCACCGACGCGCAGGCGGGTGGTGGCGTCGGCAGCGGCCTGGAGCGCGGGCACGGGAGCCAACTGATCGGTGAAGTGGTCGGGCATCGTGAGGCAGTCGAAACCGTTCGCCTCGGCGTGGCGGGCAAGGGTCATCCATTCGGCGGCGTTCGCGGCCCGTGAACACTGCACTCCGAACCGGAAAGGTCGAATGTGGGGGAATGACATGCCTGCACGGTAGTCGCTGTCGGTGCGCGGATACCGTGGGTTCCGATGGGATGGTCGGTGCGAATTCTCAGGCTCGTCGTCGCTGTCGTGGCGGGGAGTCTCTTCGTGACCGCCGTCGGGGTGGCGATCGCACCACGCGTGTGGGGACTCATGAACGCCCACGACGAGACACCCGTGTCGCTGCCCACATTCACGGGAATCGCACAGCGATCGACCCTCTTCGACCGCGACGGTCGCCAGGTCGGGGCCTTCCAGGTCGAGAACAGCCAGCCCATCACCCTCGATCAAGTTCCCGACGATGTGGTCGCTGCCGTGCTTGCGGTCGAGGACGCCAACTTTTTCGGACACAAGGGTGTGAACCTGCGCGCTCTCGTACGTGCAGGGTTGTCGAACTTCGAGTCGGGTTCGTCGCGTCAGGGTGCTTCGACGATCACGCAGCAGGTGGTGAAGAACGAGTACCTGGGGGGCCTCGAGCGCGACGGTCGGTACAAGGCGCTGCAGGCCCGCTACGCGGTGCTGCTCGAGCGCACGGTCTCGAAGCGCGACATCCTCGAGCGCTACCTCAACACGGTCTTCCTCGGCAACAACGCGTACGGTCTGCGCGCCGCGGTCGAGATCTACTTCGGTGCCGACGTCGGTGAACTGACGGTCGAGCAGGCCACGTTCCTTGCGGGCATGATCCAGGCACCGTCGAGCTACGACCCGATTCGTCATCCCGAACGTTCACGTCAACGCTTCGCCGTCGCATTGCGTCGCGTCGCCGCCGAAGGCTTGATGACACAAGAGCGTGCCGCGGAACTCGCGACGACGTGGCCTCTTCCCGAGGTGCTGCAATCGGTGCCGCAACGCTCGATCACCCGCACGTATTTCTCCGAAACTGTGAAGGACTACCTCCTCAACAAATCCGACATCCTCGGCGCGACCTATCCCGAGCGGTTCAACGCACTCTTCCGCGGTGGTCTGCGCATCTACACGACGCTCGACACCACCATGCAGTCCGCGGCGGAGGCCGCGGTGCGCAACGAGTTGCCCGCGAACAAGGCCGGATTCCAGGGTGCGCTCCTGTCACTCGACACAGCGAGTGGTGGCGTGCGCGCGATGGTGGGTGGGCCGGGATTCCAGCCCGGCCGCGACGAGGTGAACATGACGTTGCGCCGTCGCCAGACCGGTTCGAGTATCAAGATCTTCGTGCTCGCTGCCGCCTTGCAGGCCGGCGTCGAGGCCACCGACCTCATTGACGGAACACTGCCCTGCACGTTGCCGAACCCCGGCAATGAAGACGAACCCTTCGAGATCGAACAGGGCGTGAGCCGGCCCCTCGGTTCACTCGAGGAAATGACGTGGTATTCGATCAACTGCGCATACAGCAGGCTCGCCCAGATCGTCGGATTGAACCGCGTGGTCGACACAACGTACCGAATGTCGCAGTCGATGTTTCTCAGCCGCGACTCTTTCAAGATCCAGCCGTACGCCAGCTTTGCGACCGGTGCCAACGAGATGAGTCCCCTCGACATGGCGAGTGGTGCCCAGACGATTGCCAACGGTGGTGTGCACATGCAGCCGTACTTCGTCGATCGCATCGAGGGCCCGCTCGGCGTGGTTTACGAACACAACGACCCGGGTCAAGCCGTCTTTTCGAAAGAGGTGGCCGACAAGGCGGTGGGCATTTTGAAGGGCGTGCTGACGAAGGGCACCGCGCGTCGCAGTGCCCTCGATGACGAGCGGCCTGCCGCGGGAAAGACCGGCACACAGGACGACAACACGAATGCGTGGTTCGTCGGCATGACGCCGCAGTTGACCACTGCAGTCTGGGTGGGTGACCCGAGGGCGTACACGCCGATGGTGAACGTTCCTGAATTCGCGGCAAAGAAGGTGCCGCGTGTGCAGGGCGGAACGTTCCCTGCCGCCATCTGGAAGTCGTTCACCGACCGGGCACTCGCAGGCGAGCCGTCGCTCGACTGGGAGCCCGCACCCCCGATTTCGCGGTCGTCAGTGCGGCTGTATTTACCGGGAGTCGACTGTGTCGCCCAGGTCGTGTCGGGAACGCTGCCACGACGCACCGTGGGAAAGGTGGCTCCCGCCGAAACGACGACAACCGTGACGGTCGTGCCGGCGGCGAGCACCGAATCTACCGTTGCCTCGACGACTATTCCGCCCGACACGACGGCACCGGTGAGTGGGCGACCGGTCGTCAGCGTGGTGGATGCGGGAACGACGATCCTGCCCTCGAACACCAACCCGTTCTCACCCGTGCCGTCGGTCGATCCGAACAATGCGCTCGTGTTCGATTGCGCAAAGGTCCTGCCGGGCTGGGTGCAGACCACAATCGCGGGTGGCTGAGCACTTTGCCGTCATCGGTAGTCTCGGGTGATGGAGGCGTTCGAACAACTGCTTGAGTTACAAGTACTCGATACCGAGATCGCGCAACTCGAGTACAAGGCCGGGCATCTGCCCGAGGCCGCCGCTCTGACGGAGGCGAGACGCGTGACTGCGGCGCTCGAGGTCGACTTGGCGCGCATCGAGGCCGAGTACGGAAAGCTCGCTGCCGTGATCGGGGCGAATGAAGCAGCCGTCGCCGACATTCGGCGAAAACTCGATCGGCTGAACGCACAGATGAAGACGGTCATTGCCCCACGCGAGGCGGAGGCCTTGCAGCACGAGATGGCCAACTTCGGGGAGAAGATTTCGTTGCTCGAGGACGAATCGCTGGCGGCTCTCGAGCGCAGCGAGGAACTCGATGCGACCCTCACCCGGCTCGGTGCCGAAATCGTGGTGGCCACCGTCGATGTCGACGCGGCGGGGCGTACGTTGGCGGAGGTTCTCGACCGGGTGCGCAGCGCTTTGTCGGCGGCGACCGAGAGGCGCGCCGCGACCGCGGCGGGCATCGATGGGCAGTGGGTTGCGCAGTACGAACGGCGACGGACTGCGCGCGGGGGGGTCGCAATTGCCTCTTTGGTGCGCGCGACATGCGGTGGATGCCATATCGATTTGTCAACCTCGGAGGTCGAGGCCGTGAAGCGCGAAGAGCCGACGCAGCGGGAGTGCCCGAACTGCGCGCGCTGGCTCGTTCTCTGAGGCCATCGGTAGGTTTGTCGGCGTGTTCCTCTGGTTCGTGGCAACATCCGTGCTCGCTGTGCGGTTCGTGTTCCGTGATCCACGCTTCGATTACAGGCTGTTGATCGTTGGCGCGTTGTTGCCCGACGCCGTCGATGTCGTATTCGGTGGAGCGCGCGTGTTGCACACGCTGACGGCGAGCGTCACCGTGATGACGCTGATCATGGTCGTGACGAGGCGCGGCAGCGCACTGCGACGTCGCCTGTTGCCGCTCGCCATTGGTTTCTTCATGCACCTCATCTTCGATGGAGCGTTCGCGAACACCGACGTCTTTTGGTGGCCGTTCACCGGGACGTCGTTTGGTGATGCGAGACTCCCCGTCGCCGAACGCGGTGTCCTGAACGTGGTTCTCGAGGTGATCGGCGCCGTCGGCATCGTGTGGGTCGTCCGCCGTCACGGTTTGCGCGACCGCAATGCGCGACGGCGGTTCTTTGCGACGGGGGAGCTGGTCGAGGTTGGCTGAGCGACTGCTCACGCTCGTGCGTCACGGTCGAACGCGTGCCAACGCCGGAGGACTGCTGCAGGGTCACGTCGACAATGAACTCGACGAGGTCGGCCACGACCAGGCATCCGTGCTCGGTCCCGCACTGGCACGGGTCGCGCCGGTCGACCGCATTATCGCGAGCCCGTTGCTGCGCGCCCAACAGACCGCCGCGGCGATCGCCGGGCATGTCGGCCTCACCGTCGAGACTGATCGTCGCTGGATCGAGCTCGACTACGGCGACTACGACGGCCAACCGATGTCGTCGATCCCGCCGGAGGTGTGGGCACAGTGGCGTAGTGATCCGGATTTTCGTCCGCCCCGCGGTGAATCAATGGCGGAACTCGAAACTCGCGTGCGCGGCGCTCTCGTCGAACTTGCAACCAACCACACCGCGAAGCATGTCGTTGTCGTGAGTCATGTGTCGCCGATCAAGGCCGCGGTTGCGTGGGCGCTCGGGGTCGACATCGGTGTGTCGTGGAGAACGGCACTGGACCGGGCATCAATGTCGACGATCCGCCTGCACGTCGACCGCTCTGCGCTCGTCACGTTCAACGTCACCGTTCATCCCGAAAAATGAAAATCCCCGGGCCGAAGCCCGGGGATCTGGAGATCATGGTGAGTCGGTCTGTAAGCGGGATTCTGTGGACCTTGCGGTCCGGTGACCATCCATCTATGCGGTCTACCCGGGGATTGCCCTCAAGCGAGCGAGCCGCTCATGTCCCCTGCGTGACCTTGCTCCAAGTGGGGTTTGCCAAGCCGCGTGAGTCGCCCCACGCGCTGGTGCGCTCTTACCGCACCTTTTC
>SXZT01000037.1 GCA_005787785.1 Actinomycetota bacterium
GGCACGGGCAGAACGTGGGCATTGGGGCCACTGACCGACCGGAAAAGCGGCAGGGCGAGTTCATCGGCGGCCGCGCGTGCGACGGCGAGCGACGTGCCGAGGATCGCATTCGCGCCGAGGCGTCCCTTGTTCTCGGTGCCGTCGAGGTCGATGAGTAGGTGGTCGATGCCGCGTTGATCGACGGCATCGAGGCCGAGAAGTGCCTGCTGGATTTCGTCATTGACGTTCTTCACCGCGGTGAGAACACCCTTGCCCGCGTAGCGCGCCTTGTCGCCGTCGCGTAGTTCGACTGCCTCGTGTTCGCCCGTCGAAGCACCGCTCGGCACCATCGCACGTCCGCTTGCACCCGAAGAGAGATGTACCTCGACCTCGACGGTGGGGTTGCCGCGCGAGGCGAGAACCTCGCGGCCGGTGACGCTGACGATCGTGCTCATGGGTGAAACGCTAGTCGCGTTTCACTTCGTTCCAGAGAGCGTCTAGCTGTTCGAGGCCGGCCTTCTCCATGTCGATTCCGCGTTCGGTGGCGAGCAGCTCCACTTGTTCGAAGCGGTTTCGGAACTTGCCGGCGGCCGCGCGCAGCGCCGACTCGGCGTCGAGTGACAAATGACGCGCCACGTTGACGACCGAAAACAACAGGTCGCCGAGTTCGAGGGCGATGGTGTCGGGGTCGCCCGATTTCATCGCGTCGCGCAGTTCAGCGGCCTCTTCGTTGATCTTGTCGAGCGGGCCCGCGACATCGGGCCAGTCGAAGCCCAACTTCGCTGCCTTCTTCTGCAGTTGCTGCGCGTAGAGAAGCGACGGTCCCGAACGCACGACACCATCGAAGACGCGCACGCGCTCGGGCTTCTCGGCTCGCTTGATCGCTTCCCAGTTGTTGGTGACCGCCTCGGCGGTGTCTGCACGCACGTCACCGAATACGTGTGGATGGCGTGACACCAACTTGTCGTGAACCGTGCGGGCGACGTCGGCGATGGTGAAGCGTCCCTCTTGCTCGGCGATGGTCGAGTGAAACTCGACCTGGTAGAGCAGGTCACCGAGTTCCTCGATCAGCGCGTCATCGGTCGACGGGTCGTCGGGGTCGAGCGCCTCGAGGGCATCGACGACTTCGTAGGTTTCCTCGATGAGGTAACGCACGAGCGACTGGTGTGTCTGCTCGCGGTCCCACGGACACTGCTCGCGCAGCGTGCGGGCCAGTTGATGGCAACGCACCAATTCGCCCGCAACGGGTGCGGCGAGCTGCGGGACGTAGAGAGAGGTGAGGTGGTCGGCTTCGAGTGTGCGGTCGATCTCGGCCCACGTCGTGTGTGCGATGCGTTCGTCGGCGAGGCCGAGGTGGTGCAGCAACACGACGGGCGTGTCGGCGGGTTCGGATTCGGCCGCGAGTTTCACGTCGGAGAGAACCCAGTTGGCGTGGGTGTGTGCGACGAGAAGTGGTCCGCGTTCGCCCGCCGCCTCGGTCGCGAACCGGTGACCATCGACGAGACGCACGCCGGCTTCGACCGGGTCAATAGTCAACGCCGCCCACGTTGCATCGAGGAAAGAGACCGCAGGCAGTGTTCGGATGTCGACACCGGAATCGACCGCGCGTGCGCGCAGGATGTGGACGCTGCGTTCCAACACGAGAGGCGAGCCCGGCACCGCGTAGAGCACCTCGTCGTGTTCGGTTGCCGCGCGGACCAGTTCGTCGGCGATCGCGTCGTAGACCTCGTCGAAGGTCGACGCCGATTCGTATCTGGCGTCGAAGGTGACGGCGCTACCCGGGGCGTCGAGAACGAGCGACGCGGACGGATGACGCGCAGTTCGCAGGTATCGACGCGGTATGCGCGCTATTTCGCCGAGCGTCGACGTGGTGACGAGGCCGGGGTCGCCCGGTCCGATGCCGACAACGACGATGCGTGGCATGGTCGTCGAGGCGTCAGCTCGCCGCGATGGTGCCGGTCGCCGCGTCCCAGCGGCCGTACGCGGGGTCGACGCTGATGGCGGCGTTGGCCAACCAACCGGTCGCAAGGTTGGGTCCGGGCTCGGCCTTCACGAGCGACAGCACGTCGTCTTTCACGTCGCCCCACGGCGCGAGGAGAATGACGTGCCAACCGAACGACGACTGCACGGGTCCGTAGGGAACGCCGGCGCGTGCGGCAATGGCCCCGCGCGTGAACGCCGGGTCGAAGTTCTGTTGGTACTCGAGAATTGACATGCACGGACTCGTCTTGCCGTCTTCCGATGCGCCCTGCAGCGCGCCGCCCGAGGTTTTTGCCGCGGGTTCGGTCGAGTACTTCTTGGCCAAGTCGGCGAACTTGGCACCCTTGGCGAGAAGTGACAGCACTTTCTCCGCGGTTTCCTTCTTCTTCACGACAACGTGGCTCGCGCACATCGCACCGGTCAGCGACGGCCGCTGTGCGTAGAGCTTTTCGATCTTTCCGTCAGCCGGGGCCTCGAGGTCGCTGATTGCCTCGGTCGCGGCGTTGACCTCGACGATCACTGCCTCGAGTTCCTTGGAGAGGTCACCCGCATTCTGGGCCGCCAACCCCTCGCGAACGGCGTCACGCTGGGCATCGGTGAGCGGTTTGCCCTGTTCTTTCAGGAACGAGGTGTACGCATCGGCCTTGATCATTCCGGCGAGCAGATTGCGCGCATCGTCGAGTTGCACGATGCCGTCGGCCAGCGGAAGCTGTTGATTGGCGGCAAATTCGTCGATGAAAGCTTCGAGGCGGTCGCGTGGAATTTCGTTTCCGTTGACGACGGCCGCGTCGGAGTTGCGGGTGAAGGTCGCACACGACGACAGGGCGAGAACTCCGGCAAGGGCGAATGCGGTCGTTGCGACCCGACGCCGGATGATGAAGGGGGCGGTTGAGCGCACGTCGGAACCTTACTCGCCCAGCATTTCGGTGAGTAGGTCGCGCATTTGTGTGACGAGTTGCGTGCCATCGGTTGACTTTCCTCGCTGGCCCGAGGGCAGCGGAATGACCAGCTGCCTTTCCTTTTCGCGCCACGTCAGACCGGTGAACGTGCCGCGGGCAAGTCGCGTGAGCCGCAACTGTTGGCTGGTGCGCAGGTCGACGGGCGAGACCTTCGCCGAGTTCATCGAGACGGTGAATTCCGTGATGCCAAAGCCGTGGCACGTCGCGCGCAACGCGCCGACGGCGAGAAGTGTCTCGGCTTCCTTCGGAATCGGCCCGTAACGGTCCAACCATTCCTTCCGCACGTCGTCGACTTCTTCCTGGGTCTTCACCTCGGCGAGGCGACGGTACGCCTCGAGGCGCAGGTCTTCGGTCGGAACGTACGAGTCGGGAAGGAACGCCGACACCGGGACGTCGAGTTTCAACTCGACGGGCTCTTCGACGGGTTCACCCTTCATCTCGGCAACGACCTCGGTGACCATCTGGCAATAGAGGTCGTAGCCAACGGCGGCGATGTGGCCGCTTTGGGCCTCGCCGAGAATGTTGCCCGCACCGCGGATCTCGAGGTCGCGCATCGCGATCTTGAAGCCGCTGCCGAGTTCGGTCGCCTCGCCGATCGCGCGCAGACGTTCGTAGGCCTCTTCGGTGAGAACGCGGTCGCGTGGGTGAAAGAGGTAGGCGTAAGCACGCTGGCCGCTGCGGCCCACGCGTCCGCGCAATTGGTGCAACTGACCGAGACCCAGCAGGTCGGCGCGCTCGACGACGAGGGTGTTCACCGTCGGCATGTCGATGCCGCTTTCGATGATCGTCGTGCAGACGAGCACGTCGAAGTTGCCCTGCCAAAAATCGAAGACGACGCGTTCGAGGGTCGCTTCGTCCATCTGTCCGTGGGCGACGGCGACACGTGCTTCGGGGACGAGTTCACGCAGTTCGGCTGCACGTTCCTCGATGCTCTGCACACGGTTGTGAACCCAGAACACTTGACCCTCGCGCAACAGTTCGCGGCGAATCGCCTCGACCGCGAGACGTTTGTCGAGTTCTCCGACGTAGGTGAGGATCGGTTGGCGGTCGGCGGGCGGGGTCTGCAGGAGGGAGAGGTCGCGGATGCCGACGAGGCTCATCTCGAGCGTGCGCGGGATCGGGGTTGCACTCAACGTCATGACGTCGACGTTCGTGCGCAGTTTCTTCATGGCTTCCTTGTGCTGGACGCCGAATCGTTGTTCTTCGTCGACGACGAGAAGACCAAGGTCCTTGAACTTGATGCCCTCTTGCAACAGTCGGTGCGTGCCGATGACGCAGTCGACCTCGCCCGAGGCGAGGCCGGCAAGGATCTTCTTCGCTTCGGCGGCTGTTTGGAACCGTGACAGCACCTCGACGCGAACAGGGAATCCGGCGAAGCGGTCACGGAACGTCGTGCGGTGTTGCGAAGCGAGCAACGTCGTCGGGCACAACACGGCCACTTGTTTGCCGTCCTGCACGGCCTTGAATGCGGCGCGGATCGCAACTTCGGTCTTGCCGAAGCCGACGTCACCACAAATGAGGCGATCCATTGGCACCGCCCGTTCCATGTCGCCCTTCACCTCGACGATCGCGCGACGCTGGTCGGGTGTCTCGACGTAGGGAAAGGTGGCCTCCATGTCGTGCTGCCACGGCGTGTCGGTTGCGAACGCGTGTCCCTCAGCGGTGACGCGACGTTGGTACAAAACGACCAGTTCCTGTGCGATTTCCTGCACCGCCGAACGCACCTTCGACTTGGCACGCGCGAAGTCGGAACCACCGAGGCGGTGCATCGTGGGTGTTTCGCCACCGACGTACTGGCGAATGGTGTCGATCTGATCGGTCGGCACATACAGCTTGTCGCCGCCCTTGTAGGCAAGCAACAGATAATCGCGTTGTGTACCGCCGATCGCGCGGCTGACGAGACCCTCGAACTTGCCGACACCGTGGTGGTAGTGAACGACGTAGTCGCCGGGCTTCAGGTCCTGGAATGCGGTGCCCGAAGTGCGCGGCTTCTGGCGACGCGGCCCGGGTCGGCGTCCGGTCAGGTCGGACTCGGCGATGAGCGCGAGCTTCGCGCCCGGCATGAACGCGCCATGGTGCAGTCGTTGCACCGTGACGAACATGCCCGGTCCGATGGCATCGCGCCGCGCGGCGGGCACGGTGTCGAGGTTGACGACATCGGCACCTTCGCCGCGCAGGCTGTCGGCGATGCGTTCCGCCGAGTTCGGAGTGTCGGCGGCGATGATGACGCGCGTTCCCTCGTGCACCAATTCAGCGAAGCGTCGAACGGCTCCCGATGGGTCGTTGGTGATGGGTCCCCAAGCCGTGGCGTTGACGCTCTTCCCTGAACCCGTGTCGGCCGCAGCAAGAAGGTGGTAGGTCGGCACTTTTGCCGAGTCACCGAGAACACCATCGGGGTCGGCGTGCAGACGCGGGAAGTCGTCGGCGGCGGGGTCACGGCCCCATGTGGTGGCGAGGGCCTTTGCGATGTCCGCCTCTTCGGCGAGGATGTCGAGGCCTCGATCGCGGATGCGTCGGGGCTCGACGAAGACGAAGCGCACGTCGACGCTGGCCTTCTTGTCGTTGGAAAGTGCCGTCGCGGCGGATGCGAGCGTCGAGCCGTCACTGAACCACGCGAGCCAACTCTCCATGCCGTCGAAGACGAGTCCTTCGGCGATGCGATCCCAATGTTCGCGGCCCCACGGTTCTTTTCCCACCAGACCAGCGGCGTATTCGCGCATGGCGTCGTCGACGAGGAACTCGCGTGCCGGTTGCACCCATGCCTCGTCGATCGTCGAGGTGCTGCGCTGGTCGTTCACGTTGAAGGTTTGCAGGCGCTCGATCTCATCGCCCCAGAACTCGACGCGCAGCGGTTCGTCGTGTGTCGAGGCGAACACGTCGACGATTGCGCCGCGCTGTGCGACGTGACCTCGCAGTTCGACGAGGTCTTCGCGGCGGTAGCCGAGCGTGACGAGATCGCGCACCAGTTGTGTCGGGTCGACTTGCATGCCCACCTTCAGGTGCAACGGCCACGGCTGCGACGTCGCTACGTCGGCGGGCGGCGCTGTTTTCTGCAGAAGGGCGCGCGCGCCCGCGACGACGACGCGGGGTCGACGGCCCGGCGTGCGCAGACGCCAGAGAGTCTCGAGACGCCGGCCCATCGTTTCGACGCTCGGGCTGATGCGTTCGAAGGGCAGTGTTTCCCATGCAGGGAACAATGCGACCGCATCGTCACCGATGAGGGCCTGCAGGTCGTCGGCGATCTGGCCGGCCGACTGGCCGGTCGCCGTTGCCACCACGAACACCGCCTCGGGATGCAGTGCCGTCAGCGCCGCGATAACCGCTGGTCGTGCAGCGTCGGGACAAGCGAGCGAACCGTCGAGGCCCGACATGGTGCCCGCGATGACGGCGTCGTTCGCGACGAGGTGCGCGACGGCGGTGATGCTCATCGGTTGAACGCATTCATCGTCGCGGCCGGACCGTGAGCGATGAGCGACTCGATTGCATCGGCGGCACGCGATTCGGCTTCGTCGAGCACGCGACGTTCGGCCGGCGGCACCTTGCGCAGCACATGATCGGCACCAAGTTCCGCCGAGAGTGGCTTGCCGACCCCGATGCGTACACGTAGGTACTCCTGCGTGGAGAGATGCGA
>SXZT01000038.1 GCA_005787785.1 Actinomycetota bacterium
GAGAGCACCAAGTCGGTCTCCGACATTTACGCACCGGTCTCGGGCAAGGTGACCGCAGTGAACGCTGCTCTCGGGGGCACCCCCGAACTCGTGAACTCTGACCCTTATGGTGAAGGTTGGATCTGCGAGATCGAAATGACCGACGAGGCCGAACTGGCTGACCTGCTCGACGCCGCCGGCTACAGCGCACTGACGGGCGTCTAGGTCGATTCGTGTCATACGTCTACTGCAACCGCTGCGCGCACAGGAATCCGCCTCAGGCGGCATTCTGCAGCGTCTGTGGTGCGGTGCTCGACAGCGCCACGGACCGCACGATCACCCTTACGCGGGTGGATGCCCTGCAGGATTCGCCCGGGCATGCCGACGATGTGATCTTCCGCACCTCGGAAGTGCCGATCGGGGGAGCCGTCCTCGTGTCGCGCACGGGCGAACAGTTCGGTGATCGTTTTCCGCTGGGCATCGGCACGACGAACATCGGCCGACACCCGAATTCGGACGTCGTTCTCGACGACATCACGGTGTCGCGGCGTCACGCGCAGGTTGTGTTCACCGAAGGCGCCTATGTCGTGCGTGACGTTGGCTCCCTGAACGGAACGTACGTCAACCAGCAGCGCGCCGATGAATCAAAGCTCCATCACGGCGACGAAGTGCAGATCGGAAAATTCCGACTGGTCTTCTTCGATCGCTCGGAGTGAACATGGCCGAGCGTGGTTACAAGAGCATCGGAGAGGTTCTTGGGCTGCTTCTCGAGGAGTTCCCCAATGTCACGATCTCGAAGATCAGGTTCCTCGAGAGTCAGGGATTGATCGAGCCCGAGCGCACCCCGTCGGGTTACCGCAAGTTCACAGACTCGGAGGTCGAACGTCTGCGGTACATTCTGCGCGAGCAAGAGACGAATTATCTTCCGCTGCGTGTCATTCGTGATCGTCTCGACGAGTCCGGGGCCACTCCTCGGGATCCCACTTCACCGCCTTCGTTGCCGGCAGCCTTGCGCCATCAAACCGTCGGTGATGTCAGCCGAGAACTGGCGCGAATCCACAGGTTGAACGTCGGATCCGTCGATGCCGACGAAAGCCTGGAGATCGAAATCGACCCGGTGGTTCTCGCCGAGTCCGAACGCTTGCACCCCGCGTCACGCAGGGCGCCGCAACGACCTGCCGCCAAGGTCCTCGTGCCTGCGGCGATAACCCCGATGTCCGCCCCACAAGGCGGTCCGGTTTCGCTGGAGGATCTGTGCGAATTGAGTGGACTTTCTGCAATCGACCTGCGCTTGCTTGAGCAATTCGGGCTGGTGTCCTCTCGGCAGGTGGGCAACGACAGCTTTTATGACGCCTCCGCGCGCGAAATCGCGGTTCTTGCGAAGAGGTTCCTGGATCACGGAATTGACATCCGTCATTTGAAATCGTGGCGCCTGGCGGCCGAGAAGGAGGCGGCGCTGTTCGAGCAACGCCTGATGCCGCTGCTGCGCCAGAAAAACCCCGAAGCGCGGTCCCAGTCGGCCGAGATGTTGGCGACCCTGATGTCGTTGGCAGGTGACCTCCGTCGCGTTCTGGTGCAACAGGCCGTTGGCCAATTCATCGAACCACGTCAGTAAGTAATCTCTGGGACATGGGAGACGTGGCTCGGGTCGAGGTGGTCGGGCTACGGATTGAGTTACCTTCGAATCAGCCGGTTCTCGTGTTGCGGGAAGTCGAAGGTCGCCGACGGGTACTCACCCTCTACATCGGCGGCCCCGAGGCGAGCGCCATCCATACAGCGCTTGAAGGGACCCAGCCGCCCCGTCCGCTCACCCACGATCTGTCGGTGATGTTGATCGAAGCCCTTGCGGCGAAGCTCGATCGTGTGATCGTTACCGAATTACGTGATCAGACGTATTTCGCGGAGATCGTCCTGCGTACATCTGCCGGCGACATAGGCATTTCGGGTCGGCCGTCGGATGCCGTGGCCCTTGCCGTTCGGGCGGGAGCGGGGATTTTTGCGTCCGTCGATCTTCTCGACGAGGTAGGACGCGAAATCGGTGTCGATGGAGCCGAGAACGAAGAGGCGGAAGAGGCAGTCGTCGACGAATTCAGAGATTTCCTCGAGACGATTTCGCCCGAAGACTTCTCTGATCCGACGTCATAGACTGTGAAACATGGGTGAGGGGTTCAGCGGTACCAAAGCCGCGCAGATTGTCGGGATCTCGTACCGACAACTCGACTATTGGGCGCGCACGAACTTGATCGCACCGTCGTTGTCGCCCGCGTCGGGTAGCGGTTCGCGTCGCGCGTATTCCTACGGCGATCTCCTCGAGTTGAAGGTCGTGAAGAACCTTCTGGATGCGGGCATCAAGTTGGAGTCGGTGCGCGAGGTCTTCCGCTACATGCGTGAGCACCTGCGCTCCGACGTCGTGTCGGCTCACATCGTCATTAGTGGCTCGTCCGTTGTCCTGTGTGACGGTGACCAACTCATCGATGTCTTGCGCAACGGTCAAGGCGTTCTCAACGTGTTGCCGCTCGCGGGCGTGAAAGACGACGTCGATGCGAGCATCATGACCGTCGGTCGTCGGGTCGAAGCCGACGCCGAACAGCGTCGCGCCGCCGGCATGTGATGTCGCTGCGTCGCACGACACTGCACGGTGCCCATGTCGAACTCGGCGCCAAGATGGTGCCGTTCGGCGGGTGGGACATGCCGGTCTCGTATCCGATCGGAACCATCGAAGAACACATGACCTGCCGCCGTGCGGCGGTGATGTTCGACGTCTCCCATCTCGGAACTGTGCGTGTCGAGGGCGCCGGATCGTTCGAATCCTTGCAGCGTGTTCTGACCAATGACCTCGCGAAGGTCGCGCCCGGTCGTGCGCAGTACACGCACCTCCTCGATCCCGCCGATGCGTCGGTGATCGACGACATCATCGTGTGGTGGGTCGACCACGAAGTGTTCGACGTCATGCCGAACGCCTCGAACACCGACCGTGTCGTCAAGTATCTCGGCGGACACGACACGACTTCGACCCGTTCGGTGATCGCCGTACAGGGTCCCGCCTCACGCGAGAAAGTGGCACGTGTGTCACCCGAGGCTGCGGCGGTCGGTCGCTTCCGTGTCGAGCGTATCGAGGTGTGCGGTTGTCCTTGTGTCGTCGCCGGAACGGGTTACACGGGTGAAGACGGCATCGAGATCGCTGTGCCCAACCATCACACGCGCAGCATGTGGGATGCGCTCTTGAGTGCCGGTGTGGTTCCCGCCGGCCTCGGAGCACGGGACACGTTGAGGCTCGAGTCCGGTCTCCCGTTGCACGGACACGAACTGGGTGAGGGCATCACGCCGTTGCAGGCCAACTTGAACTGGGTGGTCGGCTGGAAGAAGACCGAGTTCCAGGGTCGCGCCGCGCTTGCGGCCGAAAAAGAGCGGGGTGTTGCCCGGGTGTTGCGGGGAATTGCGACCGAAGGTCGTCGACCATCGCGCGAGGGGAGTGCGGTGCGCACGGCGCACGGCAGCGGCGTCGTGACCAGCGGGAACTTCTCGCCCGTGCTCGGGCACGGCATCGCGATGGCTTTCCTTCCACCGGCATGCACCGAGGGTGACGAGGTCGAAATCGACGTTCGCGGTTCGGCGCTGGTCGGCCGTGTCGTGGCGTTGCCCTTCGTCAGGAAGCCGGCTTCTGGGGCTTGATGCCCATCAGATTGCCCATCGTGGCCATCGTCTGAAGAGCGAAACCGACCTGGGGCATCACCGCGCGCAGCGGCCCCTCGATGTCGTCGAGCAGCGAATTGATGCGGGTCGCCGCCGAGTTGAGGTTCTTCATCGTCTCGGCGGTGTTCTCGAGGGTCTGCAGAAGCAACTCGACAGACCGGCGACCCTGGTCGATCGTCTTGCCGCCTTCGCTGATCACCTTGGTGGCGAGCTCCACCGGGTTGATGCTGAACAGAAGTGCGATGAGGTCTTCCAATCCCGCTAGCGGGTTCGAAGCATCGCCGTCCTGGGACATGGCGTCAGACTATGCGCTCCGGGGTCAAGCGGTGCCGTTCGCAGCGGCATATTCCTCGAGCGGTGTGCACGAGCAGACGAGGTTGCGGTCACCCGCGGCGGCGTCGATGCGTGAGACGGGCGGAAAGTACGACCGACCAACGGTTCTCGAGGTCGGATACAACCCTGTTCGACGCTCATAGGAGCGGGTCCAGTCGGTTGTCGTGTCGGCGACGGTGTGCGGTGCGTGACGCAGTGGCGAGTCCTCGATGGTCGTTCGGCCGGACTCGACCTCCGCGATTTCCGTGCGGATCGACAGCATCGCTTCGATGAAACGATCGAGTTCGGATTTCTCTTCGCTCTCCGTTGGCTCGACCATCAGGGTGCCCGCCACGGGGAAACTGACCGTCGGCGCCTGGAAGCCGTGGTCGATCAGGCGTTTTGCAACATCGTCGATCGACACCCCCGTCGACTTGCCGAGCGGACGCAGGTCGAGGATGCATTCGTGGGCGACGCGCCCGTTCGCACCCCGGTACAGCACCGGAAAGGCGTCGCCGAGCTTTGCTGCGATGTAGTTCGCATTGAGGATCGCGCGCTGCGTTGCGCGGCGCAGTCCGTCGCCGCCCATCATCGCGATGTACATCCAGGGAATCGGCAGGATGCCCGCCGAACCGTGCGGAGCAGCGGAGACGGGTCCGACGGCCTCGTCGAACCGACGGTCGGGGGAGTTGAAGTCGACGACTGCCGGCAGGAATGGCGCGAGGTGTTCGCGTACGGCGACGGGGCCAACGCCCGGGCCCCCACCACCGTGGGGAATGCAGAAGGACTTGTGCAGGTTGAGGTGGCTCACATCGGCCCCGAATTTTCCTGGTGCGGCCAGACCGACGAGGGCATTCAGGTTCGCGCCGTCGACGTACACCTGGCCGCCGCCATCGTGCACAATTCCGCAGATCTCGACGACGGCTTCTTCGTACACGCCGTGCGTGGACGGATAAGTGATCATGAGGGCCGCGAGTCGGTCGTCCGCGATCTCGATGTTGCGGCGCAGGTCGGCGACGTCGACGTTGCCCTCGTCATCGCACTTGATGACGACAACCTTCATGCCGGCCATCACTGCGCTTGCGGCATTGGTTCCGTGTGCGGAGGAGGGGATAAGGCAGACATCGCGGGCGTGGTCGCCGCGCGAGCGGTGGTACGCGCGGATCGCCAGCAAGCCGGCGAATTCACCCTGGCTTCCGGCGTTCGGTTGCAGACTGACCGCGTCGTAGCCCGTGGCTTCGCACAGCCACTCTTCCAACTGTGCGATCATTTCGAGTGATCCGGCACGGGTCTCTTCCGGGGCGAAGGGATGCAGCGAGGCGAACTCGGGCCACGTGACGGGAATCATCTCGGACGTAGCGTTCAATTTCATGGTGCACGACCCGAGCGGGATCATCGTTCGGTCGAGCGCGAGGTCCTTGTCCGCGAGGCTGCGCAGGTAACGCAACATCTCATGTTCGGTGCGGTGGGCCTTGAAAGCGTGATGCTCGAGAAAGGCATCGGTGCGCAACGATTCGAGTGGACTCTCGAGGGCCGAATTCCACAGTTTGTCGACATGGTCGGCGCAACCGAAGAAGCCTGCGATCGTGCGTATGTCGTCGCGTGTCATCGTCTCGTCGATCGAGATCCCGACGGTGTCGTCGTCGGTGTGGCGCAGGAACCAGCCCTCGTTGCGCGCGATGCGCAGAATCACATCCGCATCGCCCTTCGGGTCCACGGTCAGCGTGTCGAACCACGAAGGATTGACCACTTCGTGGCCCGCCGCGACGAGTGCCTCGGCGAGGACGTTCGTGTAGGCGTGCACGCGCGAAGCGATTTCGACGAGGCCTTCACGGCCGTGCCATGCGGCGTACAGTCCGGCCATGTTGGCGAGAAGCACTTGTGCGGTGCAGATGTTCGACGTGGCCTTCTCTCGGCGAATGTGTTGCTCACGGGTCTGGAGCGCCAGACGCAGGGCCGGCCGGCCGCGTGTGTCGACACTGACACCGACGAGACGTCCGGGCAGTGAACGCACGTGTGCCTCACCGATGGCGAGGTATGCGGCGTGCGGGCCACCCATGCCCATCGGAATGCCGAAGCGTTGCGACGTGCCAACGGCCGCGTCGAAGCCCAGTTGCCCGGGCGGCATCACGAGACACAGCGCAAGCAGGTCGGCGGCAGCGATGGCGAGTGCGCCGACGGAATGTGCGGCTGTAACGATCCGGCGCAGCGTGTCGGCGGAGGGAACGTTGCCCGAAAGGCCGGGAATCGACGCAAGTATTCCGAACGGCTTCGCGTCGGCGATCCGCGAGGCACTGCCGATCACGATGTCGATGCCGAGAGGCTCGGCACGCGTTTGCAGAACGGCCAGCGTCTGGGGGAGAACGTCGTCGAGGACGAAGAAGGTGTCGGACTCGGCGCTCGCCGCGCGGTGGGCCATCGTCATTGCTTCGGCCGCGGCAGTAGCTTCGTCGAGAAGTGAAGCGTTTGCGACGTCGAATCCCGTCAGCTCGGCGATCATCGTCTGGAAGTTGAGAAGCGCCTCGAGGCGCCCCTGCGAGATCTCCGGCTGGGAAGGGGTGTAGGCGGTGTACCACGCGGGGTTTTCCAGCACGTTGCGCTGGATGACGGCGGGCGTGATTGTGCCGTAGTAGCCCATGCCGATCGCGCTGCGACCGACCTCGTTCTTTGCCGCGAGGTCGCGCAGGGTACGCAGTGCGGCCTGTTCGGAGAGGCCCGAGCCGATCGACAAACCCCTGGTGAGAGCGATGACGGCGGGAACCGTCTGGCGCGCAAGATCATCGAGGTCCACCGCGCCGACGGTGGCGAGCATCGACGCGAGGTCACTCGGGTCGGCGCCCATGTGGCGGGACTCGAACTTCTCTTCACCGAAATGGGACGGGGACAGACGCACGTTTTCTCCTGACGGATGGTTGATGTGCGCCCCCGCTGTCGGTGGGACCTGAGAGCTTCACGGCCGAGGCCGCTTTCCCCTTCGGTGGGAGAGTTGCCTCTCCGCTTTCCAGCGTGTGAGTCCCGACGGTCCGTTGTGCCTGAGAGGTTCCGGGGCGGTTGCTCCTTCGGCGGCCGGCGAGCCGGCTCTCTCCCGTGCGGGAATTTCAGTTGTACCCGAGAACCTACATCACTTCCGGGCTGTTCTCTCTTCCTCGTAGGCGGCAATCGCGGTGAGTTGAGCCCCGAGGGTGGAGTCGACCCAGCGCGAGCCAGCGGCGACGATGCGGTCATAGCTGGCCCGGGGAGCGGCCAGCTGGTCCTGGAAGTGGGGCATCACGTACTCGGCGAAGAGCTCGTAACTGCGCTTCGTGGCCTGCCAATCGGCGAGGTCGGCGCCGAGGAACAGATAGGCGCCGAATCCGCCGGTCTTTTGACGGAGTCGCTCGAGTTGAGCAATCGCCATGTCGGGTGTGCCGATGACCATTCGTCCCGACTCGTTGGCGAAGTCGACGAAGGAGTCGAAGTCGGCGGGGGGCGCATCGTTCGGGTCGCCGACGGGAATGATGTGCGACAGATAGTCGAAGATCCACTGCAGTCCGTATCTGCAGTTCTCACGGGCCTGCTTCTCCGTTTCGGCGATGTGCATCGGGCCCATCAGTCGCCACTGTGCGCGATCGGCCACGTGGCCGTGCAGTGCGGCCTCCTCCTGCCAGACAGTGAAGTTGTAGTCGAGTACATGGAAAGCGGCGGGCTCGGTTGCCGCGATCGACAGGAGGCCCGTGCCGTAGCGACCGGCCAGCTTCGACCCCGACGGCGAAATCGACGAGGCCACCGCGATGGGGAACTTCGAGTAGGGCTTCATTTGCAGAACGGCTTCTTCGCAGACGAACCAATCGGTGTGTTTGGTGACCGTCTCGCCGCGGAAGAGTCGCATGATGACGTCGAACGATTCCTCCATGCGAGGTCTCTGCATCTGCGGAGGGATGCCGAGCATCGCTGCATCGCTCGTCAATTGACCGGGGCCTGCACCGAACATCATTCGGCCGCGCGTCAGGTGGTCGAGCATCACGATTCGGTCGGCGAGGATGAGGGGATGGTGGTAGGGAAGTGAGTTGACTCCCGTCCCCAACCTGATGTGCGAAGTGCGCTGCGCAGCCGCGGCAATGAACACCTCGGGCGACGCGATGAGCTCGGACCCGGCACTGTGGTGTTCGCCGATCCACGCCTCGTCGTAGCCGAGCTTGTCGAGCCATTCGACGAGTTCGAGGTCGCGGTGCAGCAGAAGTGTCGGGTTGATGCCCGTCTTGTGCATGGGCGGAAGAAAGATGCCGAAGCGCATGGGCAATTCTTACTCGACCGTTCCGTACGCACCGGAACTGCCGTCGGTTGCGTTCGATGCCCGTACGTCGGCGACGCTTGCCCGCAAAGCCGCAACGAAGTCGTCGACAACCTTGTCGTGGTGCGCGCTCACCGTCATGTGGAGCATCGGGGGAGGTGACTGCCGGTCGACCCACCAGCCGCGCGCGGCGAGTGCGTCGGCGACCGCGTGCGCGGGTACGGCGGGGTCGGCAGAACCGAAACAGATCAGGGTCGAGTCGGGTTTCGTCATGACGAAAAGGGGATCAATCGCAGTGATCGCGTCGACGAGAAGGAGAGTGGTTGCGCGGGTGAGAGCGGCGAGCTTCGCGTAACCCTCGCGGCCGAAGTGGTTGATCATCGCCCACGACGAAGCGATCGGCCCGCCGCTTTTTGTCCCGAGCACGCCGGAGCTGCCGTACATGCCACCGAGCCAGTTGTCGGTGACGAAGACCTGCTTGTCGCGCAGTTCGCGCGAGCGGTAGACGATCACGCCCGATCCCTTGGCCGCATAGCCGTACTTGTGCAGGTCGACGGAGATCGACGTAACGCCCTCGATGCGAAAGTCGAAGGGGACTGTGCCACCGGCGAACGGTTCGAGGAATGCGAGGACCATTCCGCCGATGCACGAGTCGACGTGCAGCGGGACGCCGCGGGACAACGCAATGTCGCCAAGTTCGGCGATGGGGTCGACCACACCCTGGGGGTACTGCGGGGCGGAGGCGACCATCAGCACGGTGGAGTCATCGATTGCATCGCGCATGGCGGCCGCGTCGGCGCGCCAATCCGCGCGCACGGGCACACGGCGGCTCTCGATGCCGAAATACGCGCAAGCCTTCTCGAAGGCTGCGTGGGCGGAGGTGGGGAGCACGATGTTGGGTCGGGCGACCTCGGGACGGCGTTGCTTGGCGGCATACGACACCATGAGGAGGCTCTCGGTTCCGCCCGACGTCATGAAGCCCGCAGCGCCTGACGGAGCGTGACACAGCTCCGAGACGAAGCCCAGCACCTCGGACTGCATCCGCCGCAGGCTGGGAAAGGCAGCCACGTTGAGGGCGTTTTCGCCGGCATACATCGCATAGGCGCGCTCGGACAGCTCGAGCGCCTCGGGTGTTGCCAGATACGTGAGGCTGAATGCGCGGCCGTTGCGCCAGTCGATGTCGGATCGCCGAAGATCTTCGAGTGCCGAGATGACTTGCCCCGGGTCCTCCGCGCCGTTTGCCACGCCGCGCAGAGTAGTGCCATGAATTCGGGCAAGGGTTCCTCTGATTCCCCTTGATTCATTGGCTTCTCCGTAATTTACATAAGATGTATTATGGGCGCAGACGAATGGCATCGAGGGGTTCGGCAGAGTCCAGGATCCACCGCAACATTTCGCTCAATTCACGCACCGTGGGCCTCGTACTCTGCTCCAGATCGCGCCGCACATCTTGGACCGCGCACGCCAAGACGTAGAGCGCATCGTGGAGTTGATCGAGTTCCGACCGCGTCATGACGAGTTGATCCTCGGAGAGTTTTAATTCCCGCGCACGCTGCCGTGCCACCCAGTCCCATTGGCGACAGGCCTGCGAACAAAACACGCGGGGCCGACCCGGACCGTCGGTGGAGGTGATGGCTCGTCGACACCACCGACAACGAGGTTTGTCATCGGCCATCCCCTCGAGCGTCGGTTGCCGCGACCCTTTCATCGATTTTGTCATGACGTAATTATGCGCGATTCGGCAGTGCAGATGTGAGAATGCATCGGTGAGCGTGCTTCGATCCTTCGCCAGCGACAACTTTGCCGGCGCGCATCCATCAGTCATCGAGGCTCTCGCTGCCGCCAACGTCGGCCACGCCCGCGCCTACGGCGACGACGAGATCTCTCTCGAGGTCTACGCCGAGTTCGAGAGGCTCTTCGGCTCCGGCACGAGGAGTTTCTTTGTGTTCGGCGGCACGGGCGGCAACGTCGCCGCCCTCAGTTCTCTCGCGGGCCCCGGCGACTGTGTCGTGTGCACCGAGTGGTCCCACATCCACGTCGACGAAACCGCGGCCCCTGAGCGCGCCGGTTTGAAGTTGCTCGTGCGACCGAGTGCCGATGGCAAATTGACCCCGCACGACCTGCAAGTGGCCTCACACTGGTTGGGTTCTCAGCACCACGCGCAACCACGAATCGTGTCGATCACCCAACCCACCGAAGTCGGAACGCTCTACACACCCGACGAAGTTCGCGCGCTCTGTACGACTGCCCACGGCCTCGGGATGGTCGTGCACATGGACGGTGCGCGCGTCGGAAACGCGACAGCGGCGATCGGTGGGCCCGACAAGCTGCGCTTGTTCACGGTCGACGCAGGGGTCGACGTACTGACTTTCGGCGGAACCAAGAACGGCATCGTCTTTGGCGAGGTGATCGTGTACTTCCCCCAGTCGGGCAACCCGGTCGTCGAGCGCGCGGTGGGGTATGCGCCGTGGGCCCGCAAGGCGACGACACAACTGCCTTCGAAGGGTCGATTCGTCGCCGCCCAGTTCAGGGCACTGTTGCGCGAGGACCTTTGGGTCACACTTGGTGGCCGGGCAAACGACGCGGCTCATGAGCTCTACGAGGCGGTGTGCGACATCGCTTCATTGCGACTGACCGCTCCCCCTGCCGTCAACAGCCTCTACCCCGTCGTTGCCGACCCGATTGCCGAGCGGCTGCGTGAGACCAGCTTTTTTTGGCCCTGGGACCCCGAAGAGCAGAGGGTGCGTTGGATGACGTCATGGGACACCACTACCGACGACGTGGCAACTTTTGCCGCTGCCGTCAGAACATGCATGAAGTAATTGACTTAAAAATTAGTTCTTGTTAGTTTGATCTTGTTCAGCAGCAGCCCAAATTTGGCGGAGGGGTCAGATGGAGGTCGTCGAGTCGTATGCGCGGCGTGAATTCAGCGTCGACACATGGATGCACGAGGGTGCTTGTGGTGGTTTGACCTCGGTGTTCTTCCCACCTGCGGCAGAGCGACCACAAGCCCGCCTTCGCCGCGAAGCGCAGGCCCGGCTGGTGTGCCTGCAGTGCCGGGTTCTCGAGTCCTGCCGCAAGTTTGCCCGCGAGAACCACGAGTACGGATTTTGGGGTGGTGAGTCCGAAGAGGAACGTCATGCGGCCGGTTTCCATTTGATCGCGCCGATCGGTGTTCGCAGCCGCGCAGCGAGTTGAAACGTGCGCCGCATGCACGACGCACCGTGAATAATTGATCCATGGAGGTCTCCCCCGTCGGTGTCGTTCGTGCGGCATGGGTCGATCTCGCGGATCACCGGCAGATCATCGACGTTCACGAAATATCGGCGAACGTGTCGACGAACCGCGTCTATCGGGTGGTGCTTGCCGGCGGTGACACCGTTGTCTGCAAGGTGTCGTCGTACGGTTCGTATTTTCTCTTCGCCGAGGACCACGACCGCCTTCACCGTTGCGCGAAGATGCTCGCCACAAACCCGGAAACGCAGCGCTGGGCCCCGTTCCTCGCGAATGTTCTCGAGCGCGACGGCCGTCCGTTCACCTGGTACGACGGATCGGTCTGGGCGGTCTTCTATGAGGACGTTCCTCGCGCCGAATCGCTACCGAAGATTCTCTCGATGAGCCAGGTTGAAAACCTAGGTCGCGAAATGGCCGAGTTCCATGCCGCTTGCGCACCGATGGCGAGCAAACTGCCCTCGACCTCCAATTCGGTCAAGGGTGATCTGATCCACCTGCTCGACTTGCTCGAGAGTCCGTTCGCAACGAGGAATTTCAATCTTCTGCCCGAAGACATCGGCGTACTCCACCGCGACACACACCAGCTCTTGCTGCAATTCGAGTCGTTCCACTACGACGAATGGCAACGCATCCCCGTGTTGATCGATTGGAATCTCGGCAATTTCTCCGTGATCTTCAACAACGCGGCCGCCGGCAACACCGATGACGGTGGCGGCTTTCGACTCTTCAGTCGGTGGGACTACGACTGGTTCCGCCTCGAATCGCGAGTCTTCGACTTCTATTTTCTGTCGCGGGTGAGCAGCAGTACCGGCGACCGCACCACCTTCACCTATTCCCCGCACACGCTGCTCGAGCCGAGATTCCTGGCCTTCCTGCGCGCCTACAACGGGGTGAATCCATTGACGGCCGATGAGGTGCGGTTCATCCCTCTCGCTTACCGCTTCTTTTTGTTGAACTACGTCATCCGCGAAGGTGCGCGTTTCTTCCGCGACGATCTCTGCAGACAGTTTCGCGAAGAAGTGGCCCGCCGTTATCTGCGCCAGGTGGCGCAGCTCGACTTTGCGCCCCTGCTATCGACGCTCGAGCTGAAGGGCTAGCCAGCCCTCGAGTTCTGTCGCCTCGCGCAAAAAGAGGCCGAGTGTCGAATAGCGGGCGATGATGTCGGGACGGCGAGCGTCAGTGAAGCCGCTGACGATCAAGGTCCCGCGCGCCGCGACCCGAGCGGCGATGTCATCGGCGTCGCTCAGCAAGACGGGCGCGAGGATGTTCGCGAGCACGAGGTCGTAGGTGCCACGAACGCACCGCACGTCGCCGTGTTCGATGACGATGAGATCGATGACCTCGTTGATGTGGGCGTTGTGCCGTGTGGCTTCGATGGCCGCGGGAGCGACGTCGACCGCAACGACGCTGGCCCGTCTCGTGAGGGCAAGGGTGATGCCGAGCACACCCGAACCGCAGCCGAGATCGAGAACCTGCGAACCGGGACACCGCAATGCAAGCGCGAGCGACGCCCGCGTGGTCGGGTGATCACCGATGCCGAACGACCCACCTGGCTCAATGAGCACCGCGGTGCCGGAGGTCGAGTCGCATTCGTTCTCCAACCACGCGGGAACGATGCTGACGTCGTCGACGACGGTGACGGTGGCGTGTTGCCTCCACGTGTCGGCGACTCTTGCGTCGACGGTCTGCTCGCGAACCGACCACTCACGCGCGTCAGGGTTGGCTTCGACGATCGTCGCCCACACCACAAGCGGTTCACTTCCGAGGTCGGTGCGCAAATCCACCGTTGCGCCGGGATGTATCTCTTCGCCGGGATGTATCTCTTTGCCGGGATGTATCTCTTCGACGGCTTGTGCTCCTGCCGACCACAGAAGGTCGGCGGCATACTCCGCGATCTCGACGGGGACGCTCACGACCAAAAGAAGGTGGCGCGATCCTCCGGCTATGCCGCTCATGTCAGTCGATACGGCGCAGTTCGGCGCGGTATCGCGCCGTCTTGTGCACGTAAGACTTGACTCCCATCGCAACCACGTCCATTTTTGCACGGCCTTCCTTGATCACCGCGGGTGCACCGACGGCAAGCGCACCTGTCGGTACCTCGAGGCCGTTCAGTACGACAGCATTCGCGGCGACGATCGACCCCGTACGAACGATCACTTGGTGCAGGACGATCGCTCCGTTCGACACCTGCGCGCGATCCTCGACGGTGCAACCTTCGAGATGGACGATGTGTCCGATGATGCACTCATCCCCCACGATCGTGGGAAACATGGGCGTCGTGTGAAGAACGCTGCCGTCCTGCACGGACGTGTTTACCCCGATCCGGATGTAGCCGTCGTCGCCACGTAGAACCGCTCCGGGCCAGATGCTCGAACCGGCGCCGATCGTGACGCTGCCGATGATCGTCGCCTCAGGATGCACGAACGCAGTCGGGTCGATGTCGGGAACCTGGTCACCAAGTGCGTAAACAGCCACGCGGAGACCCTAGTCGTAAGGGCTCGTCACGCGACCGCGATCCCCGAGCTACAGGAATGAGACGGATGGGACTTCAGCCGTTAGCGTTGTGTGCCTATGTCGCGTCGCATCGAAATCGAACTCACGAGCAGCCGCCCGAACGGCACGTGGACCTGGCGGGCCGCCGGGGCACGCGAACCGAAGGGTGTCCTCGAGGGTTCGGTCCTGTCGGGTGGTGCCAAGGTCGGCGACGTTCTGAAGGTTGAAGCCGACTTCGACATCGACGGCATTTCCATCCTGTCGATCGTCGCCGGCAAAGAGCGTGTCGAGAAGTCGAATCGCCTCGAATTGCTTGCGTCGGAAAAGCCGTTCAAGCCGGTCATCGAAACCAAGGCGCCGCGTTCCGAGCGTCCGCGTCGCGACGACAAGCGTCGGCCGCGTGGTGAGAAGGGTGATGGCCCGGCGGCGGGCGGAGACGACCGCAAGCGGCGCGGTCCGTTCACCCCTCCACCGGAACTCCCCCAGCGTCCGAAGGCCAAGCGTTTGAAGCCGGGTCGCGCGCATCGCAGTGAAATCCTCGGCGCGCTTCCCGAAGCACAGCGCGCTATTGCCGAACGTGTCTTGCAGGGTGGTATTCCCGCCGTGCGGGCCGCTGTTGCCGATCAGAACAAGGTCCTCGCCGCCGAAGGCAAGGAAGTCATTCCCGCCGACGGTCTGGTCACGATGGCCGAGAATCTCCTTCCGAAGTTGCGTGTCGCTGAATGGCTCGACCGCGCCGATGCGGCAGTGGCCGACATCGATTCGCTCGACCTGCGCGATCTGCGATCGGTCGTCACGTCGGGTGACGACCCTGCGATCGCCCGCGACGAGTCCACTCGCGCGGTCGCCGCGAAGTTGAGAGAGGGCCTCGCTGCCCGGCAGGAAAAGGACCATGCCGAGTGGCTGTCCGACATCGACGCCGCGCTTGGCGTCGGTCGTGTCGTGCGCGCCTTGAAACTCTCCTCGCAGCCCCCGAAGGCCGGCGCGCGCTTTCCCGCCGAACTCGCGACTCGTCTCGCTGCAGCCGCGTCCGCCGCGCTCGAAGTCGACGCGCCCACCGACCGTTGGGTGGCCATGCTCGAAGCGGCGGCGTTCAGCCCCGTTCGTTCCCAATTGAATGCCGCAGCCATTCCTGCAGTCGTTGCACCTGAGCTGCTGGCCTGTGTGACTCGCCTCGCACCTGCGGTCCCCCAGATCGCTGCGAAGTTCGGGGTTCAGGTCGCACCGGGGGCTGCGATGCCGAGGCCCCTGCGGCCCGCTCGTCCGATCGACAAGAAGGGCGCCGACAAGAAAGGCGCTCCGCGCGGTGGACGTCCCGGCCAGCGTCGTTCCAACAACCAAGATTCGCAGTCCAAAACGAAAGCGAGCACCGAAAATGTCTGACATCGTGCAGTACGAAAAGCGTGGCCGTGTTGGCGTCATCACGTTGAACCGGCCCGAAGCCCGAAACGCCGTCAACGGCGACGTAGCGAACGGTGTCGAGGCCGCCGTGGACCAGATCGAAGCCGACGACGACGTCTGGGTGGCGATCCTGACAGCCAACACTGCCGGCCAGGAAAAACCCGTGTTCTGCGCCGGGGCGGACCTGAAGGCAATCAACTCCGGAAATGCTGCAGCGCTCAACACGAAGAGGGGTGGCTTTGCGGGTCTCACCTACCGTGATCGTCGTAAGCCGATCATCGTCGCTGTCGACGGCCTAGCGACGGCTGGCGGATGCGAAATTGTCCTGTCGTGCGACCTCGTCGTTGCCTCGACCCGCTCCGCTTTCGGACTTGCCGAAGTGAAACGCAATCTCATCGCCGGTGCCGGTGGGTTGTTCCGTTTGCCGCGGGCCATCGGCCAGTCGGTGGCATTGGAGATCATTCTTACTGGCGAACCTCTCGCCGCCCAGCGCGCCCACGAGCTTGGTCTCGTGAATCATTGTGTGGCGCCCGAACAACTGATGCCCACCGCGCTGGCGCTCGCCGAAAAGATCTGTGCTGCCGCCCCGCTAGCAGTCTGGGCGAGCCGCAAGGTCGTCCTGGCCGCCGCGTACGAAAGCGACGAGAATCTGATCAGGATGACCAACGCTGAGTTCGCAGGAATCATGGCGTCGGAAGATACGAAAGAAGGGCTCACCGCCTTCATCGAAAAGCGCGCACCGGATTGGAAGGGTCGCTAGGCCTATCCGTCTTCCGGCTAGTGCAGCAGCACCTGTGCCGGCAGTTTGGCCTCTTCGAAAAGATTCTTCGTCTGCCTGTCGCCAGGCAGGGCCAGACCCCGTAGTAACACCGTCGTACCAAGAGATTTCCTTGCCTGTTCGATAACGGCGGCCGAGTCAACCGGATCGCCCGCAAGGCAGTGCAGTACCGCAGCGCCGTCGGCGACGGTGACCACCGCGCTCGACGAACCGTGCAACAACGTCGTGCTGGTCGCCGCCGAATGTGTCCGAAGAACCGAGACCAGCCACATATAGGCATCGATCCCCCGCTGTTCTGCACGTGACTCCGCGTAAGCCGCAACGATGGACTCGACGGACACGGCCATCATTGAGCAAGCCTGTTCTTGACGGCTTGCACGACGAGGCGACGCCGACGGTGTGATTCTTCGAAAGCACCGATCGCGCGCACCGCATCTTCACCGCAGTTTTTGATCATGTCGACGACGTCGCCCGAGCTGAGCAACGCCCATTGGGCGACGGGCAGAGGTAGACCGACGTACAAATCCTGTTCGGCGGGGGGCCCGGACGGAGCCGGACAATCTGATGCCGGTGCCTGAGACCCGCTTGACGACCCGCCACGACCCGATCCTGTCAGGCCCCGCAGTGCGGTATCAACCACGAGTTTTCCAATCGCATGGGAATTGCGGACGTGGCGCGCGAGACCCTTGGCCGCCTTGATTGGATCGGTCGGAATGGTCATGGCAAAAGCAGGATGTCAACGGGCAAAAATCGGACAGTCATCGTCGCCGACGGGACAATTCGGCGCTGCACGACGCACGAGGAGGAAGCACGACGTACACATCTCTTCGTCTGCGCGACGTGGCTGAAGGGCATCTCCGTCTGTGGACCTGTCCTCCACCTCATGCTCTTCGTCGTCTTCGTTGGGCTGGTCGTCGGCAGCGACGAGACGATCCTTCAGAATCGTGTCGAGGTCGGCCTCGACGTCGTCAGGAGTCGTCAGATCTTCGTCGTCTTCTTCTTCTGTTGCGCGACGCGCGGCAGGAACAATCTCTTCCTCTTCTACGTCTTCTTCGGCAACGACGTCGACGAAGGCCTCATCATCGTCGAATTCGCTGCTTTCGGCTTCGAATGCCTCTTCGTCGAGATCTTCCGGGTCGATCTCTTGTACATCGAGATCCATGTCCTCTTCGATGATGTCGTTTATCTCATCATTTGCGTCACCGCGAAGAGACTCGGCTACAGGGACTGCAGGGTCGGCGGCAGCCACCGGCTGCTTGCGCGATTTCTTGCTCGGTTGGGATTTGCCGGCCGATGACTTGCCTGTTGCGGCCTTCTCGGGGGCCGCGCTTTTTGGCTTGGCCTTCTTGCTTGCCATGAACAGGAAACCTTTCTTTGAAACACTCGAGGGACCGATCTGCGCGGGATACTAGACACACCGGACCCCCTCAGGCGGGCACCATAGAGGTTGGCGAACCCCACAATGCAAATCCAACCGATTTGCCTCTTTCGACCCCCGGGGTGATCGGTTTTGTCAGGACTTACCGCGACGCGATTCGGCACGCCGCTCTGATTCGAGACGTTCTAGTTCGGGCGCCTCGGTGGTGATATGTGTCATTGCATCGGCAATCGCCCTGTGGCCGGCTCGATCGCGAATCTGACAATGCATGTCGAGGGCAACTTTGCGGTACGCGGGGTGGCCCTGGGGACTCGAGCGCAGTTCAAGCATGTGCATTGCTTCACGTGCATTGAATTGCATCACGTATCTGATGCGGTACGCCATCGACAACGCATACGGGGCCTGGGCCGGATACTCAACGGCGAGCGCGTCATACAACGATGCACTGCGCTGCATCACTTCATCGAAGACCCCCGCCTGGCCGGCTTCGCCGACGACTTCGGGCCGTACATAACCGTGATTCGGCGTGAGAGGTTGCCACTCGATCGTGAGAAGACGGTGGCGCTGGAGATCCCGGAACGCACCGTAGTCGGAGAGAATATCGAATCGATAGTCCGTCCGTTCGAAGGCGCGACCGGGTCGATGCCGGCGGTTGGTACGGTCTCCCACGTAGGCCCTGATGAGGGCGACTTTTTCTTCGTGTGACATGCGTTCGATGCGACGTGCGATGTCGGTTTCACTGCGATTCGTGTGCGAGTAGCAGATGGCTGCGAGCACCTTGTCTTCCCCGTCAGGGTCGAAATCGGTCAATGTCACGGACTCCGCTTTGGAGTCGTCGACGCCGTCATCTTCGAACAGCGCACGAACGGCGAGGTCTGTCTCGGTAGCGGTGTCGATGAGGTACTGCGACCAGCGCCCGCCACGGTCGGGCTGGTCGACGCGACGCAGGAAACTGGGTATCACTTTTCGCAGTTCGGTGAGCATCAAGTCCGCATAGAGCCGGGCTTCGGGAAGAGAACTCGAACGCATACGCAAGAGCAGACCCTCGAACGCCTGGCCGCTTCCGTATATGCCAACGTTCGACAGTGCCGCTGCCGGAAGGGCACCCCGTACCGCGTCGAGAGCCTTTGCCCGCGTCGCCTGTCGGTACACGAAGTCGCTGTCTTTCGGTCCCTGTGGAACAACCCGGCGCACGTGGTCAGTCAGCGATTCGACCAGGACGCTGTAGGAATCGAACATACGGTCCATATCACCCACGTAGCGTGTGCCGTACTTGCCGGTGAGAACGTCTGGATCGCGAAAATAGCGGTAACGGCCGCCCAGGCGTACGTCGTAGGAGATGTACCGCGTGCTTTGCTCGAGGTAGCTCATCAGCCGGCCCCACTCGAGGATCTTTGTGAGGATGTTCGAGGCCTGCTCGCAGGCAAGATGAACGCCACCCAACTGAGCCACCGAGTCGTCGCCATACTCGACGAAGACTTTCTCATAGAGATCCTCGGCCCGTGAGACACCGATGGTCGCATCAAATGTTTGGTCGCCCCGAATATCGAGTTCACCCACGAACTCGTCGAGGAAGAGACGCCGCAAACTTTTCGCACTGCGGCTGTACCGCGCAAAGAGGGCACCCTTCACGACCTCGGGCAGGTTGACGAGGGCAAACACGGGCGAATCGAGGTTGGTGAAGTAGCGGCGCAGGATGTCGGCCTCGGTCGGACTGAACTCCTCGGGCACGTACACCGTCACGGCGACCAACTCTAGGAGTCCCGAACCCGTGTTGCAGGGATCCGCCGGGGTCAGAGAACGCCGTCGGGGAGGCCCCCGATTGCTGCGAATTCAGTGGCGATCGACTCTCGAAGAAGCGGGTTCGCCCACACGTCGAGGGCCGTCAGGGCGAGAACCTTGGCGCCGTCGATCGCAGCACGGTCGCCATCATCCCCGCCCGCGTAGCCGGCAAAACGAGCCGTATGAATGGGAACCCCGCGAGGTGCGACCCGAATCATTGGGTGAATGGACGGAGCGAGATAGCTCACGTTGCCCATGTCGGTGGACCCGACGACAGTGCTGTGCGGAGACGGAGCAACGAAGTCACGACCGACCTCACGGCCATTGGCAACGTAGGCAGTCAACAGTGCAACCGAATCACGAACGTCTGCGTACGCGTGGTCCTCCCACTGGATCTCGACTTCACATCCGGTTGCCTGCGCCGCTCCCTTGAAACATTGTTCAACGCGTTCCTTCAGGGGCTTGAGGGTCTCCAGCGTGTCCGAGCGCACGTACCAGTTCATTGCCGCGTATTTGGGAACGATGTTCGGCTTGTCACCCCCGTGAGTGAAGATTCCGTGTATGCGTTCTGTCGGTCTGATGTGCTGCCGCAGCGCTGCGATGGAGTTGTACGCGATGACCGCGCCGTCGAGGGCGTTCCGACCCATGTGGGGCGCCGCTGCGGCATGTGCTTCGCTACCGTGGAACTGTGCGCAACATTCATGGATCGCAATGGCGCGCATCGATGTGATGTCGACGTCGGCGGGGTGGACCATCATTGCGGCATCCAATCCCCGGAAAGCCCCGTTACGAGCCATTGCAATTTTCCCACCACCGCCCTCTTCAGCCGGCGTGCCGTAGACCTCGAGCAGTCCCCCTGTCGAACCCACGAACGGCGCGAGACCGAGAGACGCTCCGAGACCCGCCGCCGCGATGACGTTGTGACCACACGCATGACCGATCTCCGGCAACGCGTCATACTCCAGAACGATGGCGACGCGTGGTCCATTGGCGTCGCCCTTCGAGGTGTGGAATGCGGTGTCGACGTCGAAAGCGGACCGCGTGACCGACGAGAAGCCGACACCCAGCGCATCGGTGAGGACATCGTGCGCATACGTCTCCTCATAATTGAGTTCGGGGTGGGCATGGATGTCGCGGCTGATCTCGACAAGTAGCGGGACGAGGCGGTCGATTTCGGCGACGACGACGCGCTTCAACTCTGAGAGATCGCTCATGAACCGACTCTAGCCCTCCGTTATGGAGCGGGAATGTGAGTGACCGTCGCGTCGGGACGAATGATCGCGGTCAATTCGACGACTGCCTTGATCGGCACGGATGATTCGAATCGAACCGTGACGGGATGACTGAACTTGCAGGACATGGTCGGACCCGTGCCGATGTCGACGAGAGGATGCGGCAGATGTGTCTCGCTGCGTGTCCTGCGGCGAAAGCCCCAGCGCTGTCGCATTGACATCGAGGGTTCGATGACCAACCAGTCGAGGCGGCCATCGTTCGGATGGGCCCGCGAGAAGATGCGCCGCCTCCGAACAAATGACGTGGACGAGACGATGCAGTACTCGCCCCGCAGGAGGCCGCCAGCCTCGAGCCAAGTGGCAAAGGTGCGTTCGTGGCGCCGGCCCCACTCATCTACCGCCACGACATCGATGAGATCAAGGGGCAGTCGCAGCCACTGTTTGGACTCGATTGTTACTCCGTCCACGAACCCGAGCTCGCGAGCCAAGTCTCCCCTGGCAACGAGTCCATCTTCCCGAGCCGCTACGAGCTCGCCCCAGTTGACGCCTTTCTTGATGGTCACTGAGGCACCTCTCCCTGCACGACCTCACCACCCACAACGAGTCCGCGGAACATCAATTCTGCCGCGCGCGCCGCATTGTTCACGACGTCGGGATTGGGGGATGTACGTTCGATCTGGCGCAAAAGATCCACAAGCTGTCTAATCATACGGACGAAGTCGCCTGCCCCCATGTCGGGCACGACGTCGAGAATCCGATCGAGTGAACCCCCCGAAGCCCATACCGACGCTGCTCTCGCAAAGCCGTTGTCGGGAAAACGGTGCATCGGGAGTGCGGCGGCCTCCTCGGCATCACGGATCTCGAGGCTGAGGTCTTCGAGAGCGTCGATGGCACGTTTGACCGCATCGGAAGGGTACGGATGGTCGATGTCATCCGAGGATCGACGTTCGTACACGAGCGCGGACACCGCACCTGCAAGATCAGTCACAGACAGATCGTCGAAGACTCCGCATTTGATCGCCTCCGCAACGAGCATGTCACACTCGTGAAAAACTCCTGCGAGAATTGCCCCGGAAGGGGTGAGAGACCAACCGTTGATGAAGCCCCGGTCACGCAAGAGCGCAAGGACGCGGTCGAACGTGGATGCCACCGAGCGGGACTCAGCGGTAAGTTCGCTTTCGATCCTCTCGATGTCGCGACGGATGCGGTCGGCGTTGTCTGCATGGCGCATTCGCTCGCGCAAGTGCGGGTCGCCGCCGATTGCCTCGTCCGTCGCATTGCCGGCGGCGCCCTTCGGCGTTCGGTGACGGAAATTCGCCAGCCGTTGGGCCAGAGTCTTCACGTCGCTCGGATTCCAGGTCGAGAACCCCTCCGGTATCTCGATTCGACCGACGTGTCGTGGAGTTGTGTCAAAGTCATCGAGAAGCAGTCCACGAACGCCTTGACGCCTGTCGAGCACGGTCACCTTCAGTCCACGTTTGCGTGCGGCGGTCGCGACAACGAGAAACTGTTCTTCCCTCCCGTCGGACATTCCGATCATCACGTCACCCGGTGTGAGGTTGTCCCAGAGAGCCCTGTCATTGGCCGCCCGCGTGGGCGCGTCGAGACCAACGCCCCTTTGGCGCCGGTAGGCCCAGATGTCGCCGAAGGCACTCTCCGCACGTGCCACGGCGCTCTCCAAGGCATCACGTCGACGTTCGAGACGGGATTGCATGGCCACGACGGTCGAGTTCGATTGGAACTGGGCGAAGGAAAGATTGAGTAAGTGTCTGACCTCGCGCTCGGCGTGGGTGCGGACGAGATTCACGGTCATGTTGTAGGTCGGCCTGAAAGCCGACGTCAGCATGAAGGTCTTGTTGGTCGCGTACCGGGCGACCTCGTCGAGTGACACGAACGGACTCCAAACGGTCACTGCGTGACCCAGGGAGTCGATTCCGCGACGACCAGCACGTCCGGTGAGTTGCGTGAAGTCGGAGGGCTTGAGCGGAACGTGACGCTCGCCCGTGTATCGGGACAGTTTGTCAATTACGACAGTACGGGCCGGCATGTTGATGCCCACAGCCAATGTCTCGGTCGCAAACACGACCTTGACGAGGCCCGCAGTGAACGCCTCTTCGACCATTTCTTTGAAGGCGGGTACCAGGCCCGCGTGGTGGGGGGCCACCCCTGAAGAAACAAGCTCGACAAACCCGTTGAAGTCGAGAGCCCGACGCTCCTCGTCCGACAGACGGGCTCCGTGACGGTCGGCGATCTCGCGAATGCGTCGGGATTCCTCAGCCGTGACAAACGAAAGAGCGTTGCGTCGACACGCCTTGGCAGCGTCGTCGCATTGGTTGCGGCTGAAGATGAAATAGATCGCGGGCAACAGTCCTTGGACCTGCAGTTCCTCGATCACCTCGGTTCGCCCGGGTGGACCGACCCGTGAATCGCGGTCCCGTCGGCGCTTGTCACCCTGGGCGTGTTGTGCGTTGCCGGTGAGCACGCGCTTCAGCTTGTCGTTCGCTCTTGCGCCGTCCAGAGTCGACATCACGCGTGTCATGCCAGTGGCCTTGTCATAGAACGCGTGATGATGCTCGAGAGGAACGGGTCGCCGTGACTCGACGATTGCACGGGTGTCGCCACGGACGGTCGTCAGCCATGCGGCAACTTCGTCGGCATTCGACACCGTTGCTGAAAGGCAGACCAAGGTCACCTCGAGAGGCAGGTGAATAATGACCTCTTCCCACACGGGCCCGCGGTATTCGTCCTGCAGGAAGTGCACCTCGTCGAGCACGACGTACGCGAGGTCGTCGAGGGCTTTCGAACGTGCGTAGATCATGTTGCGAAGAACTTCGGTGGTCATCACGAGAATCGGCGCCTCGGGGTTGATGCTGGTGTCGCCAGTGAGGAGTCCAACCCGGCGTTCGCCAAACAGACGCTGAAAGTCACGGAATTTCTGGTTCGACAAAGCCTTGATCGGGGCCGTATAAAACGCGCGCTTACCCGTCTTTAGCGCGGAGTCGATGGCGTGTTCGGCGATGAAGGTCTTGCCCGAGCCCGTTGGGGCCGCTACGAGCACTGAGGCGCCCTGATCGAGGGCGTTGCAGGCGGCCTGCTGGAAGGGGTCGGGGGAAAAGTTCACGTCACCGTACGGGCGCGTCGTCGCCTGCGCCACGCGACGGCGTATCCGATGCCAACGGACAGCCCGTAAAGAAGGCACATGGGGAGAGACAACGCGAAGAGCGAAACCGGGTCTCCGGAGGGCGTAATGACGGCTGCTGTGAGGAAAATCAGCATGATCGCCCAGCGCCATTGCGTCACGAGTTGACCGGGAGTGATGGCCTCCACCAACTGAAGAAAAACGAGAAGCACAGGAAAGAGAAAACCGATGCCGAAGGCGAGAACCATGAGAAAGACCAGATTCACGTACTTTGTTATCTGATACGCCTGTTCGACGTCGGTACCCGACCAACTGATGAGAAATTCGAGGGCTTTGTCCAGCGTCCAATACGCGATGTAGCCCCCGAGAGCGAACAAAAGAACGCTGGACACGACGAATCCGATGGCATATTTCTTTTCATTGCGGTGTAGCGCGGGAGCGACGAAGCGCCATATCTGCCACATGATCACCGGCAGGGCGAGAATCAGGCCGCCGTAGACGGATATTCGCATGCGTGCAGCGAGGCCGTCGAGCGGGCCGAGCCCGTAGAGCGTGCCGTCGCACGCGAAGTCCGGACGCTCCTCGCAGAGACTGCGGTAGGGCTTCGTGAGAAAACGCAGCAGGGGTTCGTACCGAAGCAAAACCAGAATCATCCCGACCGCAACCGCGAGCAACGACCTGATGACGCGCAAACGCAGTTCGCCTAGATGTTCCGTCAGCGTCGCTTCATCGTCGGGTCGACGGACGCGACGTTTCCTACTGCGCAGCGCCATTGTCTGGGGCATTCGTCGGGTCTGTCGCTGGTGGAGCCTCGTAAGGAACGAACGGCGGGTCGTCGGGATCCGACGTAGTCGGCTGTTTGGGGTGTTCCTGAGTCGGGTCGAGGCCTGTGAAAATTCGCTTGGCCTCGTCGGCGGTCTTGCGGATTTCGTTGACCGGTTCGGAGAAGGTGGAGGTCACATCGCGCTGTATACCTCCGGCGACCCGACGGATCTCGTTGTAGACGCGTCCGAATTTGCGCATGGCGTCGGGCAACTTCTCGGGCCCGAGCACGACCAAACCGATGATCAGCAAAACGACTATTTCGCCGCTCGACAGGTTGAACACGAGACGAGTCTATGAACCACCGATGCCGTCGACGTTGGTCTCGTCGGTACTAGCCTCGCCCAGAATGTTGCCGGTTGTCATCGGATTCGCCCACCGTGGCGCCAAGGCCTACGCCCAGGAGAACACCCTCGAGGCGTTCACACTCGCCTTGCGCCTCGGTGCCACCGGGTTGGAAAGTGACGTCTGGCTCACGGCAGACGGGATTCCGGTCCTCGACCACGACGGCGTGGTGAAGAGCCGTCTGCGCTCGAGGCCCATTGGGGCTTGCGCTCGGGCCGACCTGCCCGCCCACATCCCGACCCTCGATGAGATGCTGTCCGCGACACCATCGACCATGCCGCTCTCTCTGGACGTGAAAGACCCAGCAGCCTTCGAACCAATCGTCGAAATATTTCGTCGGCACAGCATCCATGGCGGCCGACTCTTGTATCTCTGTCATCCCCACCTCGAAGTCTTGCGTGACTGGGTGAACTTGGCGGCGGACGTCCGGTTGGTGCACTCGACTCGTCTGGCGCGCATGAAGGACGGCCCAGAGCGACACGCAGCCACGCTGCGAGAGGTCGGTATCGACGTGGTGAACATGCCCTACCCTGATTGGTCGGGCGGTCTCGTCGCTCTCTTCAAAAGGTTCGACGTCCGCTGTTTCGCGTGGGATTGCCAGCACGAACGACAAATCGGAGAAGTTGCCCGGATGGGCGTCGACGCGGTCTACAGCGACTGGCCGGACCGCCTCGCAGACGTCCTTTAGAGCCAGCGCCAGCGGCTGATTGGCCAGATCACAACGAAGGCCCGACCAACGATGCTTTTTTTGTCGACGGGACCAAAGACGCGACTATCCATCGACTGGGGCCTGTTGTCACCGAGAACAAAAACCTGACCGTCGGGTACAACGACCGCGGCCATCTCGGGCTGGCGGCACCGTTCAACAAGATCCACCCGCTGCGCTCCCTGCTCCGGAAGGTAGGGCTCAACCAATTGTTTGCCATCGACATAGACAACGCAGCCCATGATCGATACCGACTCGCCCGGCAGGGCAATGACACGCTTGATCAAGTCGTCATGCTGGACGTCGCGGCCGTTCGAAGTGACTCGGTCGAAAACGACAACGTCTCCCCTGTCGATGTCGCCGTAGCGATACGACAGTTTGTTGACCAGAACCCGATTCGGCTGGAAGAGCGTGGACTCCATCGAGGGCCCGGAAATATAGAACTGTTGGAGGACGAATGTTCTGATCCCGAAAGCGACGAGTAGCGCCACCACGAGCACCACCACCCAATCCCTGACAACCCGGAACGAGTCGCGAGCCCGACTGCGAGCGCCAACGACATCGGTTTCGCCGGGGAGTTCGAATGACACCCGAGCGAGGTTACTGCCGCTTACATGGACTCGATGATCTTTTCCACACGCTCGTCCCTGCTCTTGAACGGGTCCTTGCACAGCACCGTGCGCTGGGCCTGGTCGTTCAATTTGAGGTGTACCCAATCAACGGTGTAGTCGCGTTTTTTGGATTTCGCTTTTTTGATGAATTCACCCCGTAGGCGAGCGCGTGTCGTGGCCGGCGCATTGTCTATCGCATGCGTGATGTCGTCCTCGCTACACATGCGCTCCACGAGCCCCTTTGATTCGAGCTTGTAATAAAGCCCACGCGAGCGGGAGATGTCGTGGTACTGGAGGTCTACCAACTGCGTCTTCGGGTCACCGAGGTCGAGGCTGTGACGCTCGCGGTACCGTTCGATCAGTTTGTGCTTGATAACCCAGTCCACCTCGCGGTCAAGCAGAAAGGGGTCGCGTTCGATGGTGGAGATGCAGTGTTTCCACATCTCCAGTGCCTTCATCTCAAACTCGGGGAAACCTTTTCGATCGGCATAAGCGAGGGCACGGTCGAGGTATTCGCGTTGGATATCCAGTGCACTGACCTCGCGACCGTTCTGCAATCTTACGGTACGTCGGCACGTGAGGTCGTGGCTTATCTCGCGAATGGCACGTATGGGATTTTCGAGCGTCATGTCCCGAAGAACGACGGCAGGGTCTTCCATCATCCGCAAAAGACAAGCCGTCGAGCCAACCTTGAGAAACGTGGTGTACTCGCTCATGTTCGAGTCACCGACAATCACGTGCAATCTTCGGTAATGTTCGGCGTCGGCGTGAGGCTCGTCGCGCGTATTTATGATCGGCCTACTCCGAGTGGTGGCGGAACTCATGCCTTCCCAGATGTGGTCGGCGCGTTGCGATATGGAGTAGACGGGTCCACGAGCCGTGTGGGTGATGCGTCCCGCTCCGGCGATGATCTGTCGTGAGACCAGAAACGGGATCAGAATCTGTCCAATGGCAGTCTGGTCGTCGTCGCGCCCGGTCAGATAGTTCTCGTGACATCCGTAGGAATTCCCTGCGCTGTCGGTGTTGTTCTTGAAGAGATACACCGTGCCGCGAATGCCCTCGTCGCGTAGCCGCTCCTCGGCGGAATACGTGAGGTCCTCGATACGCCTCTCGCCAGCCTTGTCATGCACGACTACGTCGTAGATGTTGTCGCATTCGGGGGTCGCATACTCGGGGTGTGACCCGACGTCGAGATACAACCGGGCTCCATTCTCGAGGAATACGTTGCTACTGCGGCCCCATGAAACGACCTTACGAAACAGATAGCGCGCGACTTCGTCCGGACTGAGGCGACGTTGACCACGCAGCGTGCATGTGATTCCGTACTCGGTCTCGATACCGTAGATTCGGCGTTCCATTTCAGGTGCCGGTGATCAACTCGCGAGGAGGTTCGAAACCTCCGCGTCGTCGAGTCGGGCAAAGGCGCGTCGCGAGCCGTTGCGTCGCAACACGGCGACCTCGAAATCGTCGGCGACAAGCGATCTGTCAGGTCCGGCGAGTGCACTATTTGCGAGCTTGACCGCCGACGCCAGATTCGGGACGGAATCAACGAGTTCGGGTGCCAGGCGGGCGGCGATCGCATCGGCATCGCCACCGAGAACTGAATACCGCTTCTCATCGAGAACGGTTCCATCGTAGAGAATGTGAAAAAGTTGATCGGAAGAGGCGTCGACACCGATTTCGGCCACGAGGATCTCGACTTCGAGCGGTTTCATTTCGTGGGTGAAAATCTGGCCGAGAATCTGCGCGTACTGGTTTGCGAGGCCGCGTGCATCGACATCGGCGCGAGAATATTGGTAGCCCTTCAGATCGGCTGATCGGACCCCTGCTACTCGCAACTGATCGAACTCGTTGTATTTTCCGACACCGGCGAAAGCGATGCGGTCGTAGATTTCGCTGACCTTACGCAGGGTGTTCGACGGGTTTTCGGCGATGATCGCGATGCCTTCGGTGTACTGCACCGCAACGAGAGCCCGACCACGGGCAATTCCCTTGCGCGCATAGTCGGCGCGATCCTTCATCACCTGTTCGGGGGCTACGTAGAAAGGGGTGCTCATCGGGTTTCGCCTCCGTTGCGCGCGCGCTGTTCCACGAGGATTTCATCCACCATCCCGGCCAGACGGGCATCCTCGACGCGCGACCAACCCGTCGAAGTGATGGACGCTGTGACCGGATAGATGCCACGCAACGCGTCGGGGCCGCCCGTGGCCGAATCCGCATCAGCTGCCTCCCACAATGCGCGCACGGCGAGGCGAATCGCGTCATCCTCCGTGAGAGACGACCTCCACCCGACCTTCACAACCGTGCCCGCATGAAGGCTGCCCGAGCCCGTTGCCACGAACTCTTTCTCCTCATAACGACCGCCGGTCGGGTCGTAGTCCCAGAGCCGGCCTGTACCGAAGGCAACGTCGTAGCCAGCGAAAATCGGGACCACGACCATGCCCTGCATCGCCGCAGGCAAATTGCCCCGAACGAGCATGGACAGTTGGTTCGCCTTGCCTTCGAGCGAGAGCATCTGGCCCTCTACTTTTTCGTAATGCTCAAGTTGCAATTGAAAGAGCTTGATCATTTCCATGGCAGGACCGGCCGCACCCGCTATCGCGACGCCGCTGAATCGATCCGCTTCAACAACTTTTTCCATTGTCCGGTGCGATATGAGATTTCCTGATGTCGCCCTTCGGTCGCCGGCCATGACGACCCCGCCCGAGAAACGCAACGCAACGCACGTCGTTGCGTGCGGGATCGAAACGTACCCCGACACATCGGCAGTTGCGAAGGGTTCGGGCCCCGTGCGACGGAGAAGTTCGAGGAAGCTGGCCCCCGGGTTGTCGTCGGGAGCGAAAAAAGGCATCGACATCGTGCCTATTCCCCACCCTTTTGCACGTAGCTCTTCACGAAGTCCTCCGCATTCGATTCGAGCACCTCGTCGATTTCGTCGAGGAGGTCGTCGAGTTCCGCCTTCAACTTCTCGCTGCGCTCGGTGTCGGCAGCGGGTGAGGCCGAATCTGAAACGGCCGCATCATCGGTGCCGCGCTCGGTACGTTGTTTTTGGATGCGCTCGGCCATTCGCCCACCGTAGCCAAGTTTCCGCGCCTCAGTACATCCCGGGATCGACGAAGCCCGAAGTCTCGCTGGCCCCCGCACCCAGCATGTCGATCAGGTTCCGGGGCGACGTGGCGGACTCGATGAGTGAGCCGACGATGGCACGGGTGCCACGCAGCGGCTCCATCATCGGGACTCGGCGCAACGGCTCGTCGCCTATGTCAAAGACGAGGCTGTCCCAATTCGCCGCAACGACATCGTTCGGCCATTTCTGCAGGCACTTGCCGCGGAAGAACGCTCGCGTCGTAGCGGGCGGTTCCGTTACGGCCGTGGAAACCGCGTCGTCCGACCACATCGTCTCGAGACCGACACGACGGGCGAGACATCGCTCGGGACGCATGTCGTGGTACTGAAGGTCCACCGCCTTCAACTTGGCGTGTCCGGCTGACAGATTGTGCCGGGAGGCCAATCCGTCGACCAGTCGTTTCTTGGCGACCCAATCGACGATGTGCGCGACGGAATCCGGGGCGTGTTCGAGACCTTCGAGCACGTCCTTCCAGCGCGACAGAATCAACTCCCCCTCCCCGGCACCACCTGCATCGTCAACGCAAGCCAGACCGTATTGCTGGGCGTATTTTTGAGCACATTCGAGCAGGAGAAACTGCATCTCGAGCGCCGTGAGACGCTGTCCGTCTATCCGTTCGACAGTCGTTTTGAGTGTCGGGTCGTGACTGACAGCCGCGATTCCGTGCAAAGGGTTGGAGAGTTGCAAGTTGTGGGGAAGGACGTCGTCTTCGATCATGGCGAGGACAATCGCCGTGGTGCCCACTTTCAGAAACGTCGCCACTTCGCTCATGTTCGCGTCGCCGACGATCACGTGAAGGCGCCGATAGAGATTTGGGTTGCAGTGTGGCTCGTCTCTCGTATTGACGATCGGACGCTTGAGCGTGGTCTCGAGTCCTATCTCTTCTTCAAAAAAGTCGGCCCGTTGCGTGAGTTGGTATGCGACGGCGGTCGAACTCCTGCCAGGTTGCTCGCATCCGACTTTGCCGGCACCTGTGAACACCTGTCGCGTCACGAAGTGCGACGTGATCAGCGCAGCCAGACGACCGAAGGGAAGGTTCCGGTCGACTAGGTAGTTTTCATGGCAACCGTACGAGTTTCCCTTGCCGTCGGAGTTGTTCTTGTAGAGAACGATTTCGTGACTCGGGGGCAACTTCTCGTTTGCTGAGGCCACGCTGCGTCGAATTACCTCTTCGGCAGCCCTGTCGAAAAGGACGACTTGTGAAGCACTCGTACACTCGGGCGTCGAGACTTCGGGATGTGCGTGATCGACGTAATAACGGGCACCATTGGTGAGAACGCTGTTGACGAGATGGGTCTCGACCTCCGGCGGAAAAGCGTCATCGAGGACGAGACCGCGCGCGTCGAGACCCGGATTTTCATCTGCGAAATCCCATCCGATCAGTTGGGGAAAGTTCCCGGCGTAGGCATTCACGAGAACCGACGAGGCCACGACGGGATTGGCATCGAAGCCACGTGTGATGATCCCGTATTCGGTTTCTATCCCGCAGACCTTGTGAATTGCCATCCTGTCGCGTCTCCGTCGGCTACAGGTACTGACCGGTGGCGGTGCGCTCGATGGCCTTGCCACCACGCGAAGCCGCATCACCGACGTGCTCGTCGACCAGGGTGCGGATGAACACGATGCGCTCGCCCTTCTTACCCGAGATACGCGCCCAATCGTCGGGGTTCGTGGTATTCGGGAGGTCTTCGTGTTCCTTGAACTCTTGGCGCACCGACCGGACAAGATCGTCGAGACGGATGCCCTTGTCTCCCCCGGCGATGACACGCTTGATGGCCAGTTTCTTGGCGCGACGGACAATGTTCTCGATCATTGCTCCGGACGAAAAGTCACGGAAATGGAGGACTTCCTTGTCGCCGTTTTGATACGTCACTTCGAGGAAACGATTTGCCTTGTCGTCGCTGTACATCGCATCCACTGCCGCGTTTATCATCGCCCGTACGGCGGCCTCGGTGTCGAGGCCGGGTTCGGCTGGCGCAATGGGTAGGTCGGCGGTGAGGTAGCGCGAGAAGATCTGTGTCGCTGCGGCCTTGTCGGGGCGCTCGATTTTGATCTTCACGTCAAGACGTCCGGGTCGAAGGATCGCGGGGTCGATGAGATCCTCGCGGTTGGTCGCTCCGATGACTATGACGTTTCGCAAGCCCTCGACGCCGTCTATTTCTGCGAGCAACTGAGGCACGATCGTCGACTCCATGTCGCTGCTGATGCCGCTTCCACGTGTGCGGAACATCGAGTCCATCTCGTCAAAAAAAACGATGACCGGCCAGCCCTCCTCGCTCTTTTCTCGTGCGCGCTGGAAGATGAGGCGGATCTGTCGCTCGGTTTCGCCGACGTACTTGTTGAGAAGTTCGGGGCCCTTGACATTGATGAAGTAACTGCGGCCCTTCGCGTCGCCCTGCGTGGCGGCCACTTTTTTGGCAAGGCTGTTGGCGACAGCCTTTGCAATGAGGGTTTTCCCGCAACCCGGGGGTCCATACAGCAAGACGCCCTTCGGCGCAGGCAGCCGGTGCTCGGCAAAGAGGTCGCCGTAAAGGAAGGGCAATTCGACAGCATCGGCGATCAGTTCAATCTGGGAATCGAGGCCGCCGATGTCGCCGTAGTCAATGTCGGGTACCTCTTCGAGCAAGAGGTCCTCCACATCGGGCTGCGGAAGCTTCTCGAGGAGAAGCGCCGAACGCGGATCGAGGCGCAGAAGGTCACCCGAACGCAAGTGCACACCGCGCAAGGCATCGGCGAGTTCGCAGATTCGTTCGTCATCCCCACGCACCGTGACGACGGCTCGCACACCGTCTTCGCAGACTTCCTTCAGCGAGACGACCTCACCAGAGCCCTCGGGAATCCGAGCCAGAACGACATTGAGACTCTCGTTCAACACCACCTCGGCGCCACGGGCAATGGTCTCGAAGTCGATGTCAGGGTGGAGATGCACACGCATCTTGCGTCCGCTCGTGAGAATGTCAACCGTTTCGTCGTCGTTCTTGCCGACGATGACCCCGTATGCCGACGGCGGCTGCGACAATTTGTCGACTTCTTCGCGCAGTTGGGCGATGTGCTCTCGCGCCTCACGAAGGGTGTAGGACAACTTCTCGTTCTGGGCGTTCTTGTGCGCAAGTTGGCTCTTTGCCTCGAGCAGTTGAGCCTCGAGTCGCGCCGATCGACCATCGCCGCGTTCGGTTTCCTCGTTCTGCCCGTCCCCTTGACCAGCAGACATTCCGCACCTCCGACCTTTCGAAGACCTCCCTTTCTCTATCATCTCCCGCGGGCGTTCACGCGACCGCGCGGGCAAACGAAGGGCGACCCCCACCAGGATGTTGCGTCCTGCAAGATGTCATGGGACAAAAGGTGACCACGACGGCCACGGCGTGTAGAGTTTGGGCGCACGTCGGAGCGATAGAAGGAGCAGTCAATGAAGGTCTGGATCGATCAGGATCTGTGCACAGGCGATGGCCTCTGCGAGGAGATCGCACCGGATGTCTTCACGCTTCTCGACGACGGTCTGGCCTACGTAAAGGAAGGCAGCAAGATATTCGCCACTGCCAAGGGCAACCCCCAGGGTGCGGAGGGCCTCGCCAATTTTGCCGACAGCATGATCGATGCAGTCGTCGAATCGGCCGAGGAATGCCCCGGCGAGTGCATTTTCATCGAACCGTGACCGCCAGGCCCTGAATCGGGCCGAGTGACTCAGGATTTGTCGATGAGTCGCGCCGCCGTGAGAAATCCGGTGTGCGCGACCATTCTGTGATCGGGCCTCACGGCCTGTCCTTCAATGTGCCAAGTCCGGTGCAGAACTTCGAGCGTGCGTTGACTCGCCCACTCATCGCCGAGGGCCGTCCGCACTTGCATTGCCTGGGTAATGGAGGGCGTGTAAGCCACGAAGACTCCCCCACGACGCAATGCCCCGACAGCGTGGTCTACGACGAGCCACGGCTCGGGTAGGTCAAGAACGATGCGTTCGTAATCTTCGCCATCGATTCCGTCGTAGCAATTGCGAATGTGCACGTCATACGAGCGCAGAGAAGATTCCCCCAGGAAGGACCCCACGTTGGCCTTTGCACGGTTGGCGAAGTCTTCGCGCAACTCGTACCCGGTGATCGTTGCTCCGGCGCGCAGCATCGCCATCGAAAGGGCACCCGAGCCAACACCGGATTCGAAAACCCGCACACCAGGCCGAATGTCGGCGATCATGAGGATCGTTGCGAGATCCTTCGGATAAATGACCTGTGCGCCTCGGGGCATCTCGATGACGAAGTCCTCCAGAGTCGGGCGAAGAACCACGTAACGCGCACCCTTGGTCGAAATGACCTCCGTTCCGTCCGGGCAACCGACGACTGCGTCATGCGGGACAAATCCAGCGTGGCTGTGAAATTCACCGCCAGCGACGAGATCGATCAGATATCGGCGATCCTTCCTGTCGATGAACATAACTTTCTCGCCCAGTCCGAAGGTATCCGCATGTCCGGTTGCGTTCATGGTCATCGCGATTCGACGTCGATGACGGCCCGTCGAGTTGTCGTTCTCACGACACGCGGACGAGGGTTGCCGAAGAAGCGTCGCGAGAGGCGGCCCAGCAGAATTGTCTTGGCGATGGTCGTGGATCGACGTGCCAGCGACGAGATGACGCGACGGCGTAACGGGGTACGACCGATAACGAGCCCCGCGACTAACGAGATCCGACGGACGTTTTTCGACGCCACTTCAACGCCTGAATTCGACGCGGGTGGCGCGCCGCGAGCCTCGACGCCGGCCAAAGAGATACGAAGCAATCATCAAAACAACCGCGGCGGCACCGGCGACGGCCACGATCGTCTGTTTCTTGTTCTCAACTCGCCCTTGAATGTCGTCCTGCAGACTCTTGAACCTGCGCTCGAGGTCTTCCCTCGAGATTTTCCCCTCACCGCTTTGTTCCATTGTCCCTCCAACCTAAAGACGCGGCCGGCGCACCTGCAACAGCGCTACCCCGACCACCACTACCGCAAACACGGTGCCGAAAACGTAGGGAACGAAGGACCATGCCCCGTCAAACACGTCAGCCGTCATATCTTGGACAAGACGCAACAAACCGAGTGCAAAAAGAACCATGCCGAGTGAAACGAGAGTCATTGAAACGACTCCCCAGACAATCCAACGGCCTGCGCCCCGCAGAGGTTCGACGGTCTCTTGGCGCGCGTAGGCGACGACCAGGTCGACGATCTCTGCGTCGCGCGCTCGGGACTTGGAGGCCATGGTTCAAGTGTCGCAGCGAACCGCCTGTTTTGCACCCCCTCAGCCGGCGCCTAGGAGGCGCACCTGTTGTGCGGTGGGCCCCGTGGGGTATGTGGACACGGCCCGCGCAAGGGCGTCCCAAAGCGGCCTGTAGTTCCCCTGGTCCGCCCACCCCGCACCGTTCAGGAAGAGAGCAAAGATGACCTCGTCCGTCGCATTCACGGGCAGGACCCCTCCGAGGGTCTTGACGTTCAAAAGTGTGCCCGATTTTCCGAGCAACTTGCCCGCCGCGGTCGAATCCGTCAGTACGTCTTTCAAGGTGCCGGTGCGTCCAGCCACAGCGAGACCCTTTTTCAGGCTTCCGCCGACGGGACTACGTCCGAGAAGTTCGACAAGGCTGGCACAGGTCATCCGATTTGTACGTGAAAGACCGGAACCATCCTTCACGATCACACCCGTGATTGCCCACTGCCGGAGCAAATCCCGAATGACGGCAAGACCTCCGCCGGTCGTGGGCTGCAGCGAACGCGAGAGACCAATGTGTCGAACCAAGATTTCAGCGGTGTTGTTGTCGCTATTGGTGAGCATTTCCTCGATGATTGCCGCGACAGGTGCCGACGAAATTTCCGCAATGGTCGTGCCAAGCGGAGCAGTCTTTGTTTCGCGCGGATCACCGACGACGCTGATTCCCCGAGCGCGCAGTAGTCGAGTGAACTCCGCTGCCGCTGCCGTAGCCGGGTTGTCCGGCTTCAGGCGCTCGCCGACCACTGCTCCGTCGTTCACCATGAGAGCTCCAAGCGGCCCCGCCTCGGTTCCCCTGATTCCCGATGACCAATCGTCGACGTAGCGGTCGTCATCGAGATACGACTCGTCACCAAGAACGCTGCCGTTGATGGATGTCACACCGGCTGCCTTCACCTTGTCGACGAGGTCGTCGAGAAGAGTCGGAGAGGTTGTCGGATAACGCTCGGTGGCGAGGAACTCGCGGCTGACGAGCAACGGGTCACCGCCTCCGACGAGAAACAGGTCCCCTTTCACCGTACCTTTGTCGACCTGCCCCACGACACGCGTTGTGAATCGTGTTTCTGCGGGCAGTACTTCGAGCGCGACAGCCGCCGTTGCAATCTTCAGGTTGCTTGCAGGTACGAGTTCCTTGTCGGAAGACTTCGCCATGACGAGGCGTCCGCCCGCATCGACGCGAATACAGGACGCCGACGGCATCTTCTCCAGAATCGGTAAAAGTTCGTTGCGAAGGTTGCGAGTGGCGAAGTCGGCAGCCAACGTACCGGCGGCACGCCGCACGCTGAGGATGGGCGACACGATGTATGGAACCGGCTTTGCGTTGCGGCCCTCGGTGCGCGTTGCAAGCGAGTGTCCCGAATACCAAAGAACTGCGAGAGGAGCCGCGCCGATGGCTCCGATGATCGCAACGACCAATCCTGGCCGGCGGGCGCGACGGCTTTTCTTCGTCATCGGTTGAGGAACTGTGCGTAGCGCACCATGTGTGCGAGCGCCGCGACGGCACGATTCCCCGTCGGGAAGCAGTAACGACCCGACTCGCGCACCGCGCGCGGACCGGGATTGTCCGGGTCTGCAATTGCGAGTTCCGTCGCAACGAGAATCGGCTTGCCCGTCTCGCTCGACAACTCGGCGGCGGCTTCGGCAAAGCGCGCATCCTGGCGCTCGTGGTACGCGACGATTCGCTCAAGACCATGATCGGGGTAGAACGAGCCCTCGCGCATCAACCGCGCCTGATTTGACTGGATTCCGATGCCGAGATAAATGACAACATCGACTTCTGGATGACGAGCGATGAGGCCGAGAACCTCGGGGATTGTGTCGCGTGTCTCCCCGCCTGCGCAGTCGACTGGGTTTCCCTTGCTCCAACGGGGGGGCAGTTTTTCGTCGATGGCCGCAAGAAGATCGTCGGGCAACGTGACGAGGCTGAGCTCGGTTCGCTGGTAGAGCGCATCGGACGTGACGACCCCCCAACCGCCGGCCGTGGTCAGAATCACGGTGCGGCCCCCACGCGGTAACGGTTGCGTCGCAAAGCACGCTGCGGTGTCGAACGCCTCTTCGACAGAGGCGGCACGAACGAGACCGGCTGCGCGGCAAGCACCGTCGAACACCTTGTCGTTGGCCGCAAGGGCGCCTGTGTGGCTGGCAGCCGCCTTTGCGCCGGCCTCGGTGGCCCCGCCCTTCACAATGACGAGGGGCATGCGGCGTGAGACGCCGGCTAGTTGGTTCATGAGGTCGCGGCCGTTCGTGATTCCCTCGAGGTAGGCAAGTCCAACCGAGGTGGCCGAGTCCGTCGCGTACCACTCGAGATAGTCGGCAACCGAAACACTCGCCGCATTACCGGCCGACACCGCACGGCTCACTCCGACGCCACTTTGGCGGGCGTAGTTCAGGAACGATGAAACAAAGTTTCCACTCTGACTCGCCACTCCAATTCGACCCACCGGCGGATACGGCGCCACGATCTGTGCGCAAAGTTTTGCAGGCGTACTGACAACACCCTGGCCGTTGGGTCCGGCGAGAAGGATGTCAAGTTCGTCGGCCAATGCGACGATTTCGTCTTCGAGCATGCGGCCCTCATCACCGGCTTCGCCATAACCGGCAGACGTGAGAAAAGCGGCCTTCACACCCTTGGCTGCACAGTCACGGAGCAGACCGGGATTAGCGGCGGTTGGGGTGCACACAAAGACCAAATCGGCGAAACCGTCAGGGAGATCCCCGACCGATGAAACCGTCTTGACCCCGAGCACTTCCTCGCCCGAAAGATTTGTCCCGCCCACACGGCCTTCGTAACCACTCGCAAGAATGTTGTGCATCGACACGAAGCCGAACTTGCCCGGATGGCTCGATGCCCCGGCAACAAGCACGCCGCGTGGCTCGAAGAGCGCCTTGAAATGCTCGTCTTGCAGCTTGCGGCTTCGTTTCGTGGACACGAGTGGCTCGGCGGATGCGCCGACCTCCACTAAGGCATCGACGGCGACGAGGCCACCCTCGCTCGTGACGAGCAAGGGGTTGAGGTCGACGGACATGACATCGTCCCGTGTCGCCGCGGCATCCGACAAACCACAAAGGACTCCGACGAGCGCCTCGCGTTTGACGGCGGATTCCCCTCGGAATGAACCAAGCAACTTCTGGGCCTTGATTTCAGCGATCATTTCGTTTGCATCGGCCCGCGAAACGGGAACAGGTCGAAAGACCACATCTGCAACGGCCTCGGCCAACACTCCACCGATACCGAGCATGACTACGGGTCCGAACTGGGGGTCCCGCACGACGCCGGCGATGAACTCGCGATTGCTCCTGACCATCGGTGCAACAAGAACGCTGACCTTTCCGTCGCCATCGCGTACCGCTCCGAAGAGTTCGTCAATAGTTGTTGAGAGCCCCTTTTCGTCGCTGATGTTCAAGCGAACGAGACCGCGTTCGGTCTTGTGAGCAATGTGATCGCCGTTCAGCTTTGCGACGACGGGAAACGCGATCTTGTGAGATCGGAGGAGTTCGACCAGTTCGCCCGGCGACCGCGTGGTGGACAATTCGAGCTCGGGCAGAAACGGCACTCCGAAACCTGCGAGAAGGCCCTTGCTCTCGCGCTCCGACAATGTCCGGGATGAGCCGGCGTTGTTGTTCACGCGCCGAGACTAGTAAGCGACGGGTCCGGATCGGCGACGAGAGTGCGTCGGAACATGTCAAGAAGGTGATCGCGGCGGGCCAACAGCATCTCCGGCGCGAGCGCGTCGTCGACGAGGAGTCCGTTGAGGAAGGGTGCATCCGAGACGTAGCCGAGCAGGGTCGCGTACGCGGTGACGAGCACTTGGCGGGCATCAACCTTTCTGAAGTGCCCGGCCACCACTTCTTCCTCCAGCCAATTGACCGCAGCTTCGAAGAAGGGTGCGACCACGCCGACGAGGTCGATGCCGAGACGCTCACCGCCTTCGATTGCCTCGCGTCGCATGAGCCGCACATACGACGGGTTCTCGCAAAAGAGTTCGAAACCTGACACCAGGACTGCGGAGAACCGCTCCCAGCCGCGACCGGGGCTTTTCATCGTGGCCTCGACGCGTTCCAGCCAATCCGAGAGCATGCGCTCGAACACCTCCCCGTAGAGGGCATCTTTGCTCGGGAAATGGTGCAGCAGGCTCGGGCGCTTGATGCCCACGCCCGCAGCGATGTGATTGAGGGAGGTGCCTCCGTACCCGAAGCGGGCGAATAATTCGGTGGCTTCGTCGAGAATCACCTCGCGCATGGGGCGCTGCGCCATGCGTCGAGGCTATCGGCAATCTCTACCTACTGGTTGGTAGGTAGGTATCATGGTCCCATGATGGTCGGTTTCACGCCTGCTCTTGTTGCACCCTCGTCGTTTTGGGGGTCCGTGTTCGTCAGCCTCGTTGTGGGTCTTGTCGTGACGGTCCTCGCAAACATCGCAACGACCGTGTACCTGCACCGCGCGATGTCGCACCGTGCCCTGTCCCTGTCGCCCGCCGCCGCCTTCGGGTTCCGATTCGTCATCTGGGTCACAACGGGCATCCGTCCTCGTCAATGGGTGGCGGTTCACCGTAAACACCATGCTTTCACCGACGTCGATGGCGATCCCCACTCACCCGTTTTGCTGGGCTGGAAAACCGTGCAGGCAAAAAACGTGGCCCTTTACCGGCGCTGCGCCAATGAATCATCGACAATTGCACGTTATGCCAAGGACATGCCCGTCACTCGGGTCGACCTTGTCGCTTTCGACCGCACGGTTGTCGGCTTGACGATCGGTGTCGCGACGTTGTGTTGGGTGTTCGGCTTGTGGGTCGGTCTTGCTGCGGCCGTCGTGCATGTGAATCTCTATCTCGGCGGTTCCGCTGCGGTCAATGCGATCGGTCATCACTTCGGACGGCGTCCGTACGACAACGGCGCGGGCAATCTGCAGTGGCTCGCCTTCCTGACCGCTGGTGAAGGGTTGCACAACAACCACCACGCCGCACCAACGTCGGCACGTCTCGCCCACCGGTGGTACGAAATCGACTATGGCTGGTGGGTCATCAAGGTGTTGACATGGTTGAAGCTGGCACGCGTGCGCCTGGGTGAGATCAAACTCGTCACGCCGTCCCGCCGCACTGCCGCCTGATTTTCGGCGTCAGTGACGAGGTTTGTAGATTCGATTCGTGCATCTCGTCTCAACCCTCTTCGTCGAAAACTTTGAAATGCGCCAGGCCGAGGGACCAAGCGCGCGGATCGATCTGACGGGTGCTTTTTTCTCGACCGTCGCTCCCTCCGAACCGCCCTTCACATTCTCCCCGCACCTCGTGGCATTGATCTATTGCGAGCCGGACGAGTCCGGCGAGGGTGTTTTCGAGGTCGTTTTCAGGAAAGGGCACAGTGAAGACGACGAACAAGTGGCGCGCAACGTCAGTCCATTCCGTGTCGATCCGGGAAAATTCACCTATCGACTGGTCAAGGCCGAACTCGAATTCGACGGTTATGGCCAAGTGTTCGCCCATTGCCGCGTCAATCGCGACCGGTGGTCCGTCCTTCCGTTGACCCTCCTCCCACGACCGAACAGTTAGTGTTCGCACGTGGTTACGCAATCCGCTGCCCGTTCAGGATTCGGCTCCGCTCTTGATGCTCGGGCCATAGCGGTGATCCGTGGGATGGCCATGGATGCGCCGTTCCATGCCAAAAGCGGTCACCAAGGCACGGCAATGGCCTTGGCTCCTCTTGTCCACACCCTGTACTCGCGAATCATGCGTCATGACCCCGCGGACCCGAAATGGCCCAACCGGGACAGATTCATTCTTTCGGCCGGTCACGCATCGATTCTGCAGTACACCCTTTTGTGGCTCAACGGTTACGGCTTGGAAATCGACGACCTGCGCGCCTTCAGACAACTTGGTTCAATGACTCCCGGCCATCCGGAGGTGGGCCACACCGTGGGGATCGAGGTGACCACGGGTCCACTCGGTCAGGGGTTTGCAAACGCGGTGGGAATGGCCATCGCCGAAGAGCATCTTCGCGCGACCCTCGGCAGAGAGGTGATCGACCATCACGTGTTCGTGATCGCCGGCGACGGTTGCCTCATGGAGGGCGTGAGTCACGAAGCTGCCTCTCTCGCGGGCCATCTCGGACTCGAGCGCCTGGTCTGCGTTTTCGATGACAACAAGATCACGATCGACGGTGCGACCGACCTGACGTGCAGTGACGACGTGGCGGGACGTTTTCGATCCTACGGATGGAACGTCATTGAAGCCGGTCCAATTTCCGAGGATTGCGACGCTCTCGAATCGGCTCTCAATCATGCCAAGGCGACGAAAGGTTCGCCGACACTGATCGTTCTGCCCACTCGGATCGGCTTTCCGTCGCCCGATTTCACCGACAAGCATGCCGCGCACGGAAATCCCTTCGTGGCCGAACACATCTCACGCACGAAAGCGCTGCTCAATCTGCCGGACGAGCCGTTCCATGCGCCGCATGACCTGTTGTCTGCATATCGCGCGCATGCAGCGGCGCGCTGCGGACCCGAGCGTGAGTCATGGGTGGCGTCCGGTGCTCCGCAACAACTAATCGGCCACACAACTTCAGGGCTTGCCGTGCGCCTTGCACCGTACCTTCCGCGCTTCGAATCACATGAAACACCCGCGACGCGTGTAGCAATTCAGAAGGTTCTTGCCGCCGCGACGGATGTCTTGCCGTGCCTCCTCGCCGGAGCAGCCGACCTGACGGGAAACACAGGTGCGAAACTTTCTCCCGACCGAATGTTCTCGCGCGCTGACCGCGCCGGGCGTCAGATCTATTTCGGAGTGCGCGAGCATGCAATGGGTGCTGTTGCGAACGGTATTGCACTGCACGGAAATCTCGTACCCGTCGTCGGCACCTTCTTCGTCTTTGCCGACTACATGCGACCTGCAATCCGACTCGCGGCACTGTCGAAGGCGAAAGTCGTGTTCGTCTTTAGTCACGACTCGGTCGGAGTCGGCGAGGATGGTCCGACGCACCAACCTGTCGAGCACCTGGCAACCCTGCGTGTGATTCCGGGTTTGCAGGTCATTCGTCCCGCCGATGCCAACGAAACCGCTCAGGCAATGTTGGCTGCTCTCGACCATGACGGTCCGACGGCGCTCGTCCTAAGCCGCCAAAACCTGCCGATCGTCAGCGACGGTCGGGCCGTAACTCGTGGAGCCGGAGTAGTGAGTGACTCCCCCAGCCCGCTGGTTGTGCTCGTTGGAACGGGCAGCGAGGTGTCGCTGTGCGTCGCCGCAAGCAAGGAACTGGTGTCCGCGGGTATTGCGACACGTGTTGTGTCGATGCCGTGTCAGTCGACGTTCCTCGCGCAGGATGCGGCGTTTCGCGAGTCGGTATTGCCTTCGGGCATACCGGTGGTCGCCGTCGAGGCCGGCAGTACGTATGGGTGGTCGGTCATTGCGGATCGGGTGATCGGCATTGATGAGTTCGGTGCAAGTGCGCCGGGCGCCGTTGCCCTCGAGCATTTCGGCTTGTCGGTGTCCAACGTTGTGCGGGTGGCAACCGAACTATCGTCGCTTCGATGACCCAGACGAACATTCTTCGCCGTCTCCACCTCGAGCAGGGCCAGAGTCCATGGATCGACAATCTGCGCCGGGATTTCCTCACGAGCGGCCAACTCCAAGGTCTCGTTGACCGAGGTGTACGCGGCCTCACGTCCAACCCGACGATTTTCCAGAAGGCAATCCAGGGTTCCACCGAATACGACGCTCAATTCGAGGCCCTCGCTCGCACGGGGATGGCTGTCGAGGACATCTACTGGGAACTGGTTCTCGATGACATCGCTGGGGCACTGTCGGTCTTCAGGCCCTTGTACGATTCGACGAGGGGTTGCGACGGTTTCGTCAGTGTCGAAGTTGACCCGGGACTCGCTGCAGACGGCGGCGGGACGCTTGCTGCCGCGCGCGATCTTCATCAGCGCATAGACGCACCCAACGTGATGATCAAGATCCCCGCAACACGTGAGGGACTTCCCGCGATCCGCCGGATGATCGCCGAGGGCCGCAACGTGAACGTCACGCTCATTTTTTCCCTAGAGCGCTACGGCGAAGTGATCGAGGCGTACATCGCCGGTCTCGAGGATCGTGTGAAAGGCGGACGTGACGACCTTTCCGGCATCAATTCGGTGGCAAGTTTTTTCATCAGTCGTGTCGACTCCGAGGTGGACGATCGTCTCGCCCGCGTCAAGGATCCCAGCGCACGCGAGTTGTATGGCCGTGCCGCAATCGCACAGGGACACCTTGCATACGGACTTTTTCTCGAGCGATTCTCGGGTGCCCGTTGGCAAAGCCTGTCGGAGAAGGGTGCAAAGGTTCAGCGTCCGCTGTGGGCGAGCACCTCGACGAAGAATCCGACGTACCCCGACACGCTCTACGTCGACACACTCATCGGTCCCGACACGGTGAACACCCTGCCTGATGCGACCCTCGAGGCCTTCGACGACCATGGGACCGTTGCTCGCACCGTCGATGCGTCCCTTGCCGAGGCACGCACGACGTGGGACCGCCTCGCGGCTGTGGGTATCGACATGGGAGAAGTTGCGACAAAGCTGGAGGCGGACGGTGTCGCTTCGTTCCAGAAGAGTTTCGTCGATCTGCTCGCAGCCCTTCGCGTGAAGCTCGTCGGCGAATCTGCGGCAGGTTGATGGCATGACCGGTGACTCCACACGAGTGCCGAGTCTTTTCGAGCGTGATCTCCGCGAGGAAGTCGATCTGTTCCTGGTCGGGAATCCTTCGCTTCTCGACCAGAAGATCATGGCCAATACCGTGCGGGACCTTCGCAAGGCGTTCTCGTTGTTGGCGCAGGTCGAGGGCAGACCAAAAGTCACCATCTTCGGCAGTGCGCGCACGGCATCCCATGATCCGCTCTACGAGCAGACCGTGCGCGTAGCGCGCGAATTGGCCGCCAAGGGTTGGATGGTGATCACGGGCGCCGGCCCCGGGATCATGGAAGCGGGCATGGTCGGTGCCGGTCGTGACAGCAGCATTGGTGTGTCGATCCAGTTGCCCTTCGAAAACGAAGCGAACGAGATCATCGCCGGCGACGAAAAACACATCGCTCTCAAGTACTTCTTCACGAGAAAATTCGCCCTCACGAAGGCGTCACAGGCTTTCATCTGCATGCCCGGTGGCTTCGGCACGCTCGACGAACTCTTCGAACTCTTGACGTTGACACAAACCGGCAAAGGCGCACCCGTGCCCATCGTCCTATTGGACCTTCCGGGCGACCCCTACTGGCAACAGGTCGACGACTTCGTGCGGGATCAGATGGCAAGCCGTGGGCTCATCTCCTCCGACGATCGCGCCCTGTACTTCACGACGAATGATGCCGTTGCGGCTGCCGATGAAATCACTGGCTTCTATTCGAACTTCCATTCGTTGCGCTTCGCCGGCCAGCGCCTCGTTTTGAGACTGCGCTCACTGCCCGATGCGCAGGGGCTGGCGGAGTTGAACGCGAGGTTCGCGCACCTGTGCATCGAAGGTGGAATCGAACCGACCGAGCCGCTCGCCGCAGAGACACGTGACGACGACAATCTCGAACTTCCCCGTTTGGTGATGCGGTTCGACAAGCGGTCTTTCGGTGAGTTGCGGCTGTTGATCGACGCGATCAATCGTCTCGTCGGGAGTTGATCCCTCGCAGGATTGCTTCGGCCTTCACAACCGAACGCCGTGCCTTCTGTAGTTCGCGCTCGACGTGTTCGACGTCCTTGGGAAGTTTGCCGTTGCCATCGTGAAGGGCTGTCGACAGCAGGTCGATCGATGCGTCCGCGAGGCGTTCGGCGATGATGCCCAGAGCATCGGCCTCACGTTCGAAATCGCCGGACATCTTCGTGTTCACTCGCCTCTCTGAATCTTGGTGTCGGTGATCATACGGGCGACGAGTTGTACGGGGTGCACGACTGCGATCTGTGACAGGGTCGTCGGTCTGTTCGCAACCAGGTGACCCGTGCACCCGGGATTTCCCGACGAGATGAACCTCGTGTCAGCGCCCGTGACGGTCTTGATCGCGGAGTACTTGCGACTCACAATGTCCCGGGCGATGTCCGGGTGCTCGATCGCGTACGCCCCGCCGGCACCACAACACAGGCCCTCATCGGGAATCGGCACGGGTCGGTGGTGGTGGGAAAGAACACGATGCGTTGCAAGGTGGGCGCCCTGGAGATTACGCAGATGACACGCATCGTGGACTACGACGGACTCGCGAAGTGGTTCGGATAGCGGTTGGTACGGGTCCAGCAAGCGTTCGATGTTCGCATCGATGAACTCCATCACATCGACCACCTTCGTTGATCGGTCTCCATCGCCGGAAAGAGTCCCCAGAAGGTGGGCGCCGCATCCCGCAGAGTTGACGACCACGGTTGCGCCCGCGAGTTCCTTCTCGACGCGTTCTTCGAGTTTTCCCGCCCGCGATGACAGTCCGGCGTGAGCGTGCAAAGCCCCGCAACACAAGGACGGGTCGCTGAATCGTGCATCAAAGCCCATCGCGGTGAGAACGACGTGCGTGTCACGATGGACGTCGCCATACCAAGCATCCATCACGCATCCGGAGAAGATGACGACCCGCTCGCCCCCGCCGGTGGAGGCACACGAGGCGTGTGGTCGCCTGACGGACAGACGCGGCACCCCGAGACGCCGGGGCAAGACGCGCAGGCGTTGAGCGAGAGTGGCGACGAGGGTGAGCAGACGCAGCAAGCGGGGCCTTCCCAGCGGGCTGAGGATGAGTCTGCGTCGGACGCGCGAACCGCGACGTCGAGCGGTCAATTCCTCGACAACCGGGGCGATGATCCGGTCGTAGCGCACGCCCGACGGGCATGCCGGCAGGCAGCCCATGCATTGAACGCACGAGTCCAGGGCCTCGGTGACTCCGTCATCCAGGACGAGCGAACCGTCGCGGACACCTGCAATGAGCGCGATGCGACCACGGGGGCTGTGTGTGTCTGCACCCGATGTTCTGTAGGTGGGGCAATGTGGAAGACACAGTCCGCACGCCACGCACGATGCGAGGTCGTCGGCGTCCACCCGGGAGAAGGCTCGGTCCGTCACAACAGCCCAAGTTCAAACGAGCGCTCGGGGGCCATGACATTGTCGGGATCGAACGAAGCCTTCAGCCGACGGCAGACCGCGAGAGCAGGAGTCGCGTCGGCCACTGCATGGCTTGCCAAGTCGTATGGCTCGAAAGCGACGACCTGTTCGGCCGTCGGCGTCCGCACCTCCTCGAATCCTTCCAGCAGGAGCGATTGCTCCATCACGTCGTCCGGGTGGCCCTCGAGATTGACGATCGTGCGACCGCGGTTGACCGCTACGAGACTCGGCCGATAGAGCGCATGGACGGGTCCCGCGCCTTCGAACCAGCGGCTCGCGCGCGGGATGGGTTCGGTGCGCAGGGTCACTTCCGTGATGGTGGCGAGCGTGCCACGCGAACCGACCAGCACCTTGACGAGGTCGAAACCCGACACGTTCTTCACTGTTCCACCTCCTGCAGTGAACTTCCGCCCGGTTCCATCGATCGCACGTATGCGAAGCACGATGTTGGGCAAGGTGGAGTTGTCCGTTGGATACGGGCCGTTGCGGCGTGCGGCGATTGTGCCGCCCACGGTACCCACCGCGGGAATGCGCAGCCGCTGTCCCTGTGCCGCGAGCGTCTCGGCGAGATCACGCATCGTCGTGCCCGCGTGTGTGTGCACCACGAGCTCGTCGGGCTCGAATCCGATGACACCGGCTTGCATCTGCGCGGACCTGCTCATTGTCTGTCTCCGCATCCGGCCGCCGACGGCAAGACCTTTCCCGGGTTGGCAAGCCCATGGGGGTCGAAAGCGTGACGCAACATCGATTGCGCAGCGAGGCTGGTCTCGTCGAACATGAGGTTCATGAAGTCCCGCTTTTCCAGACCTATTCCGTGCTCGCCCGAGAGCACGCCGCCGGCTTCGACGGAGACCCGAACGATTTCGGCACCCGCGCGATGGACCCGACCCATGACGCCGGCCTCGCGACGGTCGAACAGCAAGAGAGGGTGCAAGTTGCCGTCGCCGGCATGGAAGACGTTCATCACAGCCAGGTCTTCGGCATGTGCAATCGAACCAACCGCGTCGAGAACCTCGGCGAGCTTGCGCCGCGGCACGACAGTGTCGTGCAGGTAATAGTTCGGTTTGATTCGTGCGATGGCACCGAAAGCGGTCTTGCGACCCTTCCAGATGACGGCCCGTTCGGCTTCGTCGGCCGCCCTGCGGATGGAAGTGGCACCGAATTCAGAACAGACCCGCAGGCACGTGGCGATGTCGGACTCGACGCCGTTCAACAAACCCTCGACCTCGATGATGAGGAGTGCACCCGCATCGAGGGGAAACCCGGCATGTACGTAGTCCTCGACTGCGCGCGTGATCGGAGCGTCCATCATCTCGAGCGCAGAAGGCACGGTTCCTCCTGCGATGATCGCGCTGACGGCCCGGGCACCGGCATCGATGGTCGGAAAACCAACGACAACGGTCGCGTGGTGCGGTGGATTCTGGGTAAGGCGAACCTGTATCGCGGTGGCGATACCGAACATCCCTTCGCTGCCGACAAAGGCACCGCGAAGGTCGAACGGCGCGCCCGTGGTGTCGAGCACAACGACGGACCCGTCGGTGAGCACGACCTCGACCGCCACGACGTGGGCGGAGGTAACGCCCGCCGACAGGCAATGCGGGCCGCCGGAGTTGTTGCCGACGTTGCCGCCGATGGAGCAACTCTGTTGGCTCGACGGGTCGGGCGCGAAATGAAGACCGTAACGAGCCGTCGCACGGCTGAGGTCGGCGTTCAGCACGCCGGGTTCGACCCAGGCGGTTCGCCCGATGGGATCGATCTCACGGATCCGATTCATCGACATCATCGAAACCACAACTGCGCCGTCGGGTGGAACTGCTCCCCCCGCGAGACCGGTGCCCGCTCCGCGCGCCACGAACGGCACGTTCCTGCGCCGGCAATCCGACACGATGCTGACCACGTCGTCGAGACAACGGGGCATGAACAAAGCCCCTGCGGCGCCGGAAATGTTCGACGCATCGCGCGACACGAGATACAACTCGTGGGGCTTTGTCGTCAACTTCGGGTTATCACGCACCGAGGCAAGATTACCGATGCAAGGTGGCATCTTCTTTGGTTTCACCGTCGCGTTACGGGTAGCGTCGCGGCGTGTCCAAAACGTCTGAAGTACATGACTGGGTAAGTTTCGAGGATCCCGACGGTGGGCGGATGTGGATTTTCGATGCGTCATACCTGCTCAGCAACTGGAAGTGCATCTACGGCGAAGGGTGCAAGGGAATCCACGAAACCGACACCACCGAATTGATGCAGGGCTGCTGCAGTTTTGGTGCACACTTTCTCGACAAGGACGACGAAAAAACTGTGGTGCGGAGTTCCCGTCGCTTGACCTCGAAGAACTGGCAAAACAAGGCTCGCGCGACGAAGTTGGGTTGGCTGACCCACGAGCGCGACGGAACTCCGAAAACCCGCGTCGTCGACGGAGCGTGCGTCTTTCTCAACACACCGGGCTTCGAGGGCGGCACCGGTTGTGCTCTGCACATCGGTGCGATGGAGGCCGGTGAGCGTCCGATGGACTGGAAGCCCGACGTGTGCTGGCAGGTCCCTGTTCGACTACAAGAGACGACCGACGAAGATGGACACATCGTCACTTTCGTGCGCGAATGGAAGCGCCGTGATTGGGGTGACGGCGGCCACGAGTTCCATTGGTGGTGCACCAACGATAGGAGTTCGTTCGTCGGCAAAGATCCAACCTACAAATACTTGAAGGACGAGCTCACCGAACTCGTCGGTTCGACGGTCTACGGAATGCTGGTGAAGGAACTCGAAAAGCGCGATACAACGGTCGCAGCCCATCCGGTCACGCTGACGAAAAAGGCGCGAAAGAAGTAGTCCCGCGTGGTGCGACGGCCTATTGCGAACGCTTGAAGGCGCGCCGGCGGTCTTCGAGGCCGAGGAGCCGCTTGCGGATGCGCAAGGCTGCCGGGGTCACCTCAACCAATTCATCGTCGGCGATCCATTCCAAGGCGCTCTCGAGCGTGTGAATGACGGGGGCGGCTAGTTTGACCCCGTCATCGTGACTGTGGGTGCGGATGTTCGTCTTTTCCTTCGCACGAACCGCATTCACGACCATCTCGTCGCTGCGTGAATTTTCACCTACGACCATGCCCTCGTACACCTCTTCGCCCGGTGGGACGAACAGCGTCCCACGCAACTGAAGATTGTCGAGTGCGTAGGCCGTCACCTTTCCCGTGCGGTCGGAGATCATCGCCGCCCCCGTCCGGTGCGGCAGCTCACCAACCCACGGCGTCCAACCTATGAGACGCATGTGGATGAGAGCAGTTCCTCGCGTCTCGGTGATGACCTGCGAACGAAAACCGATGAGACCACGTGAGGGGGCTTCGAAGCCGACGAGCGTGCGACCCACGTCGCCGGGCCCGATGTCTGTGACACGACCTTTTCGCGGAGCAAGGGCCTGTGTCACGGTGCCGACGTGTTCGTCGGGCACGTCGACGGTGCCCTCCTCGAGCGGTTCGTGGCGACGCCCGTCGATTTCCTTCGTCACGACTTCGGGGCGACTCACTTGCAACTCGTAGCCCTCGCGACGCATGTTCTCGATGAGAACCGCTAGTTGCAATTCACCTCGTCCTGACACCTCGATCACCTCGGGCGAGTCGGTCGGCGCGATGCGAATCGACACGTTCCCGAGAATTTCACGGTCGAGTCGGTCACGCAGGTGGCGGCTCGTCAGGAACTTGCCGTCTCGGCCCGCCATTGGGGACGTGTTGACACCAAAACTCATGCGGATCACCGGGTCGTCCACGATGAGCCGCGGCAGCGGCGACGGAGTTTCCACACTCGTCAGAGTGTCCCCGACTTCGATCTCAGGGATGCCCGAGACGACAAACAGATCACCGGCCTCGACGCTCTCGACGTCGGACCTGCCGATTCCGCGAAAGACCTGCAGAGTGGTTATCCGCCGGCGCAACATCGGCGTCGGATTGTCGTCTGATGGTCGCTGGCACAAGGCCACCGCCTCGCCTTTGCGTAACGTGCCCGAATACACGCGCCCGATGCCGAGGCGACCCAGATAGTCCGACGCATCGAGGTTGGTCACGAGTGCACGCAACACTCCGTCGGAATCACTCTTCGGCTCGGGAAGCCCGAGCATGCAGTCGAGCAATGGCTCGAGGGTCGCATCGGGTGCGGGCATGCCGACCCCGATCATTGACCTGCCCTCACGGGCCACCGCACTGACGACGTGGAAGGAAAGTTGTTCGTCGTTGCGAGCGAGATCCAAGAACAGCTGCTCAACCTCCCCGAGGACCTCCTCTGGACGGGCGTCTTGTCTGTCGACCTTGTTCAACACGACGACGGCGGGAAGATTGGCGTCCATGGCCTTCGAAAGCACGTATCTGGTCTGTGGCAACGGCCCCTCGGCGGCGTCAACCAACAGCACGATTCCGTCGACGATGTGCAGGGCGCGTTCGACTTCCCCACCGAAGTCGGCATGACCCGGAGTGTCGACGAGGTTGATGCTGACACCCTTGTAGGTGATCTGAGCGGCCTTGGCGAGGATCGTGATTCCTCGCTCGCGTTCCTGGTCGTTCGAGTCCATCACCCGATCGACGACTTGTTGATGAGCGGCAAAGGTTCCGGTGCTGCGCAAAAGGGAGTCGACCAACGTCGTCTTTCCGTGGTCGACGTGCGCTACGAGAGCAATGTTGCGTCGGGGGGTCATGTTGGTTGAGAGAGACGGCCGAAAGGCGAAACGTCAGGACTCGTCCTCGTCGTCTTCCTCTTCGTCTTCATCGAAGGTCACCCCGTACTTTTCCGCAATGGCGGCGTACTCATCCTCCTCGGAGCGCTGGCGGGCTTGCGAACCACCAAAGCCCAGATCGGCGGCACTGGGGCCGGCCTGCTTCAACTTTCGCGCTTCTTCGAAGCGACGATGACGACCCTTTTTCACGTGAGGGCTCCGAATTCTTCGCAATGGGACAAAACCGCAGTGGCCCCGGTCCGTAAACGGCCAGACAACGGCGAGGGCAATCTTATCTGGGCACGAGGCGAAAAAGGGGGTTTCACCCGCGTAGAAGCCGCAGGCCGCCTGCTCCGTCGAAGGCGATTCCGGCGGAGCCTGCCACCAAGTCAGTCAGGTCACGACCCACAAGGTCGGACCGCCAGCCTGTGCGGAGACGGGCCCCGGGGGTTCCACGGAGGAAGTCGATGATGTCGGCACGCGTGCCCAGGATTGCCGTCTCGATCCGCTCACGAGCGGCAACCTCACTGATCCACGCCGAGATCAAGGTGGCTGCAGGTCGTAGATCCCGATCGAACTCTTCGGCATCGTTTTTCGGGTGCGCAACGTCGAGGTCACGACCCCGTTCAACCGCGTCGAGTATTTCCCGCGCGATGGAACCCTTGGTGTAACGCCCGTCAACCCCCCGGCATTGAGCCAACTCCTCGAGCGTGTGGGGTGCGCGTTGCGCTACACCGAGTAGAGCGAGGTCCGAAAGAACGTGGCGAACGGGGATGTTCTGGCGTTGGGCTCGCTCTTCACGCCATTGCGCAACGGACTGGGCCACTCCCCTTGCTCGCGACTTCAGCGTCTTTACGTCTTTCACCCTCAACCACGCCTGCGATGGGTCGACTAGCGAAGAAGGTCGCTCGAGCAACTCGCGAAACGCATCCTCGGCCCACGACACTCGGCCGCAGTCTTCCAACTGCCGGGTGATCGACTGATGCAGGAAAGGTAGATGACGCACATCCGCCGCCGCGTATGACTTTTGGTCATCGGTCAACGGGCGGCGCAGCCAGTCAGTGAGGCGGTCACCTTTGGGAAGGGCGAAACCCATCTCATTTTGAACCAGCGCAGACAACGAGGGTGTGCTGTAACCGATGAACCCGGCTGCGATCTGTGTATCGAAAATCGCATTGAGTCGCGAACCACACGTGAGCTGAAGCACGTCGAGATCTTGTTGAGCGGCATGGAGGACCACGAGCGCATCATTTTCGAACAGTGCTGCAATGACGTCGAGGTCGACCGCCGTAGGGTCAACAATGAATATCTGGTCGGCGAGGTTGATCTGGATCAACGCAAGTTGCGGAAAGTAGGTACGTTCACGGTGAAACTCGGTGTCGAGGCTGTATGTCTCGACGGATCGAAGACGTGAAGCAAGTTCTTCGACACCGCTGCGGGTTTCGATCCATGTTCCCGCATCGGAGCTCAATGCGGCGACTCGCCCAAGACGACTCCGTTACCCGTGGCTGTCCAAGCCCCGGTTCCTCCGGCCACGTTCACCACAAGCTTGCCGAGACCCTCGAGGTATTCGCAGGCACGCAAACTCCGTCCACCTACCTGGCAAATGACGTAGGTAACCACACCATCGGGAAAAGCATCGACGTTCTCGGTCAACACTGAGAGTGGAACCGAGAGGGCACCGGGGACGTGGCCCGCGACGTATTCGTCAGTTTCACGAACATCGATGACCGTGCAGCCCCGGTCGATCTGGCCCTTCAACTCTGTGATGGAAATTTCTGAAATCGACATCGTTTTCGAGACTATCGGCACGGCTCAATCGGGTCGCAGTTCGGGGGTGTTTACATCAAGCAACTCGTCGGGCTGCACATCCACCGCATCAACCGGACACAAGCGCAGTAGCACCTGAACGGCTGACACCGAGTCGCCGTTGGAAACGATCGACGCGGCAAGGGGCGCAGGAACGGCACCCAGAACCCAATGCAATCCGGCACCACCTCTGGCAACGGCGACCGCGGGCCTGCCGGCTCTTACCGAAGCCGCCGCTCGATCCCTCAACAATCGAAGTGTTGGGGGGGTGACGCCGAGCATGTCGACGGCCATGAAGACCAGGTTTTCGTTCCTGTCCAACGCGCACTGAGCAAGACGCGCAATTGAATGGGCGGGACCGGGGGCATCGAGTGTGTCAGCGACCATCGTGCAATGTGCGGGAATGTCGGGCTGCCAATCGAAGGCCACCGAGACCGCAATCGTGTCCCCCGGCTCACTTGCTTCCTCGATAACCGAAAGACAGTGGCCGAGGAAGGTGGTGTCGCCATGGGACGCCGCCGCCTTCGGCCCCCCGTAGCGGCTCCCCTTGCCACCGGCGAGTACCGCCCACACCGTCACCCGAATATCTCGCCGAATCGTTCAGCCTCGTTCGAGGGCACCCCTGAAGGGTCGAGTTGAAGCAGGAACAAACGACAACGCTCTTCTTCGTCGGCTTCACCCACCCTTCCCGCGGCTAGTTGAAGACCGAAGACGCACCGCAAGAAACCGAGATTCCCCGGATGAGCCCAGCGAACATATCCCGAACCTCGCCACCCTTTCGCTCTCAGTGAATCGAGACCGCGGTGGTAGCCGACGCGAAAAGCCGCGTAACGATCGACTGCATCCTTTGCGGCCCAGCCGCACGCCCACCAGACGAGCGAGCTCCGCGGTGCCAACCGAACTGCGTGTTCACGCGCGTCACGGTTGCCGGACACCACCTGTGAAGTCAAGTGAATAACTTCGGGCGACTCCACCGGCAACCTCGTTTCTGGCGGGCCTGAACTCGAGAGTGAAATGTTGGACGACACGCCGAAAGACTAGTTGTCGAGTGATCGACGCGTGTCGGCATCCACGAGACTGTGGGCGTCGGTGAATAACGTGGGCACGTGCCGAATCAAACCCTCATCCAGGCGCTCGATCTGAATCAAGCAAAAAACGGGTCGATCGTGGCGATCGTCGTCTGTGTCGCGTTGATTCTCTTGGTTTTGAAGTTCATTTCGTCGCTGGTCGTGCGGTTGGTGTTGTCGATCGTGTTCGCCGTGCTCGGTGTGGTTGTCTACTCGCAACGAGCCTCTCTCGTCGACTGTGCCGAGAAGATCAGGTCCTCCGTATCGGAAGGCTCTGCCGGCACCGACGGGTCCGGTGTGTCGTGCACCTTCTTCGGCCGTGACGTGTCGATCACCCTCAACGGTTCCGTACGGGGCGGGTGACCCCGCCCGGTTGAGGCGGCAAGCGGAGGGTTCGCTTAGAGTTCGTTTGTAATGGAACTTCTCATCATTCGTCACGCCCTGCCCGTCCGCCGCGAACTCGATGCAGGAGTCGCCGATCCCCAGTTGTCGGATGACGGCCTCGCTCAGGCCGACCGCTTGGCCGAGTATCTCGCAAGCGAGAAGATCCACGCGGTGTACGCGAGCCCATTGCGTCGGGCGCAGCAGACCGCCGCACCCCTTGCCCGCACGCAGAGCGTCGAGATAGTGACGGTCGACGACATCGCCGAATGGGACCGCAATTCGAACGAGTACGTCCCCGTCGAAGAGCTGAAGGCGGCCAATGATCCCCGTTGGCAAGCAATGTTGCGTGGCGAATGGAACGTCCACGAGGAGAGCCCCGAGGAGTTCAACAGGCGCTGCGTTCTGGCCATCGAGAAAATGATCGCGGATCACTCGGGACAGACGATTGCCGTCGTGTGCCACGGAGGCGTCATCAACGCGTATCTCGTCCACGTTCTCGGCCTGACGGTCAACGTTCAGGGTTTCTTCTACCCCAACTACACCTCGATTCATCGGGTCGCCGCGGCGCGCAGTGGCGAGCGGTCGATCGTGACGATCAATGAGACGTCGCACCTTCGCAACTCGGGTCTGCCGATGGGAATCTTCCAGAAGTCGTGATGACGGCAATCGACGATTTCCTGTCGTATCTCGACGAGTCGCCCTCTCCCTTTCACGCCGTCTCGTCCAGCGTCGCGCGGCTCGGCGCGGCGGGCTTTCATGTCACGTCGCACGCGGAAGTCGATGACGCAGTCTTCGCCGAATCAAAGGGCGTTCTCAAACACGGGGGCGCCGTCATCGCGTGGTCGTGGCCCCGGGATTCCGGTTCCGGGCAAGGTGTCCTGGTGGTGGGGGCACACACCGATTCGCCATGCCTACGTTTGAAGCCGCGGCCGAATTCACGGGCCGCGGGTTTGTCGGTGCTCGAAGTCGAAATCTACGGAGGGGTGCTTCTCAACTCCTGGCTCGATAGGGATCTCGGCCTTGCAGGAGTCGTGCATTCCGTCGACGGGACGACGAGACTTTGCGAGACACGCCGTCCGATCGCCCGCGTGCCGCAATTGGCGATACATCTCGACCGTGAAGTCAACGACAAGGGACTCATTCTCAATCGACAGAGCCACATGCGTCCCATCTGGGGCTCGGAGGGCGGCGATGTCTTGGATCTGCTCGGTATCGGCCCCAACGAGGCCTTCGATATTGCCCTGTTCGACGTCACGCCGGCAGCCCTCGTTGGAGCGAGGGGGGAATTCATAGCGTCGGGCCGTATCGACAACCTTGTCTCTTGTTGGGCCGCGGTCGATGCGATCCGCCACGCTGACGCAGACCGACCGATGATCGTCTGTCTCTTCGACCACGAGGAAGTGGGCTCCGAGAGCACGACTGGCGCGGCGGGTCCCCTGCTCGAGCACGTCATCGATGAGTTGCTGAGGGTGCGCGGTCTCGGCAATTCCCGATTCGATTTTTTGCGAAAGTCATTGTGTCTCTCGGCCGACAACGCCCACGGATTGCACCCGAACTACCCCGAACGACACGACGCGAACCATGCTCCCCTCGTCAACCGCGGTCCGGCACTGAAACACAACTCCAACCAGCGCTACGCCACTGCGGCCAGAGGGGCCGCAACCGTGCGTCGTATCGCGGAAGAGGCGGGTGTCCCGTTGCAGGATTTTGTTTCGAACAACGCAATGCCGTGTGGAAGCACCATCGGTCCGATCACTGCGACGAGACTGGGGATAGAGACCGTCGACATCGGAGTGCCCCAACTCGCGATGCACTCGGCAAGAGAGACCTGTGGTTCCTCCGATCCGCTTGCGCTGCGTGACCTCATCTTTGCGGCTGCGAAGGCATCGAGTTACTGAGAAGGCGTTCCTGCTCGCTCTTGCGCTTCGTCGAAAAGGCGTTGCAGTTCTTTGTGTAGGTGCGCCGAAAAATCCTTCACGGCGCTGCGTGAAGCGCGGCCCTCTTTTGAGGGTGGTGCGATCGGCGGACCCACGAGGACGACACACTTGCTGGGCCGGAGGTACTTCTTGTTCTTCGGCATCGCGCGCTCCGATCCGCCGATCCCAACTGGCACGACCGGCACGCCAGCTTTCAACGCGATGTAGGTGACTCCGTCGAAGAGCGGGTGGACGATTTTTCCCGACTTCCGCTCGCCTTCGGGGAAGAGAACGAGTGGTTCGCCAGCTTCGAGGACCTCGATACAGCGCCGCAGCGCCTCGCGGTCAGCGGTTCCACGCGAGACCGGGAACCCGCCGAGCGCCGAGAGGATCCAGCCGACGGACTTGTTCTTCCACAAGGAGTCCTTACCCATGTAACGCATACGACGTCTGGTCACGGTGCACACGAGTGGTGTGTCGATGTAGGAACGGTGTACCGGCGCAAGAATGAACGGACCGGTTCGGGGAATGTGTTGGCGCCCGATAACGGAAGTACGCCAGAAGGTGCGACAGAAGAAGTTGAGGACGTTGCGAACCATCCGATAGAACGCTCGCGAACCAAGATCGTTTCCTGCCAGAAAACTGTCGACGTCAGCCACGAGATGCCTCGCGATCCACCACGAGACCGTACAGTTTCTCCACGACCCGATCGACGGACAACACCGAGGTGTCGATGGTGACCGAACCCTCGGCCGTCTGCAGCGGACTGTCGACTCTGGTCGAATCAAGTCGATCGCGTTCAGCTATGGAGCGAGCGATGGCCTCGATGTCCCCGCCGGATTCCGCGACACGACGTCGTGCGCGTACCTCGGGCGATGCGGTGAGGAAAACCTTGAGCGTCGCGTCGGGAAAGACGACGGTACCGATGTCGCGGCCTTCGACGACCCCTCCACCGTTTTTCATCACCCACGCCCGTTGCTGTGCCCGCAGAACCGCGCGGACACCACTGATGGCGGCGACGTGGCTCACGGCTTGGTTGATTCTGTTTGATCGGAGCTCAAGGGTGACATCGACTCCGTCGACAATCACGCGGTCGTCACCGACGTCGATACGCGACACCACGGCCAGGTGTGTGACCGCGTCGGCCTCGGTTGGCTCGATGCCGTCGCGCAACGCAGCGTGGGTCACCGCGCGATACATGGCACCTGTATCGAGATAAGGGACCTCCAGCCGACGCGCCAAGGCGCGGGCGATAGTGGACTTGCCCGCCCCTGCGGGTCCGTCGATGGCGACGACGCGCATCGTCGTGGCTACCAGCTCGTGCCCTGTGGCCGGCCTTCGTCGTAGCCCGCTGCGCTTTGGATCCCGACAACGGCCCGCTCGCGGAACTCGGTGATGCTCGCTGCGCCTGCGTAGGTGAACGAAGAGCGGACACCCGCAACGATTTGGTCGACGATGTCCTCGACGCCCGGTCGATCGTGGTCGAGATACATGCGAGAGGTGCTGATCCCTTCTTCGAAAAGCTCTTTTCGGGCACGCTCGAACGCCGTTTCCTTGCTGGTCCGGTTGCGGACCGCACGATTGGACGCCATCCCGAAACTCTCCTTGTAGAGACGTCCCTCAGTGTCGCGCAGTGTGTCGGCTGCCGACTCGTAGGTACCGGCCAACCACGACCCGAACATCACGTTTGATGCACCCGCTGCGAGCGCAAGAGCAACGTCGCGCGGATACCGAACCCCGCCATCTGCCCAAACGTCCCGCCCCAGGCGGTGCGCCTCGTCGGAACACTCCATGACCGCGGTGAACTGTGGACGGCCGACACCGGTCATCATGCGAGTTGTGCACATCGCCCCGGGTCCGACACCGACCTTCACGATGTCGACTCCCGCCTCGATCAAATCACGGGTGGCCTTTGCGGTGACGACGTTTCCGGCGACAAGGTGAACTTCGGGGGCCGCTGCACGTACGGCCTCCACCGCACGCAACATCCGCCCCTGGTGACCGTGCGCAGTATCGATGACAAGGACATCGACACCCATCTTGGCGAGGGCTTTCGCCCGTGCGTCGGGTTCACCATTGATGCCGACCGCCACTGATACAAGGAAGCGACCGTCACGACCGCGTGCAGGGGCGTACAAGGTGCTCCGCAACGCACCCTTTCGGGTCACACAACCAAGAAGCGCCCCGTCCGAACCGACCACCGGGGCGAACGTGAGTCGACGCTCGTGGAGAAAGTCGAAGATCTTTTGCGGGTCGAGTCCCGCCTCGACACAAATGAGGTCGCGATTCATCACATGTTGCACCTGCGTGAATCGGTCGTAACCCGCGGCATCGTGCTCGGTGAAGATGCCCACCGGCCGTTGGTCGGCATCGACGACGATGATTGCGCCGTGGGCACGCTTGTGGATGAGGCTCAGAGCATTCCCCACGGTGTCGGACGGAGCGAGAGTGATCGGTGTTTCAAACACGTCGTGTCGCGATTTCACGAAGGAGGTGACGGATTCGATGATGTCGAGAGGGATGTCCTGGGGAAGCACAGCCAGGCCACCTCGCCGGGCGATGGTTTCGGCCATGCGACGACCAGCAACGGCCGTCATGTTCGCCACGACAACGGGAACGGTGGTCCCGATGCCGTCGGGCGTGGCCAGGTCGACGTCGAATCGACTCGGCACATCGCTGAGGCTGGGAACCATGAACACGTCGTTGTACGTGAGGTCATGGGGAGGGTGCGCGGTAAGGAAACGCATGGCCGTCTTAGGCTAGGCGACCATGGTCGCGAATTCTCTCGTTCTGGTTCACGGTTGGGGCGGCTCGTACCGCGACACCTGGCAGGGACCCGGGATCGACCAGATTTTTGCCGACACGGGTTTCTCCGTCTCGGGTATCGATCTTCTCGGACATGGCGGGGCGGAAAAGCCCCATGAACCTGCCGCGTACGCCGACCTTTCCTCGTACCTTCTCGAGCGTCTACCTGAGGAGCCGTGCATCGTCGTCGGCTTTTCACTCGGCGCACTCACCACGCTGCGAGCCGCGATCGACGCCCCGAGTCGGTTTCGCGGCATGGTCCTCGCGGGCATTGGAAACGGAGTATTCGAACCGCACAAGCCCGAAGAGACTGCTCGCATCCTCTCGGGCATCGATGGCACTGCACCGCCCGACGACAACATTGCCCGACTCTTCGGCCAGTACGCACGGCAGGGTGACAACGACGTCGAGGCCTTGACTGCTGTTCTGAAGAGACCGCCCTCCGCCCCGTTGTCTCCGGCGCAGTTGTCGCAGATCGTCTGCCCCGTGCTCGTGTGCATCGGCGAACGCGATTTCGCCGCGCCGTCGGATCGTCTGGCTGAGTCTTTCCCCGATGGTTCACTCTCCGTGCTTCCGCGAACCGACCACTTCGCGACTCCGGGCTCGTTTCCCTTCATCGATGCGGTCGTCGGCTTCCTCGAGTCAAGATTTTCCGACAAGTGATCGGCATGGACACGATCCTGCTCGAAGCCGACGTCGACGTCGACCTCGCCCACGCAATCGACTTTCTGCTGGGGGGTCGTCTCGTCGCCGTTCCGACCGAGACGGTTTACGGACTTGCCGCAGATGCGTCGAATGACGAAGCAGTGCTTCGCATTTTTGAGGCAAAGGGGCGCCCGAGAACTCACCCGTTGATCGTGCACGTCGCGGACATCTCCCACGCGCAGTCCCTCTCGCGCAACTGGACGCCGGCCGCCGAGGTACTCGCTCGCGCCTACTGGCCGGGACCCCTGTCGATTTTGACCGAGCGATCGGATTTGGTGTTGCCGGTTGTCACGGGAGGTCGCAACACGGTCGTCCTGCGCGTACCCGATCATCCGGCTACTCTGCGCCTTCTGGCGGCACTGCACCTGAAGGGCAGTGCTGGTATCGCGGCGCCCTCCGCGAACCGGTTCGGGTCGATCAGCCCGACAACTGCCGCGCACGTCCTCTCCGACCTCGACGGTCGTATCGATGCCATCCTCGATGGCGGGGGATGCCGGGTCGGCGTCGAGTCAACGATCGTCAACTGTACGAAGGAGCCAGCTGCCATCCTGCGCCCCGGTGGAGTGACGGTCGAGGACATCTCGGCGTGCCTCGCCGAACACGGCCTCGCTGTCGTGGTCTCGGAGGACATCTCGGGGACGGTGGACACAGAGAAGGCCGTCGCACCGGGGATGCTTCACTCCCACTATGCACCGCAGACCAGACTCCTCGTCTTTTCCACGCAAGCCGAGGTTGATGACGCGCAACGCGAAGCGGAGGCGCGCGGCAAGCGAGTCGCCGTGCTACCCCACGACAACGACTCGTACGAATACTCCCGAAACCTCTACTCGTCGCTGCGCAGATGCGACGACCAAGGGGTTGACCTCATCATCGGCTTGCTCCCCCAGCCGACGGGTCTCGGTGCCGCCGTGCGCGACCGCCTTCTCAAGGCAGCTGCAGAGCGTTGATCGCAGCGACCCAGGTGTCGCGAACAGCTTCGACGTCGTGTGCCATGGGAGCCTCGAGGGTCAACGAGACGGTCGACGACCCCGCATCGGGTACCAGCTCGAAGCAGACCCACGTGTCGGGCGGCTCGTGCATGCGCACCTCCAGACGGTAGGGCGGGTCGTCATCGGACACGTCGCCCAAATCGGCTGCAGCCAAGAGCAAAAGTTCGAACGCCTCGACGGGCAATGCGCTCACCGTGAAGGACGGACTGTCCGAACCCCGTCGCACACGAAGTGATCCGACGTCGCGAGCAACGAGAAGCAACTCGACCGCACGCTCGACGTCGTCGACGGCCTCGCGAGTACCGCCGTGGTCGGGATGGCGCCGGAGCAAAGCCTGACGACGAGCCCTCTGCAGATCCCGCACATCGAAGCCTTCGGTGAGGCCGAGCAATGCGAGGGCCTCGGCACGATTCACGACGGTGTCTTCAGCGGCCCTTGAATTCGGGAGTCCGCTTTTCCATGAAGGCGGAGACCCCTTCACGGAAGTCAGCGGTCTTGAAGAGCGGCAGCAACTGCAGAAAGACGTGGTGAATGTTCTGCTCGAACGTCTCCGTTTCTGCGGCACGCATCATCCGCTTGATTGCGCGGACCGCAAGTGGAGCGTTCGCGGTGATCTCGGTCGCCAACATGCGGGCTGCAGACTGCAATTCGGCCGCCGGATGCACGTAGTTGACGAGTCCGAGGTCGAGTGCTTCGACGGCCGTCAACGTTCGACCCGTGAAGGAGATCTCGGCGGCCTTCGCATAGCCCACCATGCGCGGCAGAAGCCATGTGCCGCCCGACTCGGGAAGGATGCCGCGCTTGGCGAAACCCGGGTTCAGTTTTGCGGTGTCAGCTGCCAACCGGATGTCGCAACCGAATGCGAGGTCGAGGCCGTAGCCGGCGGCACCACCATTGAGCGCACACACCACAGGTGTGTCGAGATTGTGAAGCACGACCGGTGGAGCCGTGCGGAGATCGAACTCGCCGGTCGATGCACCGAGGTCGCCCATGTTGCCGAGGGAGTCCTTCGAACCCGACATCTGCGCCGCGAGATCGAGGCCCGCACAGAAAGCACGCCCCGCACCGGTGAGGATCACGCAGCGAACGTTGCGATCGCGGTCCGCACGAAGAAGCGCGTCGGACAACTCATCGAGCATCGCGCTCGAAATTGTGTTCATGCGCTCGGGGGCGTTCAGGGTGATCGTCGCGATGTGGTCGTCGACTTCGTAAAGAACCTCTGCTGAAGACATGGACAGAAACTAGCCGTTCGTTGGAACCGGTTCCGTGTGCGAACATTGCAACATGACCGAGAAGCCGCGTCCAATCTCCAACCGTGTCAGCCGCCTGCTCGGCGTCGACTACCCCGTAGTTCAAGCGCCCATGGGCTGGATAGCCAGGTCGCAACTGGCCTCGGCGGTCTCCAACGCGGGAGCCCTCGGCATCATCGAGACATCGTCCGGAGACCTCGATGCGATCAAGAACGAAATTCTCGCTATGCGCCAACTCACCACGAAACCCTTCGGTGTGAACATCGCACAGTTGTTCGTGCGGGATGAAGGCATCGCGGACTTCGTGGTTGAACAAGGAATTCGATTCGTCACAACGTCTGCGGGTGACCCGACGAAATACACGGCGCGCCTGAAAGCAGCGGGGCTGACCGTCTTTCACGTCGTCCCGACGCTCGCCGCGGCCCTGAAGGCGGTCGACGCAGGAGTCGACGGCCTCGTCGTCGAGGGCGGCGAAGGTGGAGGATTCAAGAACCCGAAGGACGTGTCAACGATGGTCTTGCTTCCGCTCGTGGCGGAAAACGTCGACGTGCCGATCATCGCCGCGGGCGGGATCACCGATGGCGCCAGCATGGCGGCCGCCTTCGCTCTCGGTGCCGAAGGCGTGCAAATGGGCACGCGTATGGTCTCGGCTCTCGAGTCCCCCGTGCACGAGAACTGGAAGAAGTCGATCGTCGGGGCGAAGGAAACCGACACCGTCTTCCTCAACAGGTTCTCGCGGCCGGGGTTGCGGGCCCTGCGCACGGAGCGAACGACCGAGCTCGAGCGCGCGGACCACGTCGGGATGGAACAGTTCGCCAACACAACCGCGCTCTATTTCGGCGGTGACATGGAGGCTTCGATCGCTCTCACGGGTCAGGTGGCGGGTCGAATCAACTCCGTCGAGCCCGTCGGCGAGATCATCGAAGGGACCGTGCGGGGCTTTTATCGGTGCTTGGAGTCCCTGCGCGGCTACGCATAGTCCAAGCGCAATAGAGGACATCGACGAGCGACAACCACACACCCGAAGCCAAAGCGATGTGGACCGCGACGAGCAGGGCCGGCACATCAGCGAGATACTGCACGTAGCCGACGACTGCCTGCAGCAGCGCAATACCCATCAGACGCGAAACCCGCGACTCGAAGAGTCGCTCGCGACCCTTCGTGCGCCACAAAAGCAGTGCGATCGCGGCCAGGGTTGCAATGACGGCAGTGCCGTGGATGCGCGCCACTTGATGTATGGAGAAGCCGAACCGGACGGCGTCTTCGTCGCCGGCATGCGGACCGGTTGCGGTCACGACGGTGCCCGTCACCACCGCCGCCAAACCGAGAGAGGCGGTCGCGAGGATGAGTCGCACAGGCAGTGCAACGCCACCCGCGGAAGGTCGGTCGTGTGCGTCGGCCAGCCTGTGCAGAACAAGCGCATTTGCAAGCAAGACCATCGAGACGAGGAAGTGAGCCATGTTCGCCCACGGATTCAGCCCCGTCAGAACGACTATGCCTCCGATCACGACCTGTGCAAGGACCCCGATGACGAGACCGATTGCGAGATTCGTGAGGGCGCGACGGCGCTCAGCCAGACGCACGCTGGCGAGCACGGCGAGGATCACACTTGCTGCCACCACTCCGGTGAAGAGACGGTTCACCTGTTCGATGGCCCCGTGGCCCGTGGACACGTCGATGAAGCGCTCTTCGGAACAACGCGGCCAGTCGGCACACCCGAGTCCTGATCCGGTCAATCTCACGAGAGCACCGGTGATGACGATTGTGTAGAGAGCGACGAGCGCTCCGAGTGTGATCCGCCTGTACCCGGCGACGCTGACGGTCCACTTGCGCATCAGAGGCGCCAGGAGTCCTTGCCCTTCAAGCCGTAATTGCGCAGAATCACCGCGCGCGTCGGCTCGACGACGAGAAAGACGTGGGAGTCTGCTGCAGGACCGCCCGGTTCGAAGACATTGCAGTCGTAGCCCATCTTGTCCCACAACGACTCGCGTCCCGCCGTGTCGTCGACGATTCGTCCGCGACCCCAGACCACACAGCTGTCCCAATCCGTGTCAGCGGAGACCGCGAAATGAACGCTGACGCGAGGGTTCGAGCGGACGTTCGAAACCTTCGCCTCGGGGGTGGCCAGGAAGGCGAGGATGTTGTCACCGTGCCAGGCAACGGCGACCGGCGATGCGTAGGGGGTTCCCGAAGGCGACACGGTCGCGACCCACGCGAGGGGCCCGTGCCTCTTCGAATCACTGCGAACGTCATCGAGAGTGAGTGCCATGACGGCCGAGACTATGTTCTGCTGTGTGAAGCGACAAACCGTCGAAGAGCGACGGCAGGAAATTCTCGAGACCACGTGCAAAGTGGTGATCGAGCGGGGTTTCGCAGGTACGCGCGTGTCCGATGTCGCACAACGTTTGGGTATTTCGACCAGCCTCGTCCACTACCACTTCGACTCAAAGGAAACCCTTCTTGCGGAGGCGTTCGCACACTACGCCCGAACTGCGCTGCAGGAACTCGAGGAGTACGTGTACGAAGTTTCGGGGCCGAACGAACAACTTGCGCGCGCCCTCGAAGATTTCGTGCCGGAGGGAAGCGACGACCTCGAGTGGATGCTATGGATCGACGCATGGGGCGAGGCTCTGCGGAATCCGTCGATGCGTCGCATCAGCCAAGAGCTCGATGCGCGAGGTGTCTCTTTGATCGAGTCGATCGTCGAGCGGGGCAACGCCACCGGTGAGTTCGCTTGTGCCGAGCCCCGCCGCACCGCCATGCGCTTGATGGGTCTCATCGATGGCCTCGCGGTTCAATTCGCCGCGCACACGGGCGTTCTGACACGCGCGGACCTGCTCGAGGCTGTCACCGGTCTGGCCACTTTGGAGGTCCGACCCGTAAAACCGCTCGTCACATCCTGAGCCGATTCCGAGCCTGAATTGACCGCAAAAGCCCGACAGAGGGTGAATTTTGGCCTTCAATGACCACTCTTGGTGGTTAGAGCCACATTTTCCGTGAGTTTTTTCTCAAGTCCCCGCCTGAGCAGCCGATGCCCCTTGTGCAACTCGCAAGGAGCACCACATGCAGGCAGCACTCGGAAAAACCCTGAAGAAGATCACGACCGCTTCGGCAGGCGCCGTCGTGGCTGGTCTCTTCGCCTTCGGTACGCCCTCTGCTTCGGCAGCCACGGCAGCGGCCGCCCCCGCAGCCGCCCCCGCCCGCGCGGGTCTTCCGCGCTTCGGACAGTCCGGCGATGCCGTGAAGGCCCTTCAACAGGCCCTCGTTGCCAAGGGATTCACACTCGTTGGGGGCGTCGATGGCGAGTTCAGTCCGCGCACCCGGGCAACTCTTCGTAACTTCCAGTCAGTCGTCGGATTCCGTGCGACGGGCCGCCTCGACTTGCGCACCGCCCGACTTCTCGGACTGATTCCCGCCAACGTCGCGGCGACGAGCGCAACCGTTCCGGCGACCACCACTACCGCCCCCGCACCCACCACCACAGCGCCTGCACCCACGACGACTGCACCTGCGACGACCGTCGCACCGACGACTGTCCCGGCACCGACCACTGCGCCCATTGCATGGAGCGTCGAGATGCTCCCGGTGTTCGGCGCTCGTGGTGAAGTCGTGTCGGCACTGCAGAACGCACTCATCGGCGCGGGCCTCGAGGTTTTCGGTGGCGCCGACGGCATCTTCGGCAACGCGACGAAGACCGCCATCTCGAAGTTTCAGACCGCCCGCAACCTCGCCGCAAACGGAGCGCTCGATGCTGCGACGGCAATCGAACTCGGACTTCTCCCCCGTCCGGTTCTCGCCGTGACGATTCCGGTGTTCCCGGTGCGTCCCGCGTGCTACTTCATCGACACCTGGATGGAGCCCCGCGGGGCCGACCGCAAGCACGAGGGCGTCGACATCATCGCCAACCGCGGACAGGAAGTGCTCGCAGTTGCCGACGGCACGATCACCAAGATCTACACGGCGGACACCGCAAAGCTGTCCGGCAACGCAGTTCGCCTGACAATGGGTGATGGCACGTACTTTTTCTACGCCCACCTCGACACGTTCGCTCCCGGCATTGCTGTGGGCTCGAAGGTTGCCGCCGGCCAGGTCATCGGAACCGTTGGCTCGACGGGTGCGACAACGGCACACCTTCATTTCGAGGTTCACCCGCAGGGCGGCGCTGCCGTGAATCCCTATCCGATCGTCAAGGCCGTCGACGCTTGCAAGAAGTGAGCAACGTCAGGGACGGATCTCGTAGAAGGCATTGACCGAGTGCTCGATGTCGAGTTGACGGAACGACGTGAAACCCGCCTCGCGCGCGAAGGCCTCGGCAGTCGACGCCGGAAAGCCGAGGGTTCCGAGCCCTTCGCCGCCCTCTTCCGACAGCGCCGACGCCATGCACGACATCACGCTGATCCCGTACATGAGGGCAGCCATCGGGTTCTTCGCCACGTTTTGTTCGAGGGTCTCGAGTGCCTTGATGTCGACCAAGAGCCAGACCCCGTCCTTTGCCAGCGAACGCCTGATGATCGACACCATCTCGCGTGGGCGCGTCATGTCATGGATGCAGTCGAAGGTCGTCACAAAGCCGAACCTTCCGTCCTCTGCCACCGACTCTTCGCGGGCGTCGACGAACCTCACATTCGTGAGGCCCCGAGAGCCCGCCTTTTCCCGTGCGATTGCAAGCGCGTGGCGAGAAATGTCGTAGCCGGTGAACCTGCTCTCGGGGTACGCCTCGGCCATCGTGCACACTGCCGACCCGGCGCCGCATCCGATGTCGGCAACCTCGATACCGCGCCGTAGTGCGTCGACGACGCCTTCGACCGCAGGCAAGACGACCGGCACGAGGTTCGCGTTGCTCCACGGTTCGAACGATCGCTCGATGCCAACCGCACCGTCGTGCCCGTGCGCGTCGTAATCGAACCCGCGTCCGGTCGCGAAGCACGTCGGCAAGACGCTGAGCCGTTCCATCGTTGCGGGCAAGCGATGGAACATGCCCATGCCGAATGCCGGGTGTGTGTCATCGGCCAGAACTGCCCGAGCCTCGGCGGACAAAACGAACCGTGGCCGGTGCGGGTCGGCATGATCAGCATCGATCAAGCGTGCTGCCACTTGGTTGCTGGCCCACTCACGCACCCATCGTTCCTGCAGGCCACAGGCAGTCGCAAGATTCTCTGCGTCCATCGACCCGGGCGCCGCGGCGAGAATTCGGTACAGCCCGAGCTTGTCGCCGAGATGCACCATCCCGGACGTAACCGCTCCCGCCAATTGGCTGTACAACACAAACGAGAACATCTTCAATTTGTCGGGGTTGATGACCCTGTCGTCCATCCGCTCAGGGTAGACGACCCCCTGCATCTACAATTTCGCAACATTCCATTCTGCGAGAAGGAGCCGTATCCGTGTCGTCAACTCCGTACGTGTCAGAAAGTTGGGCGACTCTCTGGGAAGCGCTTGCCGATGCGCAACCGGATCAGATTGCGGTTGTCCTCGGCGACCAAGAGATTCGTTGGAGGGATCTCGATGATCGGGCGGCACGCCTCGCGACCGTCTTCTCCGCGAGTGGAGTCAAGGAAGGGTCCCGGGTCGCACAACTCCTCTACAACGATGCGGCGTACCTCGAAAGCGTCTATGCCCTCTTCAAATTGCGCGCAACTCCGGTCAACGTCAACTACCGCTACCTCGTCAACGAGGTTGCCTACATCCTGAACAACTCGGAGGCGGAGGTTCTCGTCTACCACGCCTCGCTAGCCGACAGAGTTGATGGCCTGCAGGCGTTGGTTCCCAGCCTGCGTACCCTGATCTGCGTCAACGACGTCGGGTCAGGCCACGTTCTTCCAAAAGGTCACCTCGACTACGCAACCGTCGTGTCGAGCGCCGAGCGGGCCGAGCGCATCCGTCGCTCGGGTGAGGATCTGCTGTTTTTGTACACCGGCGGCACGACGGGCATGCCGAAGGGTGTCATGTGGCGTCACGTCGACTTGTTTGGGGCCCTCGCTTCATCCGGTTATCAGGCGCTCGGCCTGCCCCTGCCCGCCACGACCGAAGACGTCGGCGCGCGCGCCCGACAGCTCAACTCCGAGGGAAAGAGTCCGACGAATCTGTGTGCGCCGCCGCTCATGCACGGCGTCGCGTTGTTTCTCGCGATGTCGAGCTTCGTTCTCGGCGGCAAGGTGGTGCTGCTGAAGTCGCGGCGATTCGACCCCGCTGAGCTCGTCGAGCTCGCCGCCAAGTACCGCGTCAATCAGATCTCCCTCGTTGGAGACGCATTCGCCAAGCCCGTCAACAGGTACCTCGAAAGTCTCGAAGCCACGGGCGCAGCGATCCCCGACCTCACGAGCGTCGTGCGCATCACTTCTTCCGGCGCGACCCTCTCGGGTGACCAGAAATTGGTGCTGCGTCGTTTCATGCCCAACGCGACGATGATCGACATGCTCGGAGCCAGCGAGGGCGGTCCGTTCGGGATCGACATGACGACACCCGACAAGGCGCCCCTCGACACGGCGGTCTTCATTGCGCCACCGAATGTCGTCACGTTCGATGATCAGTCATGGGAGATCATTCCTCGTGGCAGCGGACGCGTCGGCGTACTCGGAGCGTCGGGGCCGATTCCGCAGGGATACTTCCGCGATCCCGAGAAGTCCGCCAGCACCTTCCGCTCGGTCGACGGTGTCCGCTACACCGTTCCGGGCGACTACGCGATCATCGATGCAGACGGAACGATGCATCTGCTCGGTCGTGGCTCGGTGTGCATCAACACCGGAGGCGAAAAGGTCTACCCGGAAGAAGTGGAGGTCGTCGCTCGAGCGGTGACCGGAATCGCGGATTGCACCGTGGTCGGAGTGCCCGACGACAGGTTCGGGAACGCCGTCGTCGCCGTCGTCTCTCGCACGCCGGGATGCACCGTCACCGCCGAGGAATTGTCGTCCGAGATGCGCAAGAGTCTCGCTGCCTACAAGTGCCCGAAGCACGTCGTGTTCGTCGATGTGGTGTATCGCAGCCCGAGCGGCAAAGCCGACTACAAAATCACTCGGGAAACCGCATTGACCGCCCTGGGCATCACCCAGTAGGCGACGATCAGAGACTCTTCAGGACACCGGCCTCGCGAGAGCGCGTCGTGGCGGCCGCCATCTTTGCGCCGTCGTAGCCGACACGCAGACCCGGCGTGACTTCGATGATGATGCGGTCGGGTGAATCGAGCATTTTGGCGAACTCCGCTGCCCGCTCCGGGTTGCTGCCGTACAGACGGTCGGCGAGCGCCGGATAGAACCATTCCTTCGTGGTTCGATCGTCGAGCACCCGTGCAGTCCCCTTGTAGGTGACTGTGCGGCCGCCACCCATCGGTTGGCCGGTGGACGTGACAACGACGGCGACACGTGGGTCACGCCTGATGGCGGGCACACGCTTGCGATGGGCGGCGGAGGTCATCCAGAAAATGCCGTCTTTGCGGAAGTAGCTGAGAATCGACGCCATGGGCGAACCGTCCTTCGTCGTCCAACAGAACGTCAGTTCCTTCTGCTGTTCGTGCATGAGGTCTTCGGTCTCGGTGTCGAGCCCGTAGACGGTGACGTCTTCGTAGTTGGTGATGAGCTTGTCGGCCATGCGCGACACGCTAGCAATCAGCGTGGGGCCGAATCCTCAACGGGAACGCTCGGGCAATGCGAAGTGACCTGCGTTTGCAGAAATCCCTCCGTCGCAGAAAACCGTGTCGCCCGTGATGAACGACGCGGCCGGCGATGCGAGAAACCAGAAAACCTCTGCCAAGTCCTCCGGCCTTCCCCATCGACCAAGTGGTATGCGATTCACCATTGCTTGCTTCAATTCTGGCAACTCGTTCAGCCGCACCGTCAAACCGGTCTCCGTCGGGCCGGGGGCGACCCCGTTGACACGGATACCGAACGGCCCGAGGTCGAGTGCAGCCGCGCGCACGAGGTTGATCACCGCCGCTTTCGAGGCGTTGTATGCCCAGTTACCGGGATCTCCACGCAGGCCGGATGTCGAACAGGTGGGAAGGATCACGCCGTGGCCCTGCGCCTTCATCACGGCAGCCGCTTCGTTGATGCCCATGGCGACACCGACGACGTTCACGTCGAGGATGTGGCGAAGCGCGTCGATGGCACCCGTTTCGTTCCACGGCTTCGAGCCAGTGATGCCAGCGTTGAGAATCGACACGTCGAGACGGCCGAACGTGTCGACCGCGGCGGCAACAGCCTCACGATTCAACGCCTCGTCGGTGACGCTTCCTGCGACGGCGACGTAGAGCCCCGGATCGGCTTCCGTGGCCGTCCACGCAAGGCTCTCCGGCGTGAGGTCGACGACGACGACCCCGTACCCCCGGTCGGCGAACATCTTTGCGGTGGCTTTTCCGATGCCGGACCCGGCCCCGGTCACGAGTGCGACTTCACTTGGCTTCATGCCGCCACCCTATGCTCTCAGGCGCGGCGACGGTGCCGCACGACCACAGGGGGCATCATGGATCTCGGGCTGAAGGGCAAGAAGGCGATCGTCACGGGCGGCAAGCGCGGTCTCGGACTCGCCACCGCACAATTGTTGGCGCGCGAGGGTTGCGACGTCGCGATCTGTGCGCGCGGAGACGTGGCTGACGCTGTCTCGAGCATCGGTGCTCTCGGTGTGAAGGCATACGGCGAAGGCATCGATGCAGGGGACGGTGCTGCGTACAAGGCGTGGTTGACGAAAGCCGCCGAACAACTTGGTGGTTGCGACATCTTCATCCACAACATGTCGGGTGCTTCGGGTCGCGGCGAAGAGCAGTGGGTCAAGAACCTCAACCTCGACGTGCTCGGCCTCGTCCGCGCCGCCGAAGTGCTCGGACCCGTCATGGAGGCGGGCGGCGGAGGTTCGATCGTGTGTCTCAGCAGCATTGCCGCGCAAGAAGAGTTCGCCGGACCCGGGAGCTTCGGTCCGATGAAGGCAGCGATGGTGGCATACGCCGCGAACCTTTCGCAGTCGCTCGCCGCAAAGGGGATTCGCGTCAACATGGTTTCGCCCGGTCCGGTCTTCTTCGAGGGCGGCAACTGGGACGTCATCAAGCAGAACATGGCCGACTTCTACAACACGATCGTGAACAAGATGCCCGTCAAGCGTCTCGGCGACCCCGTCGAGATCGCCAATGCGATCGCTTTCCTCGCCTCGCCGGCCGCCAGTCTCATCACGGGCGCGAACCTCGTGATCGACGGCGGCTACACGAAGCGCATCAATTTCTGAGCGCACCTTCGCGGTGACCGGTCGCATCAACGTCGTCCTCGTCGTCGGTGGGAAGTGGCACGACTTCGACTTCGCTCGACTCGAGTTGCTGAAGCTCCTCGCGGTCGACGATTGCATCAGAACGCAGGTCTCGTCCGACTACGAGAACGTCGGTCTTCTTTCGGATGCCGACGTTCTGATCACATACACCTGCGACGTGCGGCCTTCGGTAGACGCCCAAACGGCCATCAAGGATTGGGTGTCGCGCGGAGGTCGGCTCTTTGCCCTGCACGCCACGAATTCGGCGATCGACGGTCCCGACTCTTTCGGGCCCGACTTCGAGACACCCGATGCGATGCCCGTCTTCAGCGAGGTTCTGGGGAGTCGATTCCTCTCGCACCCAGCGATCGAGCCCTATCCCGTCCGCGTGTCACCCGGTGCCGAAAGCGACCCGCTGGTCGTCGGGCTCGGCACGTTCCACGCAAACGACGAGTTGTACCTCTGTGAGATGACGGCCGGCGTGGAGCCGCTGCTCGAGACGCGCTGGACCGGCACCACGCAGGGCTTTGCAACGGCCGATTGGCCCACCGACGAACCTCGCTACGTCATGTACCGACGTCCGCTTGGGTCGGGATGTGTTCTCTACTTCACCCTCGGACACTGTCGGAGTCACTGGGACATGAAACACGCGCCGTTCGACGGCATGAGGTGGCCGACCATCGATCGCGGCTCTTGGGAGCTCGATGAGTTTCATGAAATTCTTCGCCGCGGGCTGGCATGGGCGACTATTCCTGCCGTCGAGAGATTCACCATTGATTCGAGAACGGAGAACACATCATGAAAGCAGCACTGATCACCGGATTTCGCACGATGGAATTCGTCGAGTTTCCCGATCCGACGGCAACAGCAGGCAAGGCCGTTGTTCACGTCGACTCGTGCGGTATCTGCGGTACCGACCTGCACGGGTTCCTGTCGAAGGATCCCTACAACCCGGCGATCTGCGGCCACGAGTTTTCCGGGACGGTTTCCGCAGTCGCACCTGACGTTCGCAATGTGCGAGAGGGTGACCGCGTTGTCTGTGGCGTGTCGGCGGCTTGCGGACGGTGCCCCGATTGCGTTGCGGGTCGCACGAATTACTGCACCTACGCGTTCTTGAATGCGCTGGGTCGCGATCCCCTCGCGCCTCCACACGGTGCGTTCGCCCCAGCGATTGCCGTCGACGCGTTGCGGCTCATCAGAACCCAGGCGTCGTTGACGAGCGACCAGGCGTCGATCGTCGAGCCGGCAACGGTTGCGTACCACGCAGTGATGCGTACGCTTCCGATGCCCGGTGACGTCGTGGTCATACAGGGTTGTGGACCCATCGGTCTCCTCACATTGCAGGTCGCTCGCGCCGCAGGTGCGGGGCGCGTGATCGCCGTTGAACCGAACGAACTCCGTCGCGACAAGGCGATCGCCGTCGGAGCCGACGAGGCAATCTCCCCCGAAGAGGCCCGCGAGCGGTTCGGTGCCAAAGGTGCCGATCTGGTCTTCGAGTGTGCTGGCGTTCCACCGACCATCCAGAGCGCCGTTGAATTCGTTCGCCGCGGCGGACGTGTCAATCTCGTCGGCCTTGCGTCGGGCGCGGCGACCATTTCGCCCCAGTCGTGGTTGATCAAGGAAGTCTCCTTCGTTGCGTCGCTGGCTTACAACCATCACGACTTCGTGGAGACGATGAATCTCATGGCCGACGGGAGAATCAAGGTCGACCCGTTGCACGACAAAACGGTTGGATTGAGTCAGTTGCCGGAAACCATTGCCGAACTTGCCGACGATCCGTCGAGCGCCGTCAAGGTTCTCGTGGATCCGGCACGCTGAGCCCGCACTTCGGGAAGATCCGAGCAAACGAGGCATTCCACGTCTCTTTCCATTCCGGCGTATCGATGTCATCGGGGATTGCGACGAGGTCCGCCTCGCGGCCGAGGCATTCGGCCTCTTCGACGGTCACGGCGACACCCGCCGCCTCGGCTATCGCGGTGCCCATTGCGACGTGTGCGGTCAGCAGATTCTCATCCGAGGGAATGGGGTCGTCCGTCGAAGGTAGTGACGTCGACGTGGGAGGCGTATCTACAACGGTGTCCGGCGGGATACTTCCGTTGATCAAGGTTTCTTCGCAGGCTTCGATGACATAACCACTCAAACGAGCCAGATGCCTGCGCGTGTTGACCGAACCGATGGCGGAAAGCGCCCCGTCGAGCCGTTCGTCGCCCACGAACCTGGCGGTGTCCCAGTCGAGGACCTCCAAGGCGCCGTAAAGACTGCGAAGGCGCGCCAACAACGTCGAGAGATCACTGACGATGCTCCCGGGTGCAACGTCGAGGGCCGCAGTCAGGTTGGCCAGATCCTCGTCTATCTGGCTCCGCAACACTGCGGCATTCATTGCCTTCGTATCTTCGGCCAGTTCCCCCACGCGAAGGACAGCTGTCTCGATCGCAACACTGCGATCACAGATTGCATCCCGCTGGGTGTCTCCTGCGCTGCAACCGGCAACAGCTGATACGAGAACTATCGCAACGGTTGTCCGGAACACTCGACACGACACGCTGCCGAAACTACCTGCTCGAACCCTCGAACTTCAGCCGCTCGTCGTGGCGACCCATGTTTCATACAGCGAGGCGTAACGCCCCCCCATAGCGAGCAGTTGGTTATGGCTGCCGTCCTCAACGACCAGACCATCCTCCATGACAAGGATGCGGTCGGCGCGCATGGCGGTGCTCAATCTGTGCGCAATTGCAATTGTCGTACGACCTTCGGACAACGCGTCGAATGCACGGGAGATACGAATCTCGATGAGCGGGTCGACGGCCGATGTGGCTTCGTCGAGGACGAGCAAGCGCGGCTCGGCAATCGCCGACCGCCAGAGAGCCACGAGTTGACGCTCCCCGGCGGACAGATCGTTTCCTCGTTCGCCCACGGGCGTCGACAACCCGTTCGGCAGGGACGACAGCCATTCATCGAGTCCGAGTCTCCGTGCGATCCCCCAGCATCTCTCTTCGTTCAAATTCGAATCGACGAAGCGCAGATTCGACAGCACCGTTCCGTCGAACAAAAAAGGTTCCTGGGGAACGAAGGTCAGGACTGAACGTAGATCGTCGCGAGAGACGTCGGTCAGCGACACGCCACCGATAGAGACCGTGCCCGACGAGGGGTCGACCAGTCGCGACACCAGTCGACCCAGGGTCGTCTTGCCCGAGCCGGTCGAGCCGATGACAGCGACATGCTGGCCGAAGGGAATGTCGATCGTTACGTCCCGCAGGGCAAAAGGATCCTCTGCTCCGTCGTCTCGGTCTGTCGTCGACCTCGATTGGTAGGCGAACCAAACGCGCGTGAAACGTATGTCGAGACGCGTGGGCGGCAGCGGGCGTGGGGCAAGTGGTTCGGGTGGTCCTATCGGAGTGTCCAGGACCTCAAGAATCCTCGACAAACCTGCGACGGCTGCCTGAGTGTTGTCGATGATTTCCGTGAATTCGGCGATCGGCTCGAGGAATCGGTAGGTGAGGAAAATGAATCCGACGACTGCGCCGAGACTGAGACCCGCCTCGGGTCCGCGGAGGATCGCAGTCACGGAGATCGCGACGATCGTGAGAACCGAGAACAGTTCACCGATCGGGAAGAGAATCGCGCCGAGCACACCGGCTCGAATCTGCGCCCTGTAACGGGCCTTCATCGTCGCGATGAGTCGTGATGCGTACGCGTCACGCTGGCCGTAGGCCACCAGCACGTCGGCGCCGTTGACAAATTCGGCGGCTTCGGCGAAATAGGCCCCGTTCATTCTTCGCGCCTCTTCGTACGACTTGACGAGCCGCAGTTGAACTCGCCGGAAACCGTACATCAACGGCGCTGCAACCATGAAGGCCACGATGGCGAGAAGCCAGTCGTACGACAGCATGATCATGGCGATGACGAACATCAACGTGCCGTCGAGCAGCCATGCGAGGGCACCCCAAGAAAAGAACTGCCCCAGAGTCTCGATGTCGCTCGTCACTCGCGCGACGAGAGCACCCTTTTTTTCCTCGTTGTGGTAGGCGATGCTCAGGCCATGGATGTGTTCGAACAACTTCACACGCAGGCCGTAGAGAGCTTCTTCGCTGCGCATTCCGAGGCGTCGTATCGCGGTACGAAGGCACCAAGCCGACAAAGCGACGACGAGGGCGCACGTGCCGCAGAGGGTCACCACGAGCGTGTAGTCGACACCGCTCGCGGGTCCATCGCTGAAACCTCGGTCGATCACCTGTTGCACGAGGACTGGCACCGCGACACGTGTGCCCGTTCCGAGCAGCGCGAGAACAACGGTTGCGCCAAGGCCCCTGCGCAAGGCCGGACTGAGGGCGAGCCCCCGCGTGATGATGTTGACGGCACCGGACGAACGATCACTGCTCACGGCGATCGCTTTCGTACGACTCCATGAGCTCCGCATAACGGGGACAACGCGCCAGCAATTCTTCGTGTGCGCCGCGGTCGAAAACGCGACCGTCGACCAGAAAGACGACACTATCGAGGAGAGACACTGTCGATGGTCGGGAAGCGACGACGACGAGCGTTTTGTCGCCGATGCCACCGATGAGGTTGCGCATCACTGTGGCCTCGGTTTCGGGGTCGAGAGCCGACGTCGTGTCGTCGAGCACAACGACGTCCCGGTCCGCCAACAACGCCCTGGCCAGCGCAAGCCGCTGACGCTGGCCACCACTCAGCCCGACTCCGCGCTCGCCGACGGTCGTGGAGAGCCCCTCGACGAGCTCGGCTACGAATCCATCGGCATCGGCGACACGCAGGGCCTCGAAGATCTCGTCGTCGTCACGTTTCTGTCCGAAAAGCAGATTCTCCCGCAGGGTCGCGGCGAAAAGGAAAGTCTCCTGAAAGACGGGCGCCACTCCCCGAGGACCCACGCGCACCGACCCTCGAAACGCGAGGGTTCCCGCCAGCACCCCGACAAGGGTGGATTTGCCTGAACCGGTTTCGCCCACGATCGCGATCGATTCCCCGGGGGCGATACGGAGATCGTCGACGATGAGCGTCGGCTCCGATTGTCCGAGGTGTGTGACCTCGAGATCCCGAATGTCCACCCCCTCCCCTTCGACCTTCTCGGGTGCGGCCATCGGGAGCACCGGATCAGCGAGTACACCGTCCACATGCGACAGTCCGGCACGTGAGTGGGGCAGTTCGCTCAGCGCGTAGCCGATAATCCGTAAGGGAAACGAAAGAAGAGTGAACAGGTAGACGAAACCACCGAGTTCACCGACGGTCATCCGACCCTCACCGACCCGCCACGAGCCAACGAGAAGCAGAACAACGATTGCCGTCGATGGGATGAGGTCGAGCAGCGACTCGAACAGCGAGCGATAGCGAACCGTCTTGATTCGAGCGTCGCGGAGTCTCTCAGCGACCCTCGACAAGCGACGGGCCTCTCTTTCTTCGGCGCCGAAGGCTTTGACCACCGTGACCGCCTCGAAACTCTCATGAACCGCCGACGAGAGGTCCCCGAGATGATCCTGCGCTTCCGCAAAGAGCGCATCAACCCTGCGTTGATACCGAAGATTCACCCAGGCGAGCAGCGGAATCACGACCAATCCGATCGCACCAAGAATCGGATCGGACAAGACCATGGCAACCGCGGCGAAGCCGAGCAGCACGACCACCGACGACGCGAAAGGCAAGGGAGCCAGCATCGCTACGGCCGCCTCCGCGTCGACCGTCATGCGCGAGATCACATCCCCTGTCGTGCGGGTTCGCAACCACCACACCGGCTGCCTGCAGATTCGATCGACCACGGACGACGCGATCGTGCCCGCGGCTCTCCATTCGGTGATGCCCGCAAAACTGCGGCGCATCACGACGCCCCCGGCCCTCACCACTCCGATTGCGGTGATCAGGACCATCGCCGTCACGACTGCCCCGGTGCCGACCTTTCCGTTGTCGAATCGAGGCGCTATCGCTTGGTCGATGACCCGCCGCACCGCGTATGCCGACAACACGGTGCAGATCGCGTAGGTGGAGGCACCAGCGACCGCGATGGCGAAGCTGCGCCGGTGGCCCCTCGTGATACGCGACACGAGCGACAGGAATTCCGACACACGATTGTTCTAGCAGTTGCGCTGCGTCTAGCGTCTCGACAATGAATCGTCTCGACGTTGCCAGCCTCTTGTTGCGTTTGGCACTCGGTCTGTGCATTTTTCTGCATGGCGCGAACAAGTGGCGATCGCCTGAATCCCGCAGGGGTACGGCCGGTTGGTTCTCTTCCATCGGTATGCGCCACGCAAAGGTCCAAGCCGCGATGGCCGCTTTCACCGAGATGGGCGCCGGCATCCTCCTCGTTGCGGGACTGTTCGTTCCCACAGCGTCGGCCGCGGTGCTGGCCACGATGGTGGTCGCGATAGTCGTCGCCCATCGACGTAGCGGCTTTTTCATTTTCAACGAGGGACAAGGTTGGGAGTACTGCGCGATGCTCGCCGTTGTCGCGATCGCGGTGTCGGGACTCGGCGGTGGACGTGTGAGTCTGGACAACGCCTTGGGGATCGACTACGGCGGTACCTGGGGCTTCGCGACGGGTCTTGTGCTGGGCATCGGGGGTGCCACGTTGCACCTTGCCGCGTCGTACCGACCGGGCGGATCGGCTGCGAAATGAACTCCATCCAGCGTCTCGTCAAGCCAGCTCTGTTCATCGTCTGCTTGGGAATGGCGGCGATGTGGGTCTATGCCTTCGGTTTCGCCAGCAAAGAGTCGGTCAATCGCATCGGGGATACCGCCTGGCAGCAGTATGCGGAATCACGCTGCGCGGTCGCCAAGAAAGAGCGCATCGCGCTCGCCGACATGCGAAAAGTCAATGAAGTGGGTCCCGAAGCACTTCGTGAGCGAGCCACCATCGTCGACAAGGCGACCGACACCCTCGAGCGCGCAATTGACGACATCTCCGCGCAGCCGATCGCCGACGAGAAAGGCCGGGCAATCGTCCCGTTGTGGTTGGCCGACTACAGCACGTACATCGCCGATCGACGCTCGTACGCCGACGATCTCCGGGCCGGGATCAACGAACCCTTTGCTGAGACCAAGGTCGAGGGAATCCCGATTTCCGAGAAGATCTCGACATTTGCCGCGGACAACTTGATGAAATCCTGCGGCGCGCCGATCGATCTCTCAGTCTGAGACTCGCTGCCAACCGCCTTCGGGTGACCACTTCTTGATCACCCTCGCGGGCGCACCGACAGCCACGCAGCGATCGGGAATCACACCCGAGACGACCGAGTTCGCCCCCACGGCGACGTGTCGTCCGATGCGTGCACCCGGCAAAACCACTGTCCCGTGACCGAGCCAACTCCCGTCCCCGATGGTCACCGGTGACTCTGGTTGCGACTGCTGCGAGATCGGCACATCCGGATCTTCGTAGCCGTGGTTCTGGTCCGTGATGTACACATGATGACCCGTCCACACGTCGTTGCCGATTTCGATCGCAAGATGACCGACGATTCCACTGCCTCGACCGATCAGACACCGGTCGCCGATCTTCACAACTGGCGAGGTCACACACTCCTGACCGGGAACCATTCCTGCGGACAATGCCACGTTGGGTCCGATCATCGTGTCGCGTCCGATCTCGATGTACTGCTCGTTGAAGATCGTCGTGAATGGATGGCAGATGATGCTGCCCTCGCCGAAAGACGCAAACCCACGACCACGACTCGTATCCGGGCCGATCGCTCCGTGCAGATGGATCCAACGACTTCCCGCGTCGATGGCCCGAAACGCTTGGGCGTTGAAATACCGACGGGCGTGACGAGCTGCAGATCCCGACCACACGCCCATGTGTCGAATCTAACGCTCGCGGCGCGCATCCCCGCTTGGCTACCCTGCGCGTGTGGCGAAAGTCGGAAGTCGACCTCGGGTCGCGTGGCTGGTCGGAGGGCATCCCTTCGATGCTCCTTCGCTGTCACGCCTGCTCGGCTCGCTCGATGCCGATGTGGACCTGGTCGAATGGCCAACGGCCGGTGAACTGTTCACCACGTCAGGCGTTCGGCGACTCCTCGACGATTTCGATGTACTCGCCCTCTACGACATGCCGGGGATCAAGTTCAAGAGAGGCGAGAGCCCGGAATTCATTGCGCCAACCATTGACGTCATTGCGGCGTGGGGCGCCCTGAACGACGCAGGAATGCCAATCCTGGCACTCCATCATTCGATCGCCTCGTGGCCCACATGGGCGGGTTTTGCGGAGATCCTCAAAGGCCGCTTTCATTACGCGCCTGCAACTCTTCGCGGTGTCGACTATCCGGATTCCGGGTACGCGATGAACGTGACACAGCGATTCAGCGTGGCCGCACCGGCTCATCCCGTTTGCACCGGTCTGCCATCGTCATTCGAGCTCACCGACGAGACCTACCAATGTCCGATTTTCGACGACGAAGTCGAGGTACTCATTCGCACCGATGCCCCACGCGAGGACTCGCACCACTCGTCGGCGTTTGCAGCGGTGCGACGCGAGACGAACACGACTTGGCGGCACACACCTGCCTCGACCGCGGTTGCGTGGACACATCTTTGCGGGGCTTCACACGTGGTCTACCTGCAACCCGGGGAAGGCCCCGAGTCGTTCGACAATCAGTGGTACCGCGTCATCATCAACAACGCCGTGCATTGGCTCTCGCAGCAAAAGCCGGGTCTCCGTTGAGTAGCAGTGATGCCGCAACCCGGGCCGTGATGGATGTGAGTCACCGTTACGCGGCGGGCATTGACCGCCGGGACTGGGACCTGTACCGCGAGTGTTTCACCGACCCGTGTGAATTCGACTTCTCGAGTTTCAGAGGAAGACCCGCGTCTCGGATGCCTCGTGATGCATGGGTCGACAACGTCAGGCGAACGAACGGTTCGTTCGATGCGACGCAGCACCAAATGACGAACCAGATGGTGGCGTTCCGCGATGAAGACGTCGCAACGTGCATCACCGAACTGCGTGCCCAACACTGGTTTGCGCCGGCCACGATGGACCGACTCGGTCACGCCGGAGAGGTCAATTTCTGCGAACTCGGCGGGCACTACACGAACGAGATCGTTCGTCAGGATGGCGTCTGGCGTATCGCGCGCTGCGAACTCACCGTTCGCTGGCAAACGGGAAGCATGGCTATCTTTGATCTCGCGCGCGCAATCGGCGCGGGAACCCTCTCGAAAGACTGAACGGAACGCGACGACGATGGACCTGTACAACGCTCTCTACACGACTCGCGCGATGCGTCGGGTGAAGCCCGACCCGATCCCGGACGATGTGGTCAAGAAGTTGCTCGATGCGGCGATTCGCGCCCCGTCGGGTGGCAACCAGCAAAAGTGGCGCTTTTTGCTTCTCACCGACCCTTCGAAGAAGGCGCAATTGCAAAAGCTCTACCGCGAGGGCCTCACCGAGTTGAATGCCACCCAATACAAGGCCGTGATGGATCTGATCCAGAACGGAGACCCCAACGATCCCGAGGTCATTCAGGCCAAGAAGACCAATGCGAGCGCCGAATGGCTTGCCGACAATCTCGACCAGGTTCCGCTCATCGTCTTCGCGTGGGGCAAGCCGAACGGGGAGAGTTCCATATACCCCGCTCTCTGGAGCCTCCAGCTGGCCGCGACAGCCGAGGGAATCGGTTCGGCCCTGACGACGCTCTTGTTCAAGAAGCACACCAAGCAGGTCCTTGACATTCTCGGGGCACCCGAACCGACGGAGTGGGTTCCGATGGCGATGGTGACATTGGGCTATCCGACCGGTCGTTGGGCTGTAGCGAAGCGCCAACCCGCGCACGAGGTCACGTTCCAGGATTCTTGGGGGAAGCCCGTTTCGTGGAGGGTCGACACGCCCCTCTGGCAGTAGCGTTCGATTACAGAAGCGCCTCACCACAGGACACCGCACCGATGACCACTACCCCTCGCAAGGCCGTCACCGTTCCTCTCTTCGCGGAGATGAAAACACGTGGCGAAAAAATCGCAATGATCACCGCCTACGACGCGACCTTTGCTGCGATCGTCGATGCCGCAGGTGTCGATGTGATCCTCGTTGGAGACTCCGTTGCGACAACGGTGCAGGGCGAGGCCAACACCATTCCCGTCACGATGGAGGAGATGGAGTACCACGTCCGTTTGGTGCGACGTGCTGCACCAAAGGCCCTTGTCGTCGGCGATCTGCCGTTCGGGAGTTACCAAGTCGGATCCGGACAGGCCGTCGCGAACTCCGTTCGGCTCATCAAGGCCGGCGCCCAAGCGGTCAAGCTCGAGGGTGGTCTCACGGTCGCCGACTCGGTGCGTGCGATTGCAGATGCAGACATTCCAATCATGGGCCACATTGGCCTCACCCCCCAGAGCGTGCACCGCATGGGAGGCCACAAAGTGCAGGGTCGGCGCGAAGGTTTCGAAGCCGGTGGACGGCAACGACTCCTCGAAGACGCTCATGCGGTGGAGCAAGCGGGCGCATTCGCCGTCGTACTCGAGGGCATTCCGGCGCAACTCGGCGCGGAGATCACCTCGAAGTTGTCGATTCCGACCATTGGCATCGGCGCCGGAGCACAGTGCGACGGGCAGGTTCTGGTCTTGCACGACGTCCTCGGACTTTCCACGCGTGAACTCACGTTCACCAAGAAGTTCATCGATCTTCGCGGTGCGAGCACGGATGCCTGCCGACGGTACGTCGACGAAGTGCGCGCCGGAGCTTGGCCCGACGAAGCCCACTCGTTCGAGTAGGCGCAGGACGCGTCTTGCGCATTGTCACGACGATCGCAGACGTTCGCACAGCCGTACGTGACGCGAAGTCGGCCGGTAGAGCCGTCTCATTCGTTCCCACGATGGGGGCGCTGCACGGTGGGCACGCATCTCTTCTCCATCGTGCTCGCAAAGAGGGATCGTTCGTCGTTGCATCGATCTTCGTCAACCCTCTCCAATTCAACGACCCCAACGACCTTGCCGCCTATCCGCGTACCGCTGAGGCCGATGAAGCGTTGTGCAAGAGCGCGGGAGTCGACCTGGTCTGGCGTCCCACAGCAGAGACGATCTATCCGGCGGATTTCGACACCCGCGTCGAGCCGGGCAAGTTGGCCGCGGGGCTTGAAGGTCTCCATCGTCCGGGTCATTTCGGTGGCATGGCAACTGTTGTCCTCAAATTGCTCAATGTCGTCACCCCGGACGTGGCGTTCTTCGGACTCAAGGACTTCCAACAATTCGCGATCGTGCGACGCATGGTGCGGGACCTCGATGTGCCCGTGAAGATTGTCGGCTGCCCGACGGTACGCGAGGAAGATGGTCTCGCGATGTCCAGCCGCAACGCGAAACTTTCTCCCGAATCACGCATGCTTGCGGCACATCTGTCACGGGTCATTCATGCTGCAGCGCGGGCGATGCGATCGGGTGAGCGGGCCGATCGGGCGCGAGACCTCGCCTTCTCCGATCTTTCGTCACAGTCCGCGATAGAGATCGAGTACCTCGAGGTCGTTGACCGTGATTCTTTGCTACCCGTTGTCGACGAACCCACCGCAAATGCCGTCGTGTTGGTCGCGGCCGTCGTCGGTGGCATCCGTTTGATCGACAACGTCGAGGTTGTCCCACGAGACAAGGATTCATCATGAACCATTTCGATGCCGCGTACCTTGCTCACGAATACTTTCTGGCGCGACAGCGCATCACCCGACTGTTGGAGGGAAGAACACGAGAACTCGCAGGCCTGCCCGTGCAGACGTGCCCCGCATGGAACGTGCATGATCTCGTCGCGCACGTTGCAGGTATCGCAGCCGAGATCGTGAAGGGAAACGCCCCGGGCGCCGACTCGCAGTCTTGGGTGGATGCGATGATCGAGGCCCGTCGCGGCGTCGACCTCGACGGGCTACTCGAAGAATGGGCGACCGTCGGTCCGGTCTTCGAGGAGATGGCGGCCGAAACACGCCGGCTTTCGGTGCCGCTGTCCTACGACACGGTCGTTCACGAACACGACCTGCGCCACGCCATCGGCGCGCCGGGGGCGCGCGACTCGAGTGGGGTGATGGCGTCCATGGAGGTCGGCGTCTGGCTGATGTCGAACGATCTCGATCGTCGTCGGTTCGGGCGGGTCATTTTCCGCGCGGGTGGCCGTGAATGGTCGTGCGGATCGGGCGAGGTTCGCCTCCGACTCGATCTCGATACCGCGAGCCTGTCCGCCACTCCGGTGTGGGAATTGCTCCGCATCACGGGAAGCAGGCGTAGTTTCGCCCAGGCGTCGGCCCTTCCCTGGATCGGGGACTTCGAGGACGGCCTGCCCGCACTGCTGCACATGGACCTCCCCGTCCAAGATGTGAACGAGTGAGCTCAGCGGTGAAGGTCCGGGTCCGTCTGGCGAACCCGCAGCCTGATCGAGTGAACCGCATCCCCCGACAGCACCCCACCTCTTCCGAGTAGGCGTCCATTCTGCCAATTGGCGAGACCCAGTTCAGGTCGCTCGAGCGCGAATTGTCCGTCGACCCATCTGGTGAATCCATCGCCGAAGAACGGCGACTCACTGTTCTCCCAGGCCCACACAACTTCGTCGTCATCCTCGGACACGACGGACAGAACGAAGCGAGGGCTGTGGGTGTTGAACTTCGACACTGCATCTTTCACGGATGCCGCAACGATGACGGTCACTTCGGGAACCACGTCCCACTCCCACTCTTCGCCGGGATCGACCGCTTCCGCGCGAACATCGAGCCCGACGCGTCCATTCAAGGCTGCAACCGTCGACGGGGCCGCGTGCACGACAACCGTTCCACTCCGCCGGGTGGCTACCTCAGAAAGCGCATCACCGACCAGTGAAAGGGCCGTCGATGCGTTGGGCTCGAGAACGACGACGGTGTTGAGTGTGTTGCAGACCTTTCGATCGAGTGAATGCACGATCGCGGACCGCAGGCGAGAGGGCGGAATTTGCGACCCTGCCACCAGCCATGCACCACCGGTGCCGTGCAGTGACACCGGCGTACCGCATTGCCGGGCGATCTCCCCCAGTTGATCGACGGCTTGGCCGGAACCACGGGCAACGGCGAGCGCCAACCGCGAGTCGTGAAAGAGAGCCCAGCCCGCGGCGTGCTCGGACGAGTCGACCAGGTTGACCGCACCGCGGGGCAAGCCAGCCGAGTCGAGTGAGGGAATCAACAGATGGTCGCGAATCGCGCGCGCCGTGCCCAAGGCATCGCTTCCGATGCGAAACACAACCGAGTTGCCGCTCTTCAGGACACCGGTTGCATCGGCGAACACGTTGGGACGACCCTCGAACACGAACGCCACGACGCCGAGCGGCGCGCGCCAGGACTCGACGGACCAACCTTCGTGATTGATCGTGGACATGATCCCCAAACGTTCGAACGCGAGACTCGCCCACATGCGCAGACCCGCTGCCATGTCGGTGCGCATCTTCGTGGTTATCTCCAGTCGGCCGCTCGGTCGGCCCCGCCGCCGAGCCGATTCGACATCGACTGCATTCGCGGCGAGCACGTGCGCGAACGCATGGTCGTCCTCGATGAGTTCCGCGAAACGCATGAAAAAGTCGTCGACGCGACTACTTGCCGTTCCCTGCAGCGCTGCAAAGCCTTCGACGGCGTCCGCGACCGCGGCATCAACCACGCGGCGAATCTCCGCCGGCACGACGAGGACGGTTCCCGTTGAACGAAGGGGGATCAGCCGTCCGCCCACTTGAAGCGTGCGGAGCATCTCGCCCGATAGTTCAACGAGGCGATCGCCCACCAGTATTCGATCACCCGAGCCCGGGCCCGCCGTGTCACCGTTCATCAGGTACGTCAGGGTACGCCATAACCTGTCCTCATGATCGTCGATGACAGGTTCTATTTCCGTCAGCTGCTGTCGGGCAGGGACTTCGCGGTACGCAACGGTCTCGCGGCGCAGATGGTGAATTACGTGTACCTGCTGGGCGACCGTGCGACCCGTGAATGCGTCATCGTCGATCCCGCGTATGCCGTCGACGAGCTGCTTGCTGTGATCGAAGCCGACGGAATGACGCTCACGGGTGTCCTCGCCACGCACTACCACCCCGACCACATCGGCGGCTCGATGATGGGTCACCGGATCGACGGGATAGCTCATCTGCTCGAGACACACAACGTGCCGATCCATGTCAACGAGGCCGAAGTCCCATGGGTCATTCGAACGACCGAGGTGGACAAGTCCCATCTCGTCGCCCATTCTGCCGGTGACACTCTCACGATCGGCGAGGTCGACATCACATTCGTTCACACCCCGGGTCACACCCCCGGCAGTCAGTGTTTCCTCGCCTGTGGCTGTCTCATCTCCGGGGACACACTGTTTCTCGACGGATGTGGACGCACGGACCTGCCGGGTTCCGACGCCGAGCAGATGTACGAGAGTCTCCAGACGTTGGCGCGGCTCCCCGACCAGACGACGGTTTTTCCCGGACACCAATATTCCGCACCGCCCAGCGCGCCGATGTCGATGGTCCGCACGTCGAATTACGTGTTCAGAACACGCGACAAGGAGGCCTGGATGGAGTGGTTCGGTCCCGGACGCTGAACTTCTACAACAGTCCTGACACGATCGAACTAATCGCGGTTGCCGCCAAGAGCGCAGCCACGATTCTCCAGAACACGTCGGGCGACACCAAACCCCGCAGTCGGGCGCCCATGTACATGCCCATTCCGAGCCCGGGTACGGCCACGAGCATGCTGACAAGCGCTTCCCCGGTCAGTTTCCCCCCGATCGCATACATCGCGATGCTGACGAACGAAACGATACTGAAGACCGTGTTGATGGTCGCTCGAAAAACCTCGGGCGACAATCCCCGTGATCGCAGCAGCAGCACGAGAGGCGGACCGTTGGTGGACGTCGATGTTGCGAGCACCCCTGACACGAATCCGGCCAGTCCTTCGAGTGTCTTTCCACCGACTGGCGTGGCGACGTCCGATCTGACGACCGCCACCAACGCCACGAGAACGAAACCCCCGATGCCGACCCGCAACACGTCGGTGTCGACACGGTCCAAGATCACCAGACCCAATGGCATGCCGAGAAACGAGGCGACCGTCAGGAGCCTCACGAGCCTCGCGTCGCGGTGGTGTCCGTCATTGATTGCTTGGTAAGTGTTCGAGGCAGTCCCGCAGATCGTGGACACCACGACGGCGGTTTTCAAATCGATGGCGAGACCCATCAACGGAACCGCCATCAGGGCAAAGCCAAAACCCGACACCATCTGGGCACAGGCGGCGGCTGTCACGATCAGAGCTAGCAGCACAAGGTCGCCCGCACCCAGGAAACCGATCATCGGACACTCAAAACCATCGACGCGTCAGGAGACCGTCAGCGCGTGGACGGCCTCTGCGAAGACCGCGGTGTGCCGCTCGACCTGATCCTTGGTGTGCGCAGGCGAAAAGAGCGCCATGTTGTGAAAGGGAGTCATGAGAATTCCCCTGTTGATTGCAAAGAGGTGCATGAATGCATCCAGTTCGTGGTCGACTGCCGCGGCCGCCTGCGCGCCGGTCCTCGGCGGTGGGCAGAACCAGTACTCAGCCCGGCAGCCGAGACGCTGTACGTGCCACGCCAAACCTACCGATTCGTAGCCACTGCGAACACCGTCGGTCCACATCTCTGCAAGGGGAATCATTCGCTCGAAGTCCTGCGCCCTGAGGGTCGATGACAGCGTCGCGCGAATCGCGGACAGCGAAAGCGCGTTGCCAGTGAGAGTGCCACCGATCCCCGATACGTCGACGTCGTCCCCGCCGAGTGCATTCTCCAGCCGCAACGCAACATCAGACGACATACCGTACGCACCCGCGGGCATGCCGCCCCCGATGGGTTTGCCGATAACGAAGAAATCCGGCTCGAGGCCCCATTCGACAGTGCACCCACCCGGGCCCGCGCAGATCGTATGGGTCTCGTCGATGACGAGCAGTGTGCCCGCCTCGCGTGTCACCCGACGAACGTCGTCGAGATAGCCGGGTTCGGGCAGCACGATTCCAATGTTCGTGAGGGCGGGCTCCATCAAGACGCACGCGACGTCACCATGCGCCAGGGCGCGCTCGAGAGCACGAATGTCGTTGAACGGAACCACCCGTGTCGTGAGATTTGGGTCGACTTGCGGACCGATTGCGCCCGGTCGACTGACGACACCACCAAGGCTCGAGAGAATCGCGAGCGTTTCGTCGACAGTTCCGTGATAGCACCAATCCATCACGCAGATTTTCGGTCTCTTTGTGAGCATCCGCGAAAGACGCAGAACGAAGCGATTGGCATCGGTGGCTGAAAGCGCCATTTGCCACTTCGGCAGACCGAATCGTCGGGCGAGTTCGTCGGCAACCCATGTTGCATCGAGCGACGGGAGCATCGTCGTGATGCCGCGCTTGGCTTGGGCGTGGAGAGCGTCCGCGACGGCGGACAGACCGTGACCCGTCATGGCGCCGGTGTCGCCGAGACAGAAATCGTCGTACTCGATGCCGTCCACGTCGACGAAGCGGCTTCCCTCGGCAGCCGCCACCGTCAGAGGAAACGACCCCGGCCAGCGCGTCATCCACGGCATGGGCACACCCGACAGCAGACTGCGCGACGCTTCCCGCGCCAATTCGCGGGACCTGGGGTGCGATTCGTCGTATCGCGCCAGTTCCGCGACATGGAGCACCGCGAGACGACTGCGGTCTATTTGCATGGAGCCAAACTAGTCACCGTCAGATTGGGGTCACCATTACCCGGGTCGTCCAGTCCGTAATCTTGGTCAGAGACTCTCCATGACTTCAATCAACTCGCCTTCGCTTGGTTCGACGCACATCAACGGCAACCGCTTGCTCCAGCGCCTCGACGCACTCGCCGAGATCGGCTCGACGGGAGACGGGGGTTGCTGCCGCGTCGCCCTCACCGATGAAGACAAAGCCGGCCGTGATCTCGTCGTGTCGTGGATGCACGAACTTGACCTCGACGTGGTGGTCGACGCGATCGGCAATGTGTTCGGCACGTGGAACGTCGGCGTCGGCGCCCCGGTTATGACCGGTTCGCACATCGACACGGTGCGCACCGGAGGAAAGTTTGACGGTAATTACGGTGTTCTTGCAGGACTCGAGGTCATCGAGACGTGCAAGGAACTTTCCATCACCCCCGATCGTCCGTTGTGCGTCGCGATTTTCACCGACGAAGAAGGAGCACGTTTTGCTCCCGACATGCTCGGCAGTCTCGTGTACGTCGGCGGCCTCGCGCTCGAAGAGGCGCTCGACATCGAGTCGATCGACGGAAAACGTCTCGGCGACGAACTCGTCCGAATCGGATACGCCGGCGCCGCCCCGTGCCCCGGACCTGCACCCCATGCGTTCGTCGAATTGCACATCGAGCAGGGTCCTGTACTTGAGGCGGAGGACCGAGCGTTCGGAGCCGTCACCGGCGTGCAGGGTATTTCATGGCAGGAACTGACCATCGTCGGCCAGAGCAACCATGCGGGAACCACACCCATGAATCTCCGTCGAGATCCCGCATTCGTTGCGGCGATGATGACGGTTTATCTGCGGGACATAGCCGAGCGTTTCGGTGGCGACCAGGTGTGCACAGTCGGCAAGGTCGACCTGCACCCGAATCTGATCAACGTTATTCCTGCCCGCGCGACGATCACCCTCGACGTTCGCAACACCGACGAGGACACGCTGCGCGATGCCGAGCATCTCATCGACACTTTCTGTTTCCAGATCGAGCAGGACGAAGGTGTCTCCATCACGAAGCGCCAGTTGGCGCGATTCGAACCCGTCACGTTCGACGAGCGTGTGATCGCACTGGTCGAGCGCCGTGCGCGGGAGGTCGATACCCGAGTAAAGCGCCTGCCGTCAGGCGCGGGCCACGATGCGCAAATGCTTGCCCGCTTTTGTCCCAGCGCAATGATCTTCGTCCCCAGCAAGGACGGCATCAGCCACAATGCCCGCGAACACACCGAACCCGACCAACTCGTCGATGGGGCAAACGTCCTGCTTCGCGTCATGCTCGATCTCACGGAAATGGAATTCTGAAATGTCCCGAATCGTCACAGTCGGCGCCGCCCAAATGGGACCGATCCAAAAGGAGCACGCTCGCGCGGAGGCAGTCGCTCGACTTGTCGCCCTGCTCGAACAGGGTTCGCGCAACGACTGTGACCTCGTGGTGTTTCCCGAACTTGCGCTCACCACATTTTTTCCGCGTTGGTTCGTCGACGACATCTCACAAGCCGACCGCTGGTACGAGCGTGAGATGCCTTCGCGGGAGACGCAACCGCTGTTTGACGCAGCCAAGAAAATGAAGATCGGCTTCTCCCTCGGTTACGCAGAATTGACCGACGACGGCCACCGCTTCAACACGCAGATTCTCGTCGAGCGCGACGGTTCCATCGTCGGGCGCTATCACAAGGTCCACATCCCGGGCCATGAGCACCATGAACCCGACCGCCCCTTTCAGCATGCGGAGAGGTATTACTTCGAGCCCGGCCCCGAGGGCTTCGGCGTCTGGAAGGCGTTCGGAGGCCGCGTGGGAATGATGATCTGCAACGACCGGCGGTGGCCCGAGTCATACCGCGTCATGGGCCTGAAGGGTGTCGAGATCATTCTCTGTGGGTACAACACGCCGATCCATTACGTTCCCGACCCAAGCCAGGACATCCTGCAGGGCTTCCACAATTCCCTCGTGATGCAGGCCGGGGCGTACCAAAACGGATCTTGGGTCGTGGGCGTGGCCAAGGGTGGCATCGAAGAGGGCGTCGACTCCCTCGGCCAGTCGGCCATCATCGCGCCATCGGGGCAGATCGTCGCCCAGGCGTACACCACCGGCGACGAGTTGATCGTGGCACGCTGCGACCTCGATTGGTGCGCCAAGTACAAGGGCACCCTCTTCGACTTCGACCGCTACCGGCGTCCCGAGGTCTACGGTCCCATCACCGCCCAGCGGGGAGTCGTCCTCGAGGACTGACGCCGTCTTGCTTTGACAAAATGTAAAATGCCTCCAGGGTGGCCCTTTCGCGGGGCCTCCCCTGGAGGTGGGCACAAAAGATGGCGAACAACTTGACGAGCGACACGGTCGCCTTCTCGGTCAACGGCACGCCCGTCATGGTCAGCGCCCGTCATCCCCATTTGCTCAGCGCGCTGCGTGACGAACTCGACATCACGTCCCCGAAGGACGGCTGCTCACCCTCGGGCCAATGCGGTTGCTGCACGGTCCTCGTCGATGGCAAGGCCGTCGTCAGTTGCCAACAACCATTGACGAAAATCTCCGGAGCAGAGATCACGACGCTCGAGGGCTTTGCAGTCGACGAACGCAAGAGGTTCGCCTCGGCTTTTGCGGCGTGCGGCGGTCTTCAATGCGGTTTTTGCATTCCCGGAATCGTGGTACGCGCAAAAGCCCAAATCGACAAAAAGGGTGCGGCGCTGAAATCCACTGACATGGCGCGTCATCTCGGAGCACATCTGTGTCGATGCACCGGATACGTAAAAATTCTCGAAGCCATCGACGCGGTCGCCAAAAACAACATTCCCGTTCGGCAGCAGTGCGGAGGAATCGGCAGTCGGGGAACCAAGTACGAAGCAGACGAGCTTGCTCTCGGGGATCGTGGCTACGTCGACGACATTCGGTTACCCGGCATGCTGCATGCGGCGTTGCATCTGACCAATCATGCGCGGGCTGACATCGTCACGATCGACACCTCTGCGGCCGCAGCCCACCCCGGGGTCGTCGCCGTCCACACCGCGGACGACATCCCCGGTGAACTTCGAGTAGGGATCATTCACAAGGACTGGCCGGTCATGATCCCCGTGGGTGGACGCACGTCGTATGCGGGCGACGTGCTCGCGATCGTCGTGGCGAACGACCGCATCGCTGCCCGTGAGGCCGCAGAATTGGTGCAGGTCACCTACAAACCCCTCCGACCGATCACGGACGCCGCCGCGGCGATCAACGACAGCGAAGTCGCGGTGTGGGGCACCGACGACAACGTTTTGTCCACGAGCTCCTACTCACGCGGAGATGTGGATGCCGCAATTGCCAATTCGACCCACGTCGTCACCGAAACCTTCAAGACGCAACGGATCGAGCATGCGTTCCTCGAACCCGAGTCCACGCTCGCAGTGCCCTCGGTGCGCAATGGTCGCCGACACCTTCACGTGTACTCGGGTGGCCAAGGTATTTGGGACGATCGCAACGACATCGCTCGCGTTCTCGGCGTCGACAACGAGTCAATTACCGTCGAACTGGTGACGAACGGAGGTGCGTTCGGGGGCAAGGAAGACATGAGCAACCAGGCTCATGCGGCCCTTGCAGCATGGCTCCTCGACAAACCGGTCAAATGCACGCTGTCGCGCGAAGAGAGTCTGCGAATCCACGCCAAGCGACACCCCATCACCATGACCTACGAGGCAGCCTGCGATACCGAAGGCCGGCTCTCGGCGTTGCGCGTGCGCGCAATCGGAGACAGCGGCGCTTACGCAAGCGTCGGGATGAAGGTCCTCGAGCGCATGGCCGGCCATGCAAGCGGGCCCTACGAGGTTCCGAACATCGACGTGCAAGCGGTTGCCGCCCGCACCAACAACCCCGTGTGCGGTGCTTTCCGCGGCTTCGGTGCGAACCAGGCACAGTTCGCCATGGAAGGGGTCCTCGATCGTCTCGCCGAACGAGTCGGCATCACCGGGTGGGAAATTCGCAAGCGCAACGTGATCAAACCAGGCCGCGTATGGGGCCCCGGTCAGATCATGGACGACGGTTGCCTCGGTGCCGAGATCTGTCTGGATGCGGTGAAGGACGCCTACGACGCCGCTCACGCCGCCGGCAAGGCGGTCGGTGTCGGACTCGGACTGAAGAACTCCGGCCTTGGCAACGGTTTCAAGGAAGTAACCCGTGCCGTGGTGCGCTTCAACAGCAGCGGCGACATTGAAGTTCGTCATGGATGGACAGAGATGGGTCAGGGCATCAATACCGTCGCCCTCCAGGTGGCGGTCGAGGAACTCGGGGTCGACCCAGGACGTGTTCGTGTCATTGTCGACACGACGCGCGAGCTCGGACTCGGCCAGACGACCGGCTCGCGCGGAACCTTGATGGGGGCCGGCGCCGTTCGCGCGGCATGCCTCACCGCCCGCGCGGAGGACTGTGCCCCCGACGTCGACCACATGGGCGAATATCGCGTGGACTGGACGACCAAGCTCGGCGAGCCGGGCGTGGAGAACCCGACCATTCACTCGACGTTCGGATACGCAGCGCAACTTGTGATCGCTGACCGCGAGACGGGAAAGATCGAACGTGTTCTTGCTGCTCACGACGTTGGGCGTGCGGTCAATCCGACGCTGTGCGAGGGTCAAATCGAAGGCAGCGTCCACATGGGGCTCGGCTACGCGCTGACCGAAGACTTCCCTTCCGACCCGCAGACCGGGTTTCCCACCAACATGACTCTGCGCTCTCTCGGAATCCTGCGCGCGAAGGACGTGCCCGTCATCGACGTGATCCTCGTCGAGTCCCCGCAACCGAATTCGCCGTACGGCATCAAGGGTGTCGGCGAAATCGGACTCGTTCCCACCGCCGGTGCCGTCGCAGCCGCACTCCACGAAGTCGACGGCCAGTGGCGCAACCAACTCCCGATGCGTGCCGCCTCCGACGCGGGAGACGCCGACTGATGGGCAACACCACGGGTGGGCTCGTCTGTGCACACCATCACCTCTACAGCGCGCTTGCGCGTGGCATGCCGGCCCCTCCCGAGGCGCCTTGCGACTTTCTGTCCGTGCTACGGCAGGTGTGGTGGCGACTCGATGCTGCGCTCGACCTCGACATCATCTACTGGTCCGCGGCATTGGGCGCCGCTGAAGCAGTGCTCGCAGGAACGACGACAATCATCGACCACCACGAGTCCCCCTCGTGCATCGAAGGTTCGCTCGACGCCATCGCGGCAGGATGCGCACTTGTTGGGGTTCGCGTCATTCCAAGTTACGGCGTGACGGATCGATGGTCGAACGACGGTCGCCTCGTCGACGTCTCACCACGGGACGCAATGTCCGAAGGAGCCCGTCGTGGTCTCGACGAGTGCGAGCGCTACATCAACTCGGGGCGGCCCGCGATGGTCGGCATTCATGCTTCATTCACGTGCTCCGATGAGACCATCGCCGCAGCGGCTGACCTCGCGGAGCGAACGGGCGTGGGCGTCCACGTGCATGTTGCCGAGGGACCCGACGACAACAGTGCTCCCGGCCGTCTCGGCCGACTTGCGCGCGACAACTGGCTTCTCGTGCACTGTGTCGGTCTACGAGACCGGCTCCCCGGGACGATCGTTCACAATCCCCGCTCCAACATGAACAACTCCGTTGGCTACGCGCGGCCCGCCCGGTTCCCCAACAATGTCGTCCTCGGCACCGACGGGATCGGGGCCGACATGGCCGAAGAGTTCCGCCTGGCTTACGTTGCCGGTCGCAGCGACGACATCGGCTTCTCACCCGAGACCGCCTGGGCTTGGCTCACCAACGGCTGGGTGTTGGCACCACAATCGCGCGACGACTTAGTCGTATGGAACTACGACCACATGGACAGTCCGTGGCACCTGGCTTTCAGCACGGGCACGCGGCCCCTCGAAGTCTCCATCGACGGCAAGCCAGTCGTGAAAGAAGCGCGACCGGTTTCGTTCGATCTCGAAGAGATTCGATGCAAGGCCGCCGAACAGGCAGACCGTCTCCACGAAAGGCTTGCCGCATGACCGAGAAGAAAATTGCGCAAGTCGCTCTCTATCTTCAGGATGCGCACCGCATCCGCGAGGGAATGGAGTTCGTCAAGTACGCCGAGCAGAAAGGCTTCGATGCGGTGTGGCAAGCCGAAAGTCGTCTCGTCCGCGAAGCGACGGTTCCGATGGCGGCTTTCGCGTCCGTGACCGACCGCATCAAGGTCGGCAGCGGTGTCGTTGACTGTTGGAGCCGCAATCCGGCGCGCCTGGCTGCCACGTTTTCGACCCTCGACGACCTTGCACCGGGGCGCGTCATCCTGGGTATCGGTGCATGGTGGGATCCGCTTGCCCAGAAAGTCGGAATCACGAGAGCCAAGCCGTTGCGCGCGATGCGCGAGATCGTCACTGCTGTGCGCGGCTTGCTCGCCAACGAGACGGTCACTTTTCACGGGGAATTCGTTCATCTCGATGGGGTCGAACTCGATTACGTCTACCAGGAGCGACGACCGAAGGAGGTGCCCATCTACATCGGGGCGACGGGCCTCCAGATGATGGAACTTACCGGCGAAATCGCCGACGGTGCGGTCCTCAACTACCTGGTGTCCCCCGACTACAACCAGCAGGCGATCGAGGCACTCGAACGTGGTGCGGCGAAGGCCGGACGGTCTATCGATGACATCGACCGACCGCAGCTCGTCGTGTGCAGCGTGCACGAGGACCGCAAGACCGCCCTCGACATGGCGCGGCTCATGGTCACCCAATACCTCGGGCAGCAACCGCACATCATGAAAGCATCAGGCGTTCCGCAGAGTCTTCTCGACAGGGTCGGCGAAGTTCTTACATGGCCGGCCACGCACGAACAGGTGGTCGCAGCGTCGAAACTGGTTCCGGACGAGATCGTGCAGATGTTGACGGCCAGTGGAACGCCCGAGGATGCCAGACGACAGGTTGCTCATTACATGCGCAACGGCTGCACGTGCCCCATTCTGTATCCGCTCGGCGACGTCAAGGCGATGATCGATGCCTTCAGCGGTTGGAGTCCCGAATGAGCGTGCACATGCCGACCACCGTCGACGAGGCCGTCGCCCTCCTTGCCGACAATCCCGGAGCACGCCTGCTGTCGGGTGGGACCGACACGATGGTCGAAGTCAACTTCAACCATCTCAAGCCCGAAACCGTCATCGGACTCCGCCGTGTCGAATCCCTCCGGGATTACCGGGTCTCTTCCGAGCGCATCGAGATAGGGGCCGGCGTCCCCTATTCCCGTATGGAGACCGGGCCGCTCGCAGATGCCCTGCCGGCGCTCGCGGCTGCCGCCCGAACGGTTGGTTCACCGCAGATCCGGGCTGCGGGCACACTCGGCGGCAACCTCGGCACCTGTTCACCGGCAGGGGATGGCCTTCCCGTACTTGCCGCCCTCGACGCCGACGTGAATCTCAGGTCGCCGCGCGGACTTCGCTCCGTTCCCTTCGCAGAGTTCATGGTCGGCGTGAAGAGAAACTCACGTCTCGCCGACGAGATCATCGAATCGGTGTCGATAGTACCGACCCGGGGATATCAGGATTACGCAAAAGTGGGCGTACGCAACGCGATGGTCATTTCCGTCGCGAGCGTCTGTTTCGTGCATGACCGCAACACGGCGTCGGTTCGCATCGCTCTTGGTGCCGTGGGCCCCACCATCATTCGCGCGCGCGAAGCCGAATCGTGGCTCACCGGACAGGTCGATGCCGCGGCGACACTACCGAACGACGAAAACATCGCGTCTGAGTTCGCACGCCGAGTGGCAGCCGAAGCACGCCCGATCGACGATCATCGATCCACCTCGGCGTACCGCCGCCATGCAATCCAGACCCTTGCGCGCCGCCTCTACATCCGGAGCACGAAATGAACGACACGACAGGCTTCTACGAACTCGTGGTCAACGGCAAGAAACGTGAGGTTCGCGACTCATGGGTCGGCGAGAGTCTTCTGTACGTCCTGCGCGAACGTCTCGGGCTGATGGGCAGCAAAGGGGCCTGCGAGCAAGGTGAGTGCGGGAGTTGCACGGTTCTCCTCGACGGCGATGCCGTCTGCTCGTGCCTCGTTCTCGCCGCAACGGCCACCGACAGCGAAGTCGTCACCGTCGAGGGTCTCGCTGCCGACGGAGCACCAACCGATGTGCAGAAGGCATTCGTCGAGCATGGTGCGGTGCAGTGCGGTTTTTGCACGCCGGGCCTGATCGTCGCAGTGCACCACCTCCTCGACCGCAACCCCGACCCGTCCGCAATCGAAGTGAAGGAAGCACTCTCGGGCAACATCTGTCGTTGCACCGGATACGGCCGCATCTTTGCGGCCGTCGAAACAGTCGTCGCAATTCGCAAGGGAGCCGGCAAGTGAAGAACACCCCCTCCTCGACACGCACGAGGAATCGTGGCGTTCTCGGTACGTCGGCCCTGCGTCCTGACGGGGTGGCGAAGACGCAGGGAAATTTCGCGTTCTCGTCTGACTTCCAGGCCGAAAACATGCTCTGGGGAGCAACGTTGCGTTCGCCCCATCCCCATGCACGGATCGTGTCGATCGATCCGTCCGAAGCATGGAAGATCTCCGGAGTCGAGGCGATCATCTTTGCCGACGACGTGCCGGGAAAAGCGACCTACGGACTCATTGCTTCCGACCAACCCGTCTTTGCGCGCGACGTGGTGCGCTACATGGGTGAGCCGATCGCGGCCGTGGCGGCCGACCATCCCGAGACCTGCCGCCGCGCCATCGCTGCGATCAAGGTCGTGTACGAGGGGCTTCCGGTGCTCTCCGATATGGACGCCGCCATCGATCCGGCGACCCCGGCGATTCATCCCGACGGCAACGTCTTTCGTCACCAACGAATCGTCTCGGGCAACCCGGATGTCATGGGCGACGTCGTCGTCGAGGGAACCTACGACATCGGCATGCAGGACCAGGCGTTTCTCGGTCTCGAAGCCGCACTCGCCTATCCCGATCCGGGCGGAGCGGGAGTCGAGCTGGTCGTGGCAACACAGTGGCTTCACGAGGACCGCAAACAGATCGCCGACTGTCTCGACCTTGCACCCGAGAAGGTTCGACTTGTTCTCGGCGGCGTCGGCGGAGCCTTCGGCGCACGCGAGGACATCTCCCTGCAGGTCCACACTTGTCTCCTCGCATTGCGCACCGGACGCCCGGTGAAGGTCCAGTACGGCCGCGAGGAAAGTTTCTTTGGGCACGTCCACAGACACCCCGGACGCATCCATCTCCGCCACCATGCGGACCGCGCCGGAAAGTTGGTCAAGGTCGAGGGTTGGATGAAACTCGATGGTGGCGCCTACGCCTCGACCTCGTCAGCGGTGCTCATCAACGGAATCACCCACCTTCAGGGACCGTACGCCTGCGACAACTCGCGCCTCGATGCATGGGCGACACGCACGAACAATCCACCGTGCGGAGCAATGCGGGGCTTCGGCGTGGTGCAGGCCTGCTTCGCACACGAAGGACAGATGGACAAACTCGCTGCGGCTCTGGGCCTGTCACCCGTCGAAATACGACTTCGCAACGCGATGAAAACGGGTGACAAGCTCTTCACCGGGCAGGTCGTCGACAGCGTCGCCCCCGTTGCACGCTGCATTCGTGAAACCGATGCAATTCCCCTGCCAGCCGACGCGCAGTACGGCACGGGTTCGCTCGAATTACCCGGTGGTTCGGGTCGCACCTCCGACCCCTCCCACATCCGTCGAGGGATCGGCTGGGGTGTCTCGATCAAGAACCTGATGTACTCCGAAGGTTTCGACGATTCGGCCGAAGCCCGCTGCACGCTCGTCGATGGGGTCGCGACGCTCAAATTTGCCACGGCAGAGGTGGGGCAGGGTTTCGTTGTCCTTGCACAACAAATCGCCCGCACGGTCCTCGGTGTCGACACCGTCGTTCTCGACACGATCGACACTCAAATCGGATCCGCGGGATCGACCTCGGCCTCCCGACAAACGTGGATGAGCGGCGGCGCAGTGGACGGCGCATGCCGCCTGGTGCGAGAGAGGCTGTTTGAACACGTGGCCCACCTCCACAACCTCGATCCACTTCAGCTCGTCATCGAGGGAACAGAAATCGTCGACACGCTCGGTCCGCTGCGCATGCCGGTCGCAGAAGCAAGCAAAGGGCTCCGCATCGAGCAGACCTTTCTGCACCGTCATCGGCCAACCGAGGAACTCGACGAAAACGGCCAGGGGAACTGCCACGTCGCGTTCGCATTCGTCGCGCACCGTGCCGTGGTCGATGTCGACACCGAACTGGGACTGGTCAAGGTCGTGCAAATTGCAACGGCACAAGACGTCGGTCAGGTGTTGAACCCGCTCGCGCTGCTGGGTCAAATCGAAGGCGGTATTGCGCAGGGTCTCGGGCTCGCGGTGATGGAGGAAATAGTTGTCGATCGCGGAGTCGTCAGAAATCCGAGTTTCACCGACTATCTCCTGCCGACGACCCTCGACGCGCCGGACGTCGTTGCGATTCCCATCGAAGAGTACGAACCCCTCGCTCCTCTCGGTGCAAAAGGCGTGGGTGAGCCACCGTGTATTTCGGTCACGCCTGCGATCGTTGCGGCAATCCGCAACGCGACCGGACGCGACATCGTGCGTACACCGGTGCGACCCCAGGACATCTGTCTCCCGTCCTGACCGGTCGAGCCGATCAGCCGAACGCACCAATCAATCGAACAGTTCGCGACCCATTGAGTCGACGGCTGCCGCAAAGTGACGCTCCGCCATCGATGCAATGAGTTGCTTTCCGCGTTCGTTGCCGAGGTCGAAGGTCGCACCGGTGAGCACGGCAGTCGAGGTTCCACCGATCACATTGGCCAACCGGTAGTCGCGCATGAAGGATTCGGCGGCGTAGACGACTCCACCCTTGCGCAGCGCTTCGAGGTAGTACTTGATCCACCGATCCTCGTTCTTGCGGCGAACCTCAACCGACACGCTACCCCCGAGCAGATACGCAAGGTCGTACGCAGCAGGACCGCGGCCAAGGCTTTGCCAATCGATGACGGCCACGCGATCTTCGTCGAACATCAGGTTGTCGACCCGGTAGTCGAGGTGCAGCATCGTCCACGGCGCCGTGGAAAATTCCTCGCAGGCACGCCAATAGTTCGTCGAGATCCACTCGCCGAGAGCCAAACCCTCTTCCGACAGCATGTTGCCGAAGTTGGGCTGGAACATCTGCCAGAGAGCGGGCCACATCTGAGCGAAAGTCTGGATGCGCTCGTGGACGGTGCTCGGTGCCCATGCAATGGCCGGGTCGTCGGCCTTGCCCCACCAGCTCGCGTGAATGGCTGCAAGAGAGTCGATCGCTGCAATGGTTTGCGCGTCGGACATGCCCTCGATCTGAGACACCATGGACAAGTCACCCATGTCCTCCATCACGATGACGAAGTTCGCGGTGCCCGACTGAATGTCGGCAAAGTAGGCCTTCGGTACGAATGCGACCGTGCGGTCTGCACACTTCGCGTAGAAGTTGACCTCAGCCTCGTACATCCCGAGCGAGATGCCCTGCTCGCGGTTGGCGTCAGCGCGTGACGGCAACTTCACCACGACCGAAGCCGGACCGGTACCGCTCGCGTAATCGATCTCTGCGCGGTAGATCTCGCCCATGACGCCGATCCCCTCGCCGATCTGCACGAGTTTGATCGATCCAATCGCCCCAATCTCGGCCTTGCCACCGGCCTTGATGGCTGCCTCCAGCCAGGTCGAGGTCACTTCTGTCACGTCGGAGGGAATCGCCACGCTTGCCATGCGGCGACACTAGTCGGAGAGGCCGAAAATACGACTCACGTAGTCGTTCACGAAGACCCCGTGCGGGTCGAAACAGCGGCGAACGTCGAGGAACTTGCCCCACTCGGGATACAGCGGCGCCAGATCCTTCGCCCCGAGAAAGTGCATCTTTCCCCAGTGGGGACGCCCGCCGTAGTCACGCATGATCGCTTCGACTTCTCGGAAGTACTCCTCGAAGGGTGTTCCCTTGAACATGTGCACCGCGATGTACGCGGTCTCGCGGCCGTGGGCAGTCGACAGCAAGATGTCGTCTGGGGCGGTGAAGCGAACTTCGACGGGGAAGCTGATGCGAAACCCCTTTTTGTCGATCATCGCGCGCACGCGCGACAGTGCCTCGGCGCACGCGGCACGGGGAATCGCATACTCCATCTCGATGAAACGCACTCGCCGTGCGCTGGCAAACACCTTGTGACTGGCGTTCGAATACGACACCTGCCCCGAACTCGGGAGGGCGGTCGCGAGCCGAGGGACCAGCGAGGGAACGGCACGCCCGACCCGACACACCATGCCGAAAGCGGTGTTTTCAAGGAAAGACTTCTGCCACCATTCACGCATCCGAGGCATCGGCACTGCGGGATCGTCGGTTCGGTTGTTCCGCTTCGTGATCGCCCAGCCCGTATGCGGGATCCAGAAAAACTCGAAGTGATCGTTCGTCGACACGTGTTCATCGAGAGATGACAACAATGTGTCGAGGCGCATCGGCGTTTCCACTGCAGTCAGCACGAATGCGGGCACCACACGCAACCGCACCGAGGTGATGATGCCGAGCGATCCAACTCCAACGACGGCGGCACGGAACGCACTGCCGTCGGCCGCGGTCAAGCGCCTCTCCGCACCCGTGCCGTCGATCAGGCTGATCCCAACAACTTGGCCGGCGATTCCCGTCAATCCTGCGCCCGTCCCGTGGGTCGAAGTCGAGATGGCCCCGGAAATCGACTGATACGCAATGTCGCCGAGGTTCGCAAGTGCCCAACCCTGCCGCGCAAGCCCGTCGTTCAGGTCGGCGATCGTCACACCACCTTCGACCTCGACCTCGCCCACTGAATCATCGATACGTTCGACGCGTCCGACACCCTTCATCTCACGCAGGTCCACGAGGACGTCGTTGGCAACTGCGGTTGCCGTGAAACTGTGGCCGGAACCAATGACCTTTACGCGCCTGTCGTCGCCAAGAGCTCGTACGACGGTTTCGCGAACCTCTGAGGCGGAACGGACGACCCGCCACGACGTCGGGCGCGCATGCTGGTTGCCGGCCCAATTCCGCCAGGTGTCAACTCTTTGTCCCACGATTGACAAAGTACTCTTTCGTGGATGTCGACACTCTCGGTCCGCAAGTGGTTCTCGTCGCGCGAGGAGACGGTCTCGCTCTTCGGGCGCCCCCTCCCAACGGCGTCGGTTCGAGCTGTCGCGGCGGCGGTGGTGATGAACCCGTTCGCAGGTCGCCACGTCGAGGACCTCTCGCCCCTCATCTCCGCCGCTCCTGAACTCTCGGCCGAGCTCGCGCGACGTTGTCTCGCTGTGCTCGCGGCGGATCCGGAAACGATCACCGCGTACGGAAAGGGTGCGATCGTCGGACTGGACGGTGAGGCCGAACATGCTGCGGCCCTCATCCATCCGACGTTTGGCGCACCGGTTCGCGCGGCCATTGGTGGCGGTGCCGCCATCATCCCGTCGACAAAGGTCGTCGCGGCCGCAGGATTCAGACTCACCATGCCCGTGACGAACCGCCACGACATCTGGGTGTTCGACGACATGGACGCGGCGTCCTTCGCCATCGACGACGCGCCCCACCCTGACGAGATCGTCGTCGCCCTCGTGTACGCAATCGGAGGACGACCCGGCCATCGCATCACCAAGCCAAGCTGACACCGAGAATCCGGACCACCAGACCATGTTCAAGGCAATCATTCTTCTCACCCGCGGCACGGAGCAGTCCCCCGAGGACTTTCGTCGCTGGTGGCTCGAGGAACACGCACTGCTCGCCCGCCAACTCCCCGGACTTCGCGGCCTGGTCTTCAATCTCGTTTCACCAGGCCTCAACGGGGACGCAGAACTCCCTTACGACGGGGTTTCCGAGCTGTGGTTCGACAGCCGCCAGGCCTTCGACGCCGCCTATTCCACCGATTTGGGCAAGAGGGTGGCATCCGACTCGCTGCAGCACGTGAGCGGTCGTTTACGTTTGTTTGTGGAAGAGCACGTCCAAGAAAGGCTTCAGTCATGACTGCAATTGAGAACAATCCGGGAATTTCTCAGTCCCGCGGCGCCAAGGTCCAGGACATCTTGAAGACCGACACACGCCCCGTGCCGAAAGCGTTCCTCGATTTTGCCAGCCCGTATGTGGGCTCGGAGGAGGTTCCGAAGTCGCGTTTCACGTCGCCTGAATTCGCTGCACTCGAGAAGCAGTACGTCTGGATGAAAACCTGGCAGTTCGCCTGCCTCGAGGACGAGCTCAAAGAGCCGGGGTCGCACGTGGTCTACGACGTTGCCGACGAATCGCTCATCATCATCCGCGGCAAGGACGGCGAAATTCGCGCCCTGCACAATGCGTGCATGCACCGCGGCACTCGCCTCACAGATGATGCAGGTCGTGTCGACTCCTTCGTGTGTCCGTTCCACGGATGGGAGTGGGACAACAAGGGCGACCTCGTCAACGTGCCCGGGTCGTGGGACTTCCCGCAGTTCATCCACGGTTCTAAACCGACGTGTTTGCCCCAGGCGAAGGTCGCCACTTGGGACGGTCTCGTCTTCATCAACTTCGACCAGAACGCCAGGCCCTTCGACGAGTACGCAGCGAAGATGATCGAACACTTCAAGGAATTCCCTCTTTCGAAGCGTTACAAGGCGTTCCACGCAGTCAAGGAAGTCGAATGCAACTGGAAGGTTCTGATGGAGGCCTTCAGTGAGGGCTACCACGTCCTTGTTACCCATCCGCAGATCGTGCCGTTCTGTGGCGACGAGAACAGCGAGTACTCGATCTATCCCGACAACCCCGAGGTGTCGCGCTTCTTCAACCCCTTTGGTGTGCAGTCTCCACACATTCTCGAGACGCTCTCCGAAGAGACGATCGCCGAAGAGTTCGTCGCGTTCTCCAGTCGCAGCCGCGGATACTCCGACCAGACCCGCCCCGAGGTGCCCGCGGGCGTCGAAGCACGTGCCTACGTTGCCGAAACGTTCCGCGAGCGCATGTCGGCAATGTTCCGCGCGAACCTCGACAACTACTCGGACTCCGAGATTCTCGACGCTGTTCTCTACCACCTGTTCCCCGCCTTCGCCCCCTGGGCCGGCATCGGCCAGCCACTCATGTATCGCTGGCGCCCGGGCCGCACACCCGACACTGCCTTCATGGACGTCATCCGCATGGTGGTCGTGCCCGACAACGAGCCGAAACCCGATCCGGCACCGACCACGAAACTGCGCCGTGATCAGCGTTGGGTCGAAGCACCCGGTATGGCCGGTCTCGCCGACGTATTCGAACAGGACATGTCGAACGTGCCCTTCGTGCAACAGGGACTCAAGTCGTCGGGCAAGAAGACGGTGACCTACGCGAACTACATGGAAGGCAAGCTGCGTCACTTCCACAAGATGCTCGACATGTACATCGAAGAGGGCCTGCGCGCCGACGGCAAAAGCCTCGACGTTCTCGACCCCCATCGCGTGGGCGCACAACTCGACTGACCGCTCACACCCCGCCGACTAATGTCGTGCAGGGGGGTAGCAACGTGTTGTCAGTCAAGGAAGCCGGTCAGGTGTTTGTCACACCGGCTGCGTACGCCGACGAGAATCTCTTTTACCAAGCGTGTGCCGTTTTGCGCCGGGAAGACCCTGTCCATCTCGTCCGCCACGACAACTTCAACCCATTCCACGCAGTCACGCGCCATGCAGACGTCCTGTCGGTCGAACTGCGCAACAACATCTTTCGCAACGAGCCGCGGTCGGTGCTCGGAACGAAGGCCGACGACGAGCGCGCGGCCAAGAACGGCAACCTGCTCCGCACCCTGATCCACGTCGACGGGTCCGAACATCGCGCGCTGCGAGGCATCACCTCCGACTGGTTCCTCCCCAAGAGCCTCGCCCGACTCGATGATCGTCTGTCCGGCCTCGCCCGCGCTTCTGTCGACCGCATGGTGGAGATGGGTGGTGAATGCGACTTTGCCCGCGACATCGCGATGCCACTGCCCCTCAACGTCATTCTTGCGATTCTCGGTCTTCCCGAAACCGACTACCCACGCATGTTGAAGCTGACCCAAGAGCTGTTCGGCAACGCCGACGAAGAACTGCGTCGGGGGTCCACACCCGAGGCGCTGATTGCAGTCGTGCAGGACTTCTTCGCCTACTTCACTGAACTCACGCACCAGCGTCGCGAGGAACCCCGTGACGACCTCACATCGGTCATCGCAAACGCTCTGATCGAGGGCCAACCACTCACGGACATCCAGACGATCTCGTACTACGTGATTGCCGCCACGGCGGGACACGACACGACATCGGCCTCGATGGCTGGTGGCCTGCACGCGCTCATCGAGAATCCCGGTCAACTCGAACTTCTGAAGGCCCGTCCCGAACACATCGCGACCGCAATCGACGAAATCATCCGCTGGGTCACCCCCGTCAAACACTTCATGCGCAACGCTAGTGAGGACGCCGAGGTGGGTGGAAGGGTGATTCGCAAGGGTGAGAGCGTCCTCCTGTCGTACCCCTCCGCCAACCGCGACGAAACTGTGTTCACGAATCCCGATCGTTTCGACGTCACGCGCAGCCCGAACAAGCACCTCGCATTCGGTTTCGGCGTCCACTATTGCCTGGGCGCCCTGCTTGCACGGATGGAGCTGCGAGCGCTGTTGACCGAACTCATCCCCCGCCTCGATCATGTCGAACTTGCCGGCGAGCCCGCGCTCATGAAGACGCTGTTCGTTGGCGGGCTGAAGCGACTGCCAATCAAATACTCGGTACGAGAAGCAGCGTGACGCAAGCCGATCACGCGGCGGGACCGCAGAGTGCTTTCGGCGTGCTGCGCCTCAGGTCGTTCCGACTGCTGTGGTACAACACCCTCGGTTTCATGCTCGTTCAGTCGACACAGCGATTCGCCTTCGTCTGGCTGATCCTCGAGCTCGGCTCGAAATCCGACGTCAGTGGACGGTTGCTCTTCGTGATGGGTTTGCCGGCCCTGTTCATCTCGCTACCTGTTGGCGTCATGTCCGATCGCGTCAACCGTCGACTCCTATTGTTTCTCAGCCAAACGGGCGCCTTTGTCGTTACTCTCGTGACCTCCGTCCTCGTGTCGACCGACCGCATCACAACGGGTTCGGCAACCCTGTGTGCTGCGATTCTCGGTTTGTTCATTGCCATCGGTCAGCCGGTCCGCACGGCGATCGTCCCTACGCTCGTTCCGCAAGAGCACCTTATGAACGCGATCATCGTCTCGGTGGTCGCCTCGAACCTGGCGCTCATTCTCGGCCCGGCCATCGCGGGCCCGGCGATCGGTAGATGGGGTATCGAAGGCGCATTCTGGGTCCAGACGGCCCTATACGGTGCCGGCTTTCTGGCGCTCGTACCACTCAAGTTGCCTGCTGTGGTTGCGCGCACGGATCGACCGCGGCTGCGCAGCGAGTTGGCCGCGGGCATTGGCTTCATCGCACGACACCCCGACATCCGAACCCTCTTCATTCTGCTGATGGGAAGCGTCATCTTCATGATGTCGCCATGGATGGTTCTCGGTCCGCAATTCGCGCGGGAAGAGGTTGGCGCAACCGGCGCATCCGCCACTTTCCTCTACACAGTGCTCGGCCTCGGCCAGTTCGTCACTTCGATGTGGCTGCTGCGCAATTCGCATCGCGTGAAGCAAAAGGGTCTGTGGTTCATGCTGGGCCTCACGACCGGTGCGACTGTTCAGATCCTCATCGGCCCCGCTCCGACGTTCGTCACGCTTGCTCTCATTCTCTTTGCCTGGGGCCTCACTGGCGGCTTCTACCTGAACCTCAACCAGACGCTCCTGCAGGGCAACACGCCGCCCGAGGTGATGGGCCGCGTCATGTCGGTGCACAGTCTCTTGATGGTCGGGATCGCCCCGATGGGCGCTCTTCTCATTGGCTACGCAGCACGACACCTGCATTCCCTGCCCGAAACGATCTCTGGTGCTGGGGCTGCGATGCTCGTTCTCGTCCTCGTCGTGCTCGCCACCCAGCGTCGGTTCCGCACTCTCTCCTGACTTCGTTTGCTCGCACTGCAAGCCGTAGCGTCTTTGCATGTCCAACGAAACTGTCTGGCGAACGAACCCAAACGACATCGAGCCGATGATCGCCACCAACCCCAACATCAAGGGCGAGGTACACGTCCGCATCCTCAGCCGTACGCCGACGGTCCTCGAGAACACCTTTCCACCCAACACGTGGCTCGGACGGCACGTTCATGCCTCCGACACGCTTTACATCATCAAGGAGGGCGAGTTCCACATCGAAAACGAAGGGGTCTTTCGCCCGGGTGACGTGCGATTCGTCGCAAAAGGACATGCCTACGGACCCGAGTGGGCTGGGCCCGATGGTGCGAAGCTACTGATCGTCGCCGTCAACGGAAGTTTCGGCACCGACTGGGTCTGACGCCGAACGCCGTCTCAGGGTTCGGAGTGCAGCCACAACGTGTCGGCGTCGGAACGCGGACTCGTTCTCGAGGCACACACCACGACACGCTCGCCCGCTGATACGTAACCGACAGCGCGCACGGCATCCAGAGCAAGCGGAATGGCGTCCTCGATGCGTCCCGGTCGGTCGACCACGGTGGGCAAGACACCCCTCAGCGCGACCAGAATTCGCGCAGTCGCGGGATCGGGGGTGACGGCGAGAATAGGGGCACTGGGCCGACAGGCGGCCAATAAACGGGCGCTGTAGCCCGTGTAGGTGAGCGCCAGAATCGCATGAGCGTTGATGCGCTTGGCGAGGGCGCTTGCCGCCGCCGTCACCGCTGCCGTCGCCGGGTTTGCATCGGCAAAGAGGTTCGGCAGGTTGACGTCGGCCTCTGCTCCCCGGCAGATGCGCGCCATCGCCCGTACCGCTCCGGCGGGGTCGTCGCCAACGGCGGTCTCGCCCGACAACATCACAGCATCGAAGCCGTCTCTCACCGCAGCCGACACGTCGGCGACTTCCGCACGGGTCGGGCGCGTCGAGGAAATCATCGACTCGAGCATCTCGGTCGCACAGATCGATACCTTGCCCGTCTCAATGGCCCGTCTTGCGAGTCGTCGTTGCACGGGTGGCACGTCCTCGTAGGGAATCTCGACCCCGAGGTCGCCGCGCGCCGCCATCACGCCATCACCCGCGGCCAGGATCCCATCCAGGTCGGCCAGCGCCTGTGGACGTTCGATCTTTGCGATGACCAAACCGGCCGAACCGAACAGTGCTCGTACCTGTTCGACATCGAGCGACGACTGAACGAACGACACAGCGACGATCTCGACGCCGAGTTCGCGTGCCACCGTGATGTCGGCCCGATCCTTCTCCGACAGCAGGTCACCCGAAATCGACGTGTCCGGAAGATTCACACCCTTGCCCCGGTTGAGCACTCCGCCGTCGACGACGAACACACGCAGCGACTTCTCATCGACCGAAACGATTCGGCACGAAATCCGTCCGTCGTGAAGCAACAGTCGCTGCCCGGATTCGATGGCAAGACTGGCCGAACCCGACATGAGATCGTCGAGGCCCAACTCCGCCAGCGAGAAAATGACCTCGTCGCCGTCCGCCAAATCCCGCGCCTCGCCCACGTAGCGCATCTTCGGGCCCTGAATGTCGACGAGCACCGCCGCCAAAGGTGCCGCACGACGAACGAGGCCGATCGACTCGCGCAGACCATCCGTCGTCAGGTGCGAGCAGTTCAATCGGAACACCGACGCCCCTGCCGCGACAAGAGCACGAACCCCCTCGTCGGACGCCGATGCCGGCCCCAGCGTGGCAACGATCTTGGTTCTGCGGTCCACTTTTCCTCCGTCAGCGCCTTCCGATGCGAGAATACGGTATGGCCCTCGCCCGTAGCGCGACTCAGACGATCGTCACACTCGACCTCGAAGGTGTCCTCGTACCCGAAATTTGGATTGCGGTCGCCGAGACGGCCGGAATCAAGGAACTTCGACGCACGACTCGTGACGAGCCCGACTACGACGTTCTCATGCGAGGGCGGCTGGAGATACTCGACGCACACGGCCTCACGATGACGGCCATCGAAGAGGTGATTGCGACTCTCTCCCCACTCGACGGCGCCCGAGAATTCCTCGACGAGCTGCGATCGATTACCCAGGTGGTCATTTTGTCGGACACATTCGAACAGTTCGGCCGGCCGTTGATGCGCCATCTCGGCATGCCGACCCTCGTATGTCACCGCCTCGTCGTGGAGGACGATCGCATCGTCGACTTCGAGCTGCGCCTCGACGACCAGAAGCGTCGCGCGGTCGAGGCCTTCCAATCCCTCAACTACCGAGTCATCGCGGCGGGCGACTCGTACAACGACACCGCGATGCTGGGGGCGGCCGAACACGGTTTTCTCTTCCGCGCTCCCGACAACGTGAAGCGTGAGTTTCCCCACTTCCCCGCGCTCGACTCGTACTGCGATCTTCTCGCCAACATCAAACAAGTGCTCTGACCGACATGCCCAACACGTCGCGCGAACTCTGGCGAGTGGTCGAGCCCTACCACCAAGTTGCCTACAGGTCGCCCGAAGCAACCGCCGCATACACGACTCTCGGCCTCACCACCCCGCCCCACCAGTACTTCGCCAACCGTCTCGCGGTCATGGGTCCCGTGGGGACAACCACGGCATCCGCGGTCCTTTTCGGGTTCAATCCGACGTATGTCGCAACCGCCGTTCCCGAGATCTGGAAGATTGCCGAGCCGCAGAGAATCTGCGACGCCCGCCGCGATGCCGCAGTGGCGTGCCTCGGGCGCATCGTGCCCGGAATCGAAACTTTGCCGCTGACAGTCGAACTCGCGCACATCGCCCGCGACCTCGTCCTCCGCCTCGATTACGCGGGAAGCCCCATCGGAGCAGCCTGCTTCGACCAGGCCTACCCCGACTCGCCCGACGCCGGGCTCTGGCATTCGTGCACGGTGCTACGCGAGCACCGTGGCGACTCACATTGGCGGGCAACCGCGGCCCACGGCATCGATCCGGTCGAGTGCCACATTCTTCATGCCGCCGATGGCGCCATGCCGGAGGACCTGTTGCAACGGGTGTCGGGCTGGGACGACGTCGCCTGGGCCGATGCCAAGCATCGCCTCGCGCGCCGTGGAATCATTGCGATCAACGAAGACCGTCTGGTTCTGACCGACGATGGTCGCACGACGAAGCGCGCCATCGAAGCCGCCACGGACTCCCACGCGGACCGCGCCATCGAAGCCGTCGGCGCCGCGCGAGTACTCGAACTGCGCGAACGGATGCGACCGACGATCACAAGGATCATGGACGCCAACGTCATCGGAGCCTGGAAGATGCGCGAAGCGCTGTGGCGCGACGAGTGACGCGGCGTTAGTTCCGGCCCAAGAGGCCGCCGATGACACCGCCACCACCGGCTTGGCCCGAAGGCAGCAACGACGAGATCCAACCAATCAGTTCTTGCGGGTTGCGGGTTTGGGTCCAGACCTTTCCTGGGCCCTGGAAGTCGAGCACGAGGCCCTCGCCACTCTTGAACATCTGCACGATGCCACCTGTCGCCTTGCGAATGTTCATCTGCACCGACGACTCGTAGGCCACCATGTGACCGGAATCGACGGTGATGCTCTCATTAGCTGCGAGGTTCCACTCTTCGAGGCCTCCGTAGCACCCGAAGACGATGAGTCCATTGCCTTCGGCGCGCAGGATGAAGCCACCTTCGGATCCGAACATGTTCTTGAAGCCACCCCACTGGGTGTCGAGCGTGACCGACTTTTCATTTGCCAACCAACTGCCGCGCGAGATGAACAGCGGCATTGCGCCCGAGATTGTCTGCACCGTCATGTCACCGGGCAGACGCGCCGCCACGTCGACGAAACCACCCGAGGCCGGCGCCGTGTAGGTGGAGACGAAGAGACTCTCACCGCCGAGCGCCGCCCGCTTCAGTGACTTCATGACCCCACCCTCGGCCTTGGCGACCAGGTTGACACCCGTCGACATCGCCATCATCGCGCCGGATTCGACCTGTACGGCCTCACCCCCGGCCAACTGGATGCGTGCGACTGCGAACGAGGGATTTTGACGGATCGTGACCTGCATGGTCACACTCTAGACACTGGTGTCGAAGGGGGGACTTGAACCCCCACGCCCTTGCGGGCGCCAGCCCCTCAAGCTGGTGCGTCTGCCTATTTCGCCACTTCGACGTGGATTCAAAGCCTAACTGCGCCTCGACGAACCGCCAACCGTAGCGCGACCGTCCCGGTTCTACTCGGCAAGGAGCATTGCGAGAGCGATCACTGTGAGGAACCACGCAAGCGCAAACACGGTCGTGATGCGGTTGAGGTTGCGCTCGGCAGCAGCCGAACCGAGAGCCGCGCCGCCTCCGCCGCCGAACATGTCGGACAGGCCACCGCCGCGGCCACTGTGCAGAAGAATTCCGACGATCATGGCGAACATCGAAGCCACATTGATCACGACGGCGAGGATTGTGATGAGGTCACGCACGGCGATGAACTCTAGTCCCGAGCCTCCGGGAAATGACAGGCAACCGCCCGCCCCCCGATGCCGAAGGTCAGTTCCGGGGCCTCGGTGGCACAGCGATCAGTGGCCTTCCAACAGCGAGTGCGGAAGCGACAGCCGCTGGGCGGGTTCACGGGTGAGGGGACGTCACCTTCCAAGGTGATGCGGGTTCGCATCTTTTCCTTGTGCGGGTCTGCCACGGGAACCGCGGACAGGAGTGCCTTCGTGTACGGGTGGCTGGGATCGCCGTAGATTCGATCGACGGGCCCGATTTCGACGATTTTGCCCAGATACATCACAGCGACGCGGTCGGCGATGTGGCGCACCACC